>JAFSXJ010000035.1 GCA_017444065.1 Paludibacteraceae bacterium | reverse complement strand
TATCATCTCCAGGTCATCGCAGAGCTTGGCGGCATCGCTATCGCCGACTAACCGGGCGATTTGCGGGTCGGTAACGTCCTCAAACTGAATGGATTCGGTTACGTGCGTCTTGTCGGGCTGGTAGAGGTCGAGTGTCTACTGGAAGATGTTATACACGCCTTTGAAACGTTGTCCGCTGTTGATAGGCCAACTGAGCGGACGCACCTTGATGCCTAATTCCGACTCCACCTCGTCCAACAGGTCGAAGGGGTCTTTGCCCTCGCGGTCCATCTTGTTGATGAACACCATGACGGGCGTCTTGCACATGCGGCAGACCTGCATGAGGCGGCGTGTCTGCGTCTCAACGCCTTTGGCGGCGTCGATGACGATAATAACGCTATCCACGGCGGTGAGGGTGCGGAAGGTGTCTTCTGCAAAGTCCTGGTGACCCGGGGTGTCGAGGATGTTGATGTGATAGGTTGTGCCTGCCTCGTTGTGGTAGGACGGAGTGTAATCAAAGCCCATGACGGAGGTGGCGACGCTGATGCCGCGCTGCTTCTCTATCTCCATCCAGTCGGAGGTCGCAGTCTTGCGTATCTTGTTGCTCTTGACGGCTCCGGCTACATGAATGGCACCACCGTAGAGCAGAAGTTTCTCGGTCAAGGTTGTCTTGCCGGCATCCGGATGCGAAATGATGGCAAACGTGCGGCGGCGAAGTATCTCTTGTTGATCGGCTGTTGATAACATATATATGGGTCGGAATTCTTTGATTTTGTACAAAAGTACGGAATATTTTTCATTTGTGCAAATTTTTTAGGCAAAATGTTTGCTTTTATGCTTTTTTTTTTATATCTTTGCATCCAAATTGCATAAAATGCAAAATACGTTTGATAGAACAAAGTTATGAATATGAAATCTGTTTCCTTTATCGGTTGTGACGACCCTACATTGGACCTTTTTGAGGGACAATATGCCCTGCCGGACGGCATGTGCTACAACTCCTATCTGCTTTGCGCGGACAAGGTCGCCGTGCAAGACACAATAGACAAACGCTGTACCGACGAGTGGCTGAACAAGCTTGAGAAATCACTAATGGGCCGCACGCCGGACTACCTCGTCATCCATCACATGGAGCCTGACCATTCGGGTTCGGTTGCGCAGTTCGTGCGGCGTTATCCGAATGTGCAGCTTGTGTGCTCGAAGATTGCCTCTAATATGCTTCTGCAATTTGGTGTAGAGTACAATAATATCCTTGTCGTGAAGGAAGGTGACGTGCTTGACCTGGGCGGGCTGACGCTGCGGTTCATAACTGCGCCGATGATTCATTGGCCTGAGGTGCTGATGAGTTACTGCCCCGAGGAGCGCGTGCTGTTCTCCGCCGATGCGTTCGGCAAGTTCGGTGTGTATGACGCGGATGCTGATGACTGGGCATGCGAGGCGCGGCGTTACTACTTCAATATAGTAGGCAAGTACGGCGTGCAGGTGCAAGCCGTGCTCAAGAAGGTCGCACCATTGGATATACACAGTATAGCGCCGTTGCACGGTCCTGTGCTGGAGGGCGAAAAGATGTCAGAGGCGTTGCGGCTGTACAGCATATGGAGCGCATATGGTGTGGAGACCGAAGGCGTGTTCGTAGTGTCGGCATCCATTCACGGCAATACCTTGCAGGCGGCAGAGTATATCGCCGGGCAGTTGCGTCAGAAGGGACTGAAGGTCGCCTTTACCGACCTGACGCGTGACGATATGGCTGAGGCTGTGGAGGACGCGTTCCGTTACGGGAAGATGATTCTCTGTGCTTGTACGTACGATGCCGACCTGTTCCCGCCTATGCACACGTTCCTGCACAAGCTGCAGCTCAAGGGCTACAAGAACCGCCGTGTGGCATTGGTGGAGAACGGCTCCTGGGCACCTGTAGCAGCCAAGGTTATGCGTGGTATGATAGAGCAGATGCCGAACGTGGAGATTGTCGAGCCTGTGGTGACCCTGCGTGGATGTATGAAGGAGACAGACAAGGCTGCTATCCAAGAGATCATTAACCAATTAAATTGATACAACCATGAACTTTACCCAACAAGACCTCGAGCAACTGAGTGCTCGCGGCATCTCCGTACAGAAGGCGGAGGAGCAGTTGAAGTGTTTCCAAACAGGATTCCCTGTGCTGGATATAGTTGAGCCTGCAGCGTTGCACAAGGGCGTAATCAGTCCTTCAGTAGCCGAGCGCAAGGAGCTGATTGCCGCTTGGCAGCAGTATCTCGCAGAGGGACATAAGGTGCTGAAGTTTGTTCCGGCATCAGGCGCAGCCTCGCGTATGTTCAAGAACCTATTCGAGTACCTTGACAACGGTGTGGAGACACCATTCATCCGTGAGTTCCTGGACAATATCTCCAAGTTTGCCTTTGGCAAGCAGTTGGCAGGCAAGGATGGGCAGGAGGCAGTACGTTTCCTTTTGAAGGACATGAACTACGGCAATCTGCCGAAAGGTCTGCTACTGTTCCACTCGTATCGTGACGGTGCACGTACTCCGGCATTGGAGCACATGGTTGAGGGTGCGATGTACGCTGCATCGAACGGTGAGGTGAACATCCATTTCACTGTGTCGCACGACCATCTGCCGTTGTTCCGCAAGCATATTGCCGACAATCTGCAGAAGCTTGAAGCGAAGTATGGCGTGAAGTTCAATATATCGTTCTCCGAGCAGAAGCCTTCGACCGATACCCTGGCAGCCAATCCTGACGGTACACCGTTCCGCACAGCGGATGGCAAACTGCTGTTCCGCCCGGGTGGCCATGGTGCACTCATTGAGAACCTGAACGAGCAGGACGCTGATATCGTGTTCATCAAGAACATCGACAATGTTGTTCCTGACCGTCTGAAAGGCTCGACCGTTGAGTTCAAGCAGTTGTTAGCAGGTGTGCTGGTTACTGAGCAGAAACGTGTGTTCGAGGCACTCCGTCAGCCCGTCTTGAGCGATGAAGAGCGCGCACGACTGAACCGTCCTATCCGTGTCTGCGGTGTGGTACGTAACACCGGTGAGCCCGGTGGTGGTCCGTTCCGCGTACGTGAGGCTGATGGCAGTATAAGCAATCAGATTCTTGAGTCTGTGCAGATTCCTGACAAGGAACTGATGGCCAAGTCGAAGTATTTCAATCCTGTGGACCTTGTTTGCGCTATCAAGGATTATGAAGGCAAACCGTTTGACCTGCTGAAGTTCGTTGATCCGCAGACCGGATTCATCTCGCAGAAGTCCAAGGATGGCCGTGACCTGCAGGCATTGGAGTTGCCTGGCCTGTGGAACGGTGCTATGTCGAAGTGGAACACGATCTTTGTTGAGGTGCCTGTATCGACATTTAACCCCGTAAAGACAGTTAATGACCTGTTGCGCGAGCAACATCAGTAACCCATATTCGCTCAATGAAAAAAGGCTTTTTCTTTGATATGGACGGGGTGCTGTTCAACTCCATGCCCAATCATGCGCGGGCATGGGAGATTGTTATGGCACGCCATGGCTTGCACTTCACCCAGCGCGACTGCTACATGCAGGAGGGTTGCACCAGTCGTGATGTTATACTGAACGCCTACAAGGCGCAGAAGCCCGAGGTACAGATATCGCTTGATGAGGTGGAGGCGTTCTACAAGGAGAAAGGTGAGAAGTTCGTTGAGTTGGGTGGTGCACAACCTATGCCGGGAGCGTATGAAGTGCTCAAGACCATTCAAGCCGCAGGCAAGCAGATTTGGCTGGTTACAGGCAGCGCACAACTGACGCTGCTTGACCAGCTTAATCAGGCTTTCCCGGGCATCTTTGTCCGCGAACGAATGATAACGGCGTTTGAGTGTCCGCATGGCAAACCGCGTCCTGAGCCGTATTTGAAGGCGTGGGAACGTAGTGGCCTAATGAAGGAAGAGTGTTGTGTCATCGAGAATGCCCCGTTAGGGTTGCAGGCCTCGCGTGCGGCAGGGTTATATACGGTTATCCTGAATACCGGCCCGCTGGTGTATGAGGATTTTGCGCCGTGGCAGCCGGATGTCTTTCTGCCGGATATGAAGGCGTTGCTGGACTATTTGCCGAAACTGCTGTAGGAATAATAAGAGTTGGTCAAAAGTTGACAATGGATATGTTAGTCAACAATTATCAATCATTTTACAGGTAATATAATGGGTGTGTCATATTGACACACCCTTTGTATAGTCGGTTGTGTGCGGTTATTGGACAACGGCGAGGTTGTCCCGGAGTTGCTCGACGCTGCTGGCGCCAACGAGTACAGATGTGACGCCTTGCTGCTCCAGAATCCATCCTAAGGCTCGCTGGGCTGTGCTAATCTTTCGTTCGGCTGCTTCGACGCGTACCTGTGCGACCTTGGCGCGTACGTCGTCGGTGAGTTGCTCGGGACGTAGGAACTTGGCCTTTGCCATGCGTGAGTCGGAGGGTATGCCGTTGATGTATCGGTCGGTGAGCAAGCCTTGTGCCAGCGGCGAGAAGGCGATAAAGCCTATACCTTTTTCTTTGCAGAAGTTCAGCAGTCCGCTGTCAATATGTTCGGTGTACAGCCGGTTGAGTTTGCCCTGGTAGATGAGCAGTGGAACGTCGCGTGCCTGGAGGTAGTCATAGGCTCTGCGTAGTTCCTGTAACGGCCAGTTGGATATGCCGATGTACAGTGCTTTTCCGGCGCGAACAATATCGACGAGGGTTTGTAGGGTCTCTTCGGCGGGTGTGTCGGGGTCGAAGCGATGGCTGTAGAAGAGGTCCACGTAGTCGAGATGCATGCGTTTGAGGCTCTGGTCAAGGCTGGAGATGAGATACTTGCGTGACCCGCCGTTGCCGTATGGTCCGGGCCACATGTCGTAGCCTGCTTTGGTGGAGATGAACAGCTCGTCGCGGTACGGGCGGAAACTGTCATCCATCAGTCTGCCCATCGTCTCCTCGGCTGTGCCGTACAAAGGGCCGTAATTGTTCGCCAGATCGAAGTGCGTGATGCCGTTGTCGAAGGCGTAGTGGGTGATAGCGCGGCTGCGCTCATAGGGGTCAACGCTACCGAAGTTGTGCCAGAAGCCCAGACTGAGCTTGGGCAGGATGACTCCGCTGTGTCCACAGAACGTGTACATCTGTTGGTTGTCGTAGCGGCTGTCGGCTGCTTTGTAGAAAGGTTTTGTGTCCATAGTATGGTTGATTTAGAAGTTAGTTGCTGTATATCGGCACGATGGTACGTGGTAGTCGCTTGGTCATTTGCTTGGGGGTGAGGGGCTGGACATCGCGGGTCTGGAGGGTGGTGACGCGTTGGGTGGCGCGTATCTTGAGAGAGATAGTGTCCTTGGATTCAACCATGCCTCGTCCCGAAGGCTTGCGGTCCTTTCGTTTGCCGATGATGGTTGCGTCAGCCTTGAGGTTCTTCTCGAGCGGGTAGTGGTGGTCGCCGCGCTCCTGGTAGATAGTGTTGAAACTGATATCTGCATGCACCTTGCGTATGCGGTACTGCTCAATCTGCTTCTCGCCCATGTTCAGGAGGTTGAGCATCTGCATCTCATGCGGTTTGACCTTGTGGCCGAAGGGGATATTGAGCTCGATATGTGCCTTCTCGACGAAGCGTGACACGCTGAGGTCGTCAGAGTGGAGGATGTAATGACGCTTCATTCGATAGACGAAGATGCCCATGATGTTCTGTTTCTCGGAATAGGTGAGTACGGTCTCTCCCTCGCTCTCGTTGCTAACCTCCCAGTGGTTGATGTCGTTCATCGTGTTGGCAAAATCAAAGACGATGTTCCCCATGCTCCATAGCGACTTATGCACCACGACGCCTGAATCAATGGCCGTAGCCGCGCGGCGCATCTGGGGATGAATAGCCTCCAGGTCGTTTCCTGCATAGATGCTGTCCGCCAAGGTGCGTATAGATGCATCGAAGAACCGCTTGCAATGCTTGCCGCTGAACTGGATAGAGTCGGTAGGTAGTGTGCTTCGTTTGCCAGTGCGTTGGTCCTTGACGATGTGTCCCTGTCGCGGTAGGACGACGACCTGTGCAATCATCTGCTCCATTCCCCAAGGCTCATGGTCGGCATCCATACGGACATCGCTGACGATATGATAGCCAGTGGTTGTGGTCGGGAAATCCGTCAGCATCTGCTGATAGACAGCAGCGAGCAGTTCCTGCATACGTTTGCGTTTGTTCTTCTGCTTTTGTGGCTTGGCCGCAATGACGACCTCCTCGAGGTTGATAGGCTGCTCGCGGAGGACGATGGTTGTGGTGTCGTCGTGCAGTTCGCTAAGCAGTAGTGTCTGTTTCTCGTAGCCGATGAAGGAGACGATTAACTCGGAGAAGACAGGGAGGTCGGTAGTGAGGTGGAAGAGTCCGTTGTTTGCCGTAGCGGTGCCGATAACGGGGTCATCCGCCATATAAACCGTAGCGTTACAGACCGGCGCACCATGCTCGTCCACGACGCGGCCGAAGTAGTTAGCGGCCGAAGAAAGATAAAAGACCGCTTCGCTAAAAGATAAAAGAAAAAAGATGATTATGTGATGCAGACGAGACATATTAACGGAAATAATGGTTGAATCCGATGGACAGCAGTTCCTTGAACTGTATGTGTTGTGGCTCGTCGGACTTGACCGTCGAGTCGAAGCGTGGATGCAATGTGAGGTGCGTCGAGAGGAAGCGGTTGATGATGAAGTCGCACTCAATCTGCCAGTCGAACTCGACCTGCTTGTAGTTGGTGTAGAAATAGAGCAGTGTATAAAGTTCAATCTCTCGCAAAGGCTTGTACTTCGCCTCGATGCGTAGCGAGCTACCGAACTCGGAGAGGGTTTTTCTGCCTTCGTCGATACCATAATCGGTGACGGTGACCCGTTCGGGGTCGTTGATGGTGGCATGCACGAGTTTGTAGGTAGCGGGCGAGAAGTTGATGGTGACCCACTGTACAGGTTTGTAATCGAGACCGAGTGTGAGGTTGAAGCGCACAGGCGTCATGAAGCCGGATTTGAGCTTCTGGCTGTTGGTCTGCCACGAGGGTAGCAGAGTGGTCTGGAACTCCATAGCGCCGGATACGAGCAGCTTGTCTTTATAGACCTGATAACCGGCTTTTGAATAGAGCTTGAACAGGTCGTCAGTGACGTTGATCTTGTGGATGGTGTCGGTCTTTCCCGTTGTTGACATACCCATTCGCCACTCGCCGGTGTTCTCCCAGACGAAGTTATCCTTCTTGTACTTGATGTTTCCCCGCAGAATAGCCAGCATAGCCAGACTGGAGTGCCCGCCTTTGTACCAGTTGGGCGTGATATAGTTCTGCGTGAACTGCACGAGCGTTCTCGCTTCCTTATACCAGGGCGAGTACTGCTGTCGTATAGCACGTCGAATGTCCGCGCGGTCCTCCTCCTCGTCCGGGACGATATGTTTCTCAATGCGTATGTCCTGTATCTCCACATGGCTGTCACCAATCTCTTCGACGAGGCGTTGGGTCTCAATACGTATGGAGTCGATGCGAAGAGAGTCGCGGACGATTGAGTCTCGCCTCAGTTGCTCCTGCATTGCCAACATACGCGCGCGCGCCTGTTCACTATCCAATTGTGTGCTGTCGATGGCAGCCATGGAGTCGGCAATCAGCCGGCTCTGCTTGGCAATGAGTTCGAGGAGCATGGCATCGTCGTTGAAGTTGACGGTCTGCTGTGCGTCCTGCAAACGGAGCGTGTCGGCATACTGATGGATGACGACGAGGGTGTCCGCCTCTTCGGGTAGAGCAAGGACTGTTGCGCTCAAAGAGAAAAGCGAAAAGACCAGTATGTACAGACGAAATCTACGCATCGGCAGTATCAGGATTCAACGGACGGCGGAACGCGCGTACAACAAGCCATATGCCGAAGATGATGAACGGGATGCTGAGCAGTTGTCCCATGTTCAGCAGGTGGCCTGCCTCAAAGAGTTCTTGGTCGTTCTTGATGAACTCCAGCAGGAACCGTGTGACAAACACGATAAGCAGGAACGTTCCGAGCAGCAGTCCCTCTCGTCGGTACGCCTTGGCGTAACGGTACATGAGCGAGGTGGTGACAAGCGCCACGATGCAGTAGAGCATCTCGTAGATTTGCGTGGGATGACAGGGAACAGTCTCTCCGTTGCGCACGAAGATGAAACCCCAGGGCAGGTCGGTCGGGCAGCCGTAAATCTCGGAGTTCATGAGGTTGCCCAGACGGATAAGTGTGGCAGTCACGCCTACGCCGATGCAGAGGCGGTCGAGAATCCAAATCATCGAGGTGTGGAACTTAGGCTGTTTGCTGAAGTGCTTCCTGTTGAGCAGCCATGCAGCAAGAATCAGACCGATGGCTCCGCCGTGTGACGATAGACCGCCTTCCCAAATCTTCAGCAGATAGAACGGGTGCTCGATGTAGGGATTGCGATAGACGAACGTCCAGCCGAAGATTTGTATCGGCTCGGTACTGATGTCCATAGCCCGGCAGTAGGAAGCCATATAGGGGAGGGTGACATCGTGCCACTCGTAGAACCAGCAATGACCGATACGTGCTCCGATGATGACACCAAGTGCCATCCACAGGAAAATCTTGTCCGCCCAATCCTCGGGGCAGTTCTCATGTTTGTACAGACGTACCTGAATGAGGTAACAAACGTATAATCCGATAGCCCACAGCAGCCCATACCAGCGGATACCAAAATCGCCGATATGAATGAGAACCGGGTCAACGTTCCATGTAATGAATAGATTTATCATTTACGATTTATTTGAGCAGCCAAGTTAGGCTGCATTAAATTAGTTGGGTCTGTCAGGCGGCGGTCCCATGGGTGGCATGCCGCCTTTGCCGGGTTGCCCGGGAGTCTGTCCTGTTTCCATCATCTCCTGAATATGTCCCGCCATACCTTTCGCCTTCAGACTTCCCATTCGGTTGAGCTTGTATGTGAAGGTTAGCATGGCATAGGTTCCAAGGGTGTTGTACTCCTTGTACTGCACGTAGTTCTCTCCGACCACCTGCACGATGTTCTTCTTCTGATTGAGCAGGTCGTATGCCTTGAGTGTGAGTGTGGCATTTGACCAGCTCTTGGAGATAGAAGCGTTCAGGATAATCTCGTTCGGGTCATCAAATCCGTAGCCGTAACGTGCCGTGTATCCACAATCCGCCCCAATGGTCCATGACTTGGGCAGGTTGAAGTTGATGTCTCCGGTGACAGACCAGTTGAACACGTTTGTGATAGCGTCCGCACTCAGGTTGTTGTGCGTGCGGCTGTAGTTGAATGAGCCGACC
Source organism: Paludibacteraceae bacterium (assembly GCA_017444065.1). Lineage (GTDB taxonomy): Bacteria > Bacteroidota > Bacteroidia > Bacteroidales > Paludibacteraceae > Colicola. Next base: position 9,963 of record JAFSXJ010000035.1, on the reverse strand, counting down.
ACTCCGACATCCACTATGTCGTGCGTGAGGCGTAGAGTCAGGTTCTCGCTGACCTGCAGGTTGCCTGTGAGCGATTTGTCGCCCAGAGCGAGATTGTTGGCAGCAATCATCGCCGCTATTTCCGTTGCCGTGTGCTCGCGTGATATGTAGCTGACACGTTGGTTGTAACTGATGCTGGTACGTGTGTTGAACTGCATCATCTTGTTGGCAAAGGGCGTATTGAACATCAGGTCTGCGCTCAGGTCGTATGGTGCATCGGTAGCGTTAACGGTCTGCTGATAGCGTTTGCCGGTCTCGTCATAAATGGTGTTGCCGACCAGTGCATCCTTCGTCAGGTTGCCGTGCAGGCCAGTCATCAGACTCCAGAACAGGTCCTGGTTGAAGGTTGAGTACATGAGGTGCAGGCTGTGCTTGAATGCAGGGTTCAGACTGAGGTTGCCGACCGTCTCGTACATTGCGTCCGAGTTGTTGCGCACGGGCTCCAACTGCGTGATGGACGGTTGCTGTGTCGTACCGTTATAGCGTATGCGGGCGAACTTTTTCTTGCCGAACTTATAGCGGAAGTTGATGTTCGGTGAGATGTTGAATACGTTGAGCAAGGTATCTCGCTTGAGGGTGTATGCTCCCGGACTGCCATAGTAGGTACGTGAGCGCGTTTGCGATAGCAGTCCCTTCACTCCGACCGTCAGGTTGAACTTTTCATGTTTCCACTGGTAGTTAGCCTCCAACTGCTCGGTGTAGAAGTCGTTGAGCAGATGGTTGCTGTAATCGTCGTTGTAGGTTGTGTCAGTCAGACCTATATCGTACTGGTCCTTCTTGGATGTACGGTTGTTGCCGCTTGCGAGGACGGCAATCTCAAGGAGGTGCTCTTTCTTGTACAGAGGTTCGATGTACGATGCCCTCAGGCTGTAGCCGACGGATGTGTTGCCGCTGTTGGTGTACTGGTTGACCAGAATGCTGTCGCCCAGGTTGTCAAAGGCATAAGTGTCGGTGTGTCCCTTGGTGTCGGTAATGTTAGCGTTAGCTGTGAGCGTAAGTTTGCGTCCCGGCTTGAGGAACGAGTGTGTATAGATGACCTGTATCTTGCCGGTTATATCCCTGCTGGTGCTGTTCTTGGTCTGGTTACCGTCGCTGATAACGGTGGTATCCGTGCCCTCGGCATACCTGCCGTTGGTATATTCGTTGTAAGCATCCTGCCATGAGTCAGTGTAACTGAACTGCGGCTGAATAAGCACTTTGTTCATACTGTCAATCTCATATTCCATCTCCAGCCTGACATTGGCATCCCATGTGTTCGACTTGGAGTTGGAACTCTCGTCCTGCAGGTAGTTCGTTCCGCTGGTGTAGGTGTTTTTGTTCGACAGGGTAGTGGTGTAGTTGTTGGAGTGTGCGAGCTGTCCGTCACCACCGAGCAACATGCCTGGCACACTGCCGCTGACGTCGATGTTCGTGTTCACGCCGATGTTCTCCGCCCAAGTTATACCCTGGTTCTGCGTGCCCCAACTGCCACGGCCGCGCCCCATCCGAATCTCGTTGGTGTTGTTGGCATTGCCGATAACCGTGGACTGTGAGTTGCCCGAAAGGATGTTCATGAATACGCCAGCCGAGTAGCGGAAGTCGTTCTCGAAGAAGTGCTTGGTCCGTTCTCCGGCTGTTGCGCCGAACGCCGGATTGCCATAGTTGAACCACTTGCCGTCGTCGGTCACCAGGTCTGCACCCAAGCCGCCGTTGAAGTTGCCGAACAAGCCCTGCTTGCGGTCTGACTTGAGAGTAAGGTTGATGACGCGTGACGTCTCGTCGTCGTCAAAACCGGTCATCTTCGATGTTTCGCTCTTCTCGTCCAGCACCTGAATCTTCTCAATCATGTCTGCAGGGATGTTCTTGGTGGCGGTCTGTACGTCGTCGCCGAAGAACTTCTTTCCGTCCACTCGCACGGCTTTGATTGTCTCGCCGTTGACCGTGACGTTGCCCTCCTTATCCACCTGCACGCCTGACATCTTCTTCAGCAGATCCTCGACGACGGCGGTCTCCTCCATCTTGTAGGCTGCGGTATTATACTCAATCGTGTCACCCTTGACGGTCATCTCTGCGGCGTGACCCTTGACGTCAATCTCCGCCAATGCCTGCACGTCTTCCGCCAGGCGTAGATTGCCCATCTCACGAATCATCTTCTCCTCCGTCAGTTCAACGGGAATGATACGCGTGTGATAGCCCAACGACGACAGCACCAGCTTGTACTTGCCGGGCTTGAGTTTCATGAAGTAGAAGAATCCCTCCATGTCAGTCTGTGCACCGCCTACCATCGTTGAGTCCGTGCCGGAGTAGGCGAACAGCTGCACGGCTACCATCTCCATGATTTGTCCGCTCTGGCTGTCCACTACGGTGCCTTGGATGCTGCCTGTCTGTTGTGCGAACAGCATGGTGCCGCTCAGTAACAGGGCTAAAAGTAATACGCGTTTCATAGTTGTGTGGGGTGTTGTGTGTCAGCCAAGTTTGGCTGACGGATTTACAGGTTGATGCGCCAGTCTTTCGGGTACTTCACGGTGTAGCTCAGCACAATCGTTTTGCTTTCACCCGGTGCCAGTTGCAGGTCGTATGTCAATATACCCGTTTGTTTGTTTTCCGTCGTTGGCGGCGTGATTTTGTCACCTACGCTTACCTGTATCTCTTTAGCCGAACTGACGGGATACTGGTCGGTCACGGTCAGTTTCACAGCCTCTTTTTTGTCATTACGCACGGTTGTTGTATAGGTGTACGACACTTGCTTGGTGTTGCCGCTTGTCTTGCTGTTCTGTGCGGTCAGTTCGCGTTTGATCTTCACCTGCGGGTCATCGCCGAGTGTCAGGCGCACACGTGCCTCGTCGTTGTTCGTAGCCAGACGGCTCTCGCCGTAGTACGTGCCGTTGTAGGTGATGTTCGCCATGCCGTCAGGCAAACTGAGTGCCTGCCAGTTGTTGATGTACGCCACGAGGTACGCGCTCCTGTCCAGACGCGGTGCAGCGTAATAAGAGTAGGTGACGTCGGTTATCTGCTTTTCCATGAGGGCAATCATCTGCTCCTTGCCGTTGCCTGCAATCGTGTAGGGCAGACTGATAGCGTACTCTACGCTGAGTGCTTCCTCGGTTGTGGTGACATAGTTGCCCAGGCTGGCGACTACGGCGTCCTCCTCAACAGCCGCTTCGTCCATAACAGCGGCAGCCATAACCATGTTCTTGGCAGCATAGGCCCCGCGTACTCTTACTACTTGCTCTTGTAGCCACCATGTGCTGAGCGTCGGCGCCTCGTTGGTGCGAGACGGACTGCCGGTGGAGAGCGTCAGAGGTGCTTTCTCCCAGTCGATACCTGTTGTCTGGCTCACGTGCGCCTTCATCAGCAGGTCGATGGGCGCCTGCAGGGACAGGATGTTCAGGTCGTAGGTGGCGTACCACGATGCACGCGGGGTGAAGTATTTGAGCGCGGCGGTGATGGTTTGCTTCTTCGGTGAGTTGAGCTCCAATGTCACGATGCCTGACTTGCCGGCTTTCAGTCCTCCGTTCTCACGAATCTGCTGCTGCAAGGCTTTGATGCGCTTGTCCAGGGCAGTCTTCTCGGCTTTGGTGGCATCGAGTCGTTTGGCAAGGTTGAGAGCGTTGGTGCGGTAGTACTGCAGGTTCTTGTCAATCAGCGCGGTAGTCACACCTGTGTTCGCGGTGAGCGTGCTGTTCACACCTGTCTGCAACAAGGCTTGCATCTGACTGATGGTGCTGATACGTCGCTCGGCATCTGCCAATGCGTCCTGCGCCATCTTGAGGCTGTCTTCCAGAGCGGCGGTGTTCATGCGGCGTTTGTCGGCACTCAGGTAGTCGGTCGAGAAAGCGTATTGCTGAACAATAACGCCTCCGCCGAGGGCAATCTGCAGGCTCTTCTCGTTGATGTACGGCGAGAGACCCTCGATCACCACGGTGTTGTCCCCTGTCTGCAAGGGTAGGGATACTTTCTGTGCCAGTTCGGCACCGCTGGTGAAGACCGTCACATGTTCAATCTTGGCCGTATAAGGTGCGGCTTGACTGTTCAGGCTGCACAGGGCAGCTATGCAAATCGATGCAATAAATAAACGTGTGTTCATAATCCGAAAATTTAATGTTTGCTTCAAGCGGTGCAAGAACCGTGCCACTATTTGCGGAGGTACTCTGCGTAGGTGAACGGGTAGGGGTTCTTTTCGTCCGCCTCGTGGGCTTCGGTGGCGGTCTGCTTCCAGATGTCCGGCTCAATAATCGGGAAGAACGTGTCAGCGTCCTCCCAACTGTGGTGGATATGCGTGATATACAGTTTGTCGGCTATCGTCATGAACTGCCGATAGACCATTCCGCCGCCTATGACGAAGGCTTCCTCGTCGGCATCCACGTGCTGCAAGGCTTCGGGTATCGAACGCACGACAATCGCCAGCGGGTCATCAAATGCAGGATTGTCGCTGATGACGATGTTCTTGCGGTTAGGCAGCGGGTGCTTGGGCAGCGACAGGTAGGTGCGCTCGCCCATGATAACCGGATGACCGGAGGTTATCTGCTTGAAGTGCTCCAGGTCTGCCGGCAGGTGGCACAATAGTCCGCCCTGCTTGCCGATGGCGTAATTCTCTGCGATGGCTACAATAATACTCAACATAAATTCTTGATAATTTGGGTAATTGTTGACTGTTTTACACCGCCACCACTCCTGCTATATGCGGGTGCGGGTCGTAGCCGACGAGCTCGAAGTCCTCGTACCGGAAGTCAAAGATCGACTTCACGTCAGGATTGATGAGCATCTTAGGCAGCGGTCGCGGTTCGCGCGTCAGTTGGAGTTTTACTTGATCCAGGTGGTTGAGGTAGATATGTGCATCGCCGAAGGTGTGCACAAAGTCTCCGCACTCCAGCCCGGTGACCTGCGCCATCATTTGCAGCAGCAGGGCGTAAGAGGCGATGTTAAACGGCACGCCGAGGAAGATGTCCGCGCTACGCTGGTAGAGTTGCAGGCTGAGTTTGCCTTCTGCTACATAGAACTGAAACAGCGTATGGCACGGCGGCAGAGCCATCGAGTTCACCTCGGCTACGTTCCATGCGCTCACGAGCAGTCGGCGTGAGTCGGGAGTCTTGCGTATCATCTCCACGACCTGGCTTATCTGGTCAATCGTGCCGCCCTTGTAGTCGGGCCAGGAGCGCCACTGGTGACCATACACAGGTCCCAGATCGCCGTTCTCATCAGCCCACTCGTTCCAGATGCGCACACCATGCTCCTGCAGGTAGCGGACGTTCGTGTCGCCCTGAAGGAACCATAGCAGTTCGTAGATGATTGACTTCAGGTGCAGTTTCTTTGTGGTCAGCAGCGGAAAACCGTCTGCCATGTGAAAGCGCATCTGATGGCCGAACACGCTGATGGTGCCCGTACCGGTGCGGTCGGTTTTCTGCACGCCCTCATTGAGCACGCGTTGGCATAGTTCTATGTATTGCTTCATGTTGGCTTTTGGCTTTGGCTTTTAGCCGTTGGCTGCTAATGGCCAATGGCTAATGGCTAACGGCCGATTTAGTATAGTTTATAAGTTGTGCGCAGCACCTTAAATTCGGTGCGACGGTTGGTTTGGTTGCAGATTTCCTGCTGTTCGGCAAGTAAACCCGTAATAAACTCTTCCGTCAGCTCCTGCTCAACGGGGATGAACTTGTACTTGTCGTGCAGGGCTGCATCGGCTATCACGGGCTTCTCCTCGCCGTAACCAACAGGCGTCAGACGCTCGCGCTCAATGCCATGCTGGATGAGGTAGTTCACCACGCTCTGTGCACGTTTGGCGGACAGTTCCTTGTTGGCGGCATCGTTGCCCACGTAGTCGGTGTGGGCGGAGAGTTCGATGGTGATGTTCGGGTTGTCGTTAAGCAGTTTGACGAGAGCCGACAGACCTTCCTCGGACGCGGGCGTCAAGTCCCACTTGCCGAACTCGTAGAAGATGTTGTCCATCGTCACGGGCTTGCTGATGGGGGAGAGCACAAAGTCCTGCGTGTAGGTCTTGCTGTCTTTCAGGCCGAGCGTGTTCAGCTCCTGCTTCTGATTGAGGTAGCCGCGTGCAGCACCGAGCATCACATACTTCGTGTCGCGCTGGAGCTTGATTTTGTACGTTCCGTCGCGGCGCACCTGTAGCTTGGTGTTCGTGCCGTTGTTACCCACCAGACGGATTGCAGCGTCGGCTATCGGCTCGCCGTTGTTGTCGAGTACCGAACCTTCTACGATGAACTCCATCTCAGGCAGCACGAAGCTGTACAGTTTGTCAAAGCCTTTGCGGTCGCCGCGGTTCGACGAGAAGAACCCTTTCTCCTCCTCGCCGGCAAAGGTTATGCCAAAGTCGTCGCCGTTGCTGTTGAACGGTGCGCCCATGTTATAGACCGCCCAGCCCATGCCGGACAGGCTGTCGATAGCGGCGGTGTCGCGTTCGGCTTTGAAGATGTCCAGTCCGCCATACCCGGGATGACCGGTCGAGCTGAAGTATAGCACGCCGTTGCTGCGGATGGTCGGGTAGAGTTCCTCACCCGATGTGTTGATTTGCGGACCAAGGTTAACCGGTATTGACCACGTCGTGCCGTCGTACTCGGCGAACCATATGTCCTTGCCGCCGTAGCCGCCGGGTGCATCCGATACGAAGTATAGCGTGTCACCGCTGGCGTTCAGTGCCGGATGACCGCAAGTGATGCTGCTGTCCTGAAACAGCGTCAGTTCCTGCGGCTCGCTCCATTCGCCCGAGGCACGGGTGGAGGTGTAAATCTTTGCACCCAGATCCTGTCCGTTCACCGGACGGGAGTAGGTGAAGTACATCGTCTTGCCGTCCTTGCTGAAGCAGCACACGCCCATCTCGGCAGGCAGAGCCTTGCCGCCCGAGGTGCTGTCGTTCTCGGCTTTCTCGCTTTCTGCATCGCTGTTGTACAGGCCCTCTGCAGGTGCTATATCCTCCCATTTGCCGGAGGCGTTCTTGCGGGCGGAGTAGATGCGGAACATCTGTTGTCCGGTCACAGGACTCGGACGCTGCGTCTTCTTCTCCTTGGCTTTGGTACGCTCCTGCCTGTTCGAGGTGAACATCAGCGCGTCGGTGTTGTCGCCCACGTATGCCGGCGCGAAGGTCGAGGCACGTTTGGCGGCTAAATCCTTGGATAACTGCACCTTGTAGCGTGAAGGAGTCTTCTTCCATTCGGCTACGTTCTGACAGGCATACACTCCCGCTTGTGCGCGGTAGTGGTCGGGCTGCCACTCCAGGTACGTGCGGAAGGCTTTCTCCGCCTCCTTGTACTTGCCTTGGTACATCAGCGACTCGGCGTAACGCAGATAGACCGTGCTGTCCTGATACTTCAGTTTGATGGCGTTGTTGTATGCGCTGACGGCTTTCGGGTCGTTCAGTATGCGCAGACACTCGCCCTGACGGAAACTGACATGCGCCTTCAGTTCGCGCTGCTTCTTGCTGTTCAGCCGGCCGTAGCACTGCTTGTAGATTTGCGCCGCGTCGTAGTACTCGCCGATGTCAAACTTCTTGTCGGCTTTCTTCACGCGTTTCTGTATGCTGCAACCGGACAGTACAAGCAGTACCGAACAAAGAGCAAGGATGGGTATGTTTATTCTTTTGATCAATGTTTTAACTAATTAGGCTTTAATCTTTGAGCAGGCAAAGCCTGCGGTCTTTGTCCTTTCAGTGAAGCGGTCTATTGGAGTTCGTGTATCACGAGTCCTGAGCGCAGCTTGGGCTCAAACCACGTGGTCTTGGGTGGCATGATGTTTCCGCTGTCGGCGATGTCGATAATCTGCTGCATCGTCACGGGGTAGAGCGCAAGTGCCATCTGCATCTCGCCGCTGTCCACGCGGTCTTGCAGGGCTTTCAGCCCGCGTATGCCGCCCACGAAATCGATGCGTTTGTCTGAACGCAGGTCTTTGATGCCGAGCAGCTTGTCGAGGATGAGGTTGCTGGATACAGTCACATCCAGCACGCCTATCGGGTCATCGGTGTACGTGCCCGGCTTGGCGGTGAGCGAATACCATTTGCCGCCTACATACAACGAGAAATTGTGCAGTGCTTTGGGTCTGACCATTTCGAAATCCCGAGATGTCGAGGTGTCGAAATCTCGATACTCGTTCACTTCAAAGTTCTCGCTCAGTTTCCCGATGAACTCCTCCGGCGTCATGCCGTTCAGGTCGCGCACCACACGGTTGTAATCCATCACGTGCAACTGGTTGTCGGGGAAGCACACGGCGAGGAAGTAGTTGTACTCCTCGTTGCCGGTATGGTTCGGGTTCTGCAGCTTCTTCTCGTTGCCCACGAGTGCCGCGGCTGCCGAGCGGTGGTGCCCGTCAGCGATGTACATGGCGGGTATGTCACCCACGATGCGTGTGATGGTGGCGATGGTTGCCGCGTCGTCAATCACCCAGAACGTGTGTCCAAAACCGTCAAGCTCGCTCACGAAGTCGTACTCCGGCTCCTTGCTTGCGACGCGTGCTATGATGGCGTCCAGGTCCGAACGGTGAGGGTAGGCGAAGAACACCGGCTCGATGTTCGCGTTGTTCACACGCACATGCTTCATCCTGTCTTCCTCCTTGTCGCGGCGCGTCAGCTCGTGCTTTTTGATGCGTCCCTCCATGTAATCTTCCACCCACGCTGCCACAACGAGGCCGTATTGGGTGCGACCGCCGTTCACAGCCAGTGGATGCCCGTCGGGAATGCTTTGTGCATACACGTAGTATTTCTCTTTCTCGTCCTGCACCAGCCAGCCTTTCTCGCGGAACAGACGGAACTGCTCCACGGCTTTCTCATAAACGCGCGGGTCGTGCTCGTCAAGTATGGGCTCGAAGTTTATCTCCGGCTTGATGATATGGTACAGCGACATCGGGTTGCCCTCAGCTTCCCGACGTGCCTCTTCGGAGTTCAGCACGTCATACGGACGACTGCTCACCTGTTGGGCAAGCGCCTTTGGGGGCCGTATCCCCCGGAATGGTTTGATTCGCATAAGGAACTGTTTTAGTCATCAATTATCAAAATATCCATCAATTATTTTTATTGTTGAATTTTTGGTAATTTGGGTAATTGTTGACATGTTAATTGGGGTCCCCGACGCAACCTCTCAAGGTTGTGGTGGGGAAAGCGGAGGCAATAGTGCGCTCTATGTCGCAAGCGACATCATTTAGCACTATTTGCCGAACGCGCCGGCATCTGGCAACTGCCGTTGAACTGTGCGTTCGGCTCAACGATGAGCGTCTGCGTCTGCACCTCGCCTTTAATCTTGCCTGTGGCGCGGAGTGCGAGGGTCTGTGCGTTGGTGATCTTGCCGTCGAGCGTACCGAGAATCTCGGAGTTCTGGCAGGTCACGGTGCCTTTCACCAGACCTTTCTCGCCGATAACTACCTTGCCTGCGCACTGCATTTCGCCTTCTACTGTGCCGTCGATACGGATGTCGCCGTCAGCGATGATGGTACCGATAATCTTGCTTCCGGACGTGATTGCGTTGTACATCGTTCCGGACTGTTGTGTTTGATTTGCCATATTTTTACTGAATAGATTAAACTGTTGGTTGTTTCTATAGCGCTTTTTTGTTCACATATCTGCATGCGCACATAAGCGTTAAATAAACGCGCGCATACTAAATCGCCACAAAGTTACGAAAAATAATTGATATTTGCAAATATTTTCCGTTTTTTCCTGTGTTGTGTGGACAAAAATTTTGTGTTTTGCTGCAAAACAGCACCTAAGCCACCATCGGCAGGCGTATGAACGGCAGGAATCTTCGCTTGTTCCGCCTCTGTGCCAGTCGTATGCCGACGCTCTGTATCCCATTATCATAATTGTCGATAATTGTAGGTAATTGATGACGAACCTCATCCGATGCAGACGGGTGTTCTGTGTGCGCCACTTCCAATGGCGCATCCGTGTCACGCATCTCTTGTGCTTCCAGCTCTTTCCGGAACGTCGCCACCAGGAATCCGAACAGG
>JAFSXJ010000034.1 GCA_017444065.1 Paludibacteraceae bacterium | reverse complement strand
TTTACCGCAAAGTTGGCAGGTACAGAGCGCGGTATCACTGAGCCGACGCCGACCTTCTCGGCTTGCTTCGGTCAGGCGTTCCTCGAGTTGCATCCGACGAAGTATGCAGAGGAGCTCGTCAAGAAGATGGAGAAGAGTGGTGCCAAGGCTTATCTGGTGAACACCGGCTGGAACGGTACAGGCAAACGTATCTCTATCCGCGACACCCGTGGTATCATCGACGCTATCCTCGGCGGTGCTATCAAGAGTGCTCCGACCAAGAAGATTCCGTTCTTCGACTTCGAGGTTCCGACAGCTCTGCCCGGCGTTGATCCCGCAATCCTTGATCCGCGTGACACCTATGCTGATCCTGCACAATGGGAGGAGAAGGCTAAAGACCTGGCTGCCCGCTTCATCAAGAACTTCAACAAGTACACGGGCAACGAGGCCGGTAAGGCACTGGTTGCAGCAGGACCGAAACTCTAATCTTCGACTACATGATTTCATTGCATGAAATATCCACAGTTGACAACCTCGCCGGTGCTACATCCGGCGAGGTGGTTACTGTGAGTGGAATGATCCACAACGTGCGCGTGACGAAGTGGGGCGGGTTCATCATCCTCAGAAAGGCTTGCGGTCTGCTGCAGACGGTGGTTGACAACAGCGAGTCGAAGTTCTTCGACGAGCAGGGTCAGACTATCGCCATGGCTGACCTCTGCCGCGAGATGGCTGTGACTATCACCGGTAAGGTGGGTGACGCCAAGATCAAGGACCCTGCCGTATATTACAACACCATTGAGCTGGCTGTGAAGGAAGTACGCGTTCTTTCGCGTCCGACAACGGCAGAGGTGGTTGATATGAACGCCCTGAAGTTCGGCGACGAGGAGACACTGCTCCGCTATAAGTTCGACAACCGTCAGGTGACCCTGCGCAATCCGCGTGATATGGGTATCCTGAAGGTGCAATCGACTATTGCCAAGGCGTTTGCCGACTTCCTGACGGACAACGGCTTCACGCAGATCTACACCCCGAAGATTGTCAGCGAGGGTGCCGAGGGCGGAGCAAACGTCTTCAAGATGGACTACTTCGGCAAGCAGGTGTATCTGGCGCAGTCGCCGCAGTTCTACAAGCAGATTGGCGTAGGCGTGTATGAGCGCGTGTTCGAGATTGCTCCGGCATATCGCGCCGAGAAGCACAACACCAGCCGTCACCTGAACGAGTACATCTCGCTGGATGTGGAGATGGGCTTCATCAAGGGGCAGGAGGATGTGATGCAATTGGAGGCACGACTGCTGCAGCATATCATCAAGACCGTGAGCGAGAAGTGTGCGCATGAGCTGAACCTGCTCGGTGCCACGCTGCCCGTGCTGCCGCACGAGGTGCCTGCATGGAAGCTGAGCGAGGTGCACGAGATTCTGTGGGAGAACAAACTCTGCGAAGCTGACCACCGCGGTGAGGATGACCTGGCTCCGGAAGAGGAGCGCGCCATCTGCAAGTATGCACTGGACACCTACGGTTCGGACTTCGTGTTTGTGACGCACTTCCCCAGTGAGCACCGCGCGTTCTACGCGATGGACGACCCGACCGACCCGACACTGACGCTGAGCTTCGACCTGCTGATGCGCGGACTGGAGATTACTTCCGGCGGACAGCGTATCCACAAGGAGCAGGAGTATCGCGACAAGATGGTTAAGCGCGGCATGAACCCTGACAACTTCCGCTTCTACCTTGACACGTTCAAGAACGGCATGCCCCCTCACGGAGGTTTTGCTATCGGTCTGGAGCGTATCACGGCATGTTTCTTAGGCATCAACAACGTCAAGGAGTGCTCGATGTTCCCACGTGACATCAACCGCATGGCACCCTAAGCTTGACGCAAGCAAGTGTTAACAATGAATCAGCCCGGCCGGATGGTCGGGCTGATTTGTTGGTTGTGTCGGGTGGTAATCAGGTGTGACTACAGCTCCTTGAGTGTTGCGAGCAGGAAGTTATAGAACTTCTGCACGGTGGCGATGTTCACGCGCTCGTCGGGGCTGTGCGGGTGCTCAATGGTCGGACCGAAGGAAATCATATCCATGCCCGGATAGTTGCGTCCGATGATGCCGCACTCCAGACCGGCGTGGATAATCACGATGCGGGGCTCACTGCCGAACTCACGTTCGTAGATGCTCTTCATCGTGTGCATGATAGGGCTGTTGATGTTCGGTTTCCAGCCGGGATAATCGCCCGAGAACTCGACATCCGCACCTGCGATGGAGAACGCCGAGTGGATAATCTCGCGCAGTTCGCGCTTGCGGCTCTCGATGGCGGAGCGGGTCAGGCAGCAGACCTCAATGGTATTTACCATTTGGTCATTTACTATTTGTTCATTTGTCTTTATCATCGCCAGGTTGTTGCTGGTCTCGACGATGTCGGGCATCTCTGTCATCATGCGATATACGCCGTGCGGGCAGACGGTGATGGCGTGAATCAGGAAATCCTGCACATCTTCGGGCATCTCGGTTTTGGGGCAGTCCACCTGCTCAGCGGTGAGGCTCAGAGCGTCCTCTATGCCTTCATATTCAGTGACGAACAAGGTCTCATAATCGTCCACCAGATTCATGATGTCGTCGTAGGCATCCGCAGGTACGGTGATGACGGCTTCCGCCTCGCGCGGGATAGCGTTGCGCAACGAACCGCCTTCCACGCGTGCCAGACGTGCCTCGTAGTTCGTCACCGCCTCCTTGAGGAAACGGAACAGCAGTTTGTTGGCATTGGCGCGCTGCAGATGAATGTCGCAGCCGGAGTGACCGCCCTTGCATCCCGACACGCGTACGCGGAATGCTATGTCGCCTTCCTCGGTCGGAACAGGTATATAGCCGAACGTAGCCGTGGTGTCCACACCGCCGGCACAGCCCATATAGAGTTCGCCCTCGGTCTCGGAGTCGAGGTTGAGCAGTGTCTTGCCTTTCAGCCAGCCGCCTTCGAGGGCAAACGCACCGTACATACCGGTCTCTTCATCTACGGTGAAGAACGCCTCAAGAGGCGGATGAACAACGCTCTTGTCGGCAAGGATAGCCATGGCTGTAGCCACGCCTATGCCGTTGTCGGCGCCAAGGGTCGTGCCGTTGGCGGTCACCCACTCGCCGTTGTCCTCGACATATGCCTCAATAGGGTCTTTCTCGAAGTCAAACACACGGTCGGAGTTCTTCTGCGGCACCATATCCATGTGTCCTTGCAGGATAACGCCCGGGTGGTTCTCGTAGCCCGGTGAGGCGGGTTTGCGGATGAGTACGTTGCCGATAGCGTCGGTCAGCGTCTCCAGCCCGAGACTCTTGCCGTAGTCAACGAGGAACTGCGATATCTGCTCTTTCTTTCCCGACGGACGGGGAATCTGTGTGAGTTTGGCGAAGTTCTGCCAAACGCCTTGTGGTTGTAGATGAGTCATAATATTTTGTAATTGACAATTGATATTCAAACAGGATGCAAAATTACGAAAAAAAATCGACATATGCAAATAATTGCAGATTTTTTTCATGTATCTGCCATGTTTGGCGGATTTTTTATGAATTGTTGGTAATTTTTGATAATTGATGCCCTTTTTTAACCCTCACATTTTCTGCGTGTTCGAATCTTCGTCGGGGTTGATTCGGAGGCAATTCGGAGGCATTACGAGGTTTTATAGGACTTTTATCCATGTTCATCCCATCTCCCGAGTAAACCTCTACTTGCTCCCTACTTGCCCTCTACTTGATTCCTACTGCAATACATGTC
>JAFSXJ010000033.1 GCA_017444065.1 Paludibacteraceae bacterium | reverse complement strand
TATATCTGGAGGTTAAACGACCAGCGGGCCATGTCCGCATAGAAATCCGCCAAGTAGGGATTATAGTCCACACTCTCGAAACGTGGTTCCCAACCATAGTGCTTCGCCAACATGTTCGTCAGCGTAGTCTTACCGCAACCAATATTGCCTGCTACCGCTATATGCATTCGCGTTCGGCACATGGTGCTTAGCAGATTTCGTTTGGCGAAACATGGCGCACCATTGCCTCCGCTCTTCGGTCCACAAAACATCATTTTGTGTCCCGAGGAATGAAGGGCCTCCTTGCCGACGGGAGGTTTTTATTGTTAATACTATTTCCAGTTCTGTTCGCTGAAGAGTCCGAAGAGTTGTGCGTCAATCTTGTTGACGATAGTCCGGAAGTCCTCGGGGTTCTTCTCAAAGTCCATATTGTCGCTCTCAATGACCAGCACTCGCCCTTCGTACTGATGGAAGATAAAGTCTTCATAACGCTCGTTCAGGTCTTTGAGGTAATCGAGCTGCATGCCCTGCTCGTAATCACGTCCGCGCTTCTGAATCTGTGCGATGAGCGTGGGCACGGATTTACGAAGATAGATCATCAGGTCAGGCAGTTTCATCATCCGCTTCATATGCTCGAAGAGCTCCATGTACGTCTGATAGTCGCGGTCGCTGAGGTCGCCGCGGCGGTAGTTGTTCGCCACGAACACATACACGCCCTCAAAGATACTCCTGTCCTGGACAATGGTGTGCGTCGAAGCATTGACCGCCATCATGTCCTTGAATCGCTCCTTGAGGAAGTACGTCTCCAGGCAGAACGACCAACGTTTGATATCCGTATAGTAGTCCTCGAGGTACGGGTTGAAGCCCACGCTCTCGAAGCGCGGCTCCCAGCCGTAGTACTTCGCCAACATCTTCGTCAGCGTCGTCTTGCCTGCACCAATATTTCCTGCGATTGCAATGTACACCGAATCATTTACGATTTAGTCATTTACCATTTACCATTTGGGGTGTCGGGCTACGCGGTGCGCTACATTCTGCACGATGCGCCGTTCCTCAACGGTCATTCCTTCGGGCATGTAGTTGCAGCCAAGAGCCGTCCGTCCGGTCAGCACCTCGAGCCAGAGGCACGCCATGAGATAGCGGCCGCAGGTGTAACTCAGGTGGAACCCGTCGCGGCAGAGGGTGTCGCCGAGCTTAGTCTTGCGCGCCTCCTGTATGGCTATGCCGCCCGGGATGAACCCGTCGAAATGATGGCTCTTGAGCACCATATAGTTGCAGCCGCAAATCTCGTCGTACATGTACGCCTGGTCGCAGCCGTAGTTCGGTTTGAAGGCCGAATGGGTGGCATCCTTCTGATACGCCCAGGTCATGTACCAATAGAGTTTAGTCTTGGGGAGTATATGCAACTTGACACTGTCCATCAGTTCGGTCAGGAACGGCTCGTAGGTGAACCATTGTCCGCTATAGTGACTGGCCTGCTGCATCGTGACCACATCCCATTCGTCGGACTGCAGCGCCTGCAGAACAGGCATCTCTTCGGTTACTATCCGCTCAAACTCGCCGGTATCGGGATTGCGCCGCATCAAGCGGTAGGAGTACGCTGCCGAATCACGACGGATATTCAGCGCATGGCGCTCAAGCGAGCAGCCGCCAATGTACAGATTGCCGACCGTCAGGTCAATACCGCGCTCTGCTGCCAGTTGCACAAGGTTGTTCTCCACCGCATCAATTGAGAAACTGTTACCGATACAAAGCACCTTCAACTCGCCCAGCACCTGCCGCGACGACAGGCGATGCCTCTGCAAGCATGCCACTGCAAGCACCTCCGCTATAGCGAGAACAAGAACAAGGATGATGTAGTGAATCTTTCGCATGGTAGATGATTTCAGAATTTCGGTACAAAGGTACAAAAAATATTCGATATTTGCAAATATTTTTACAATAAAATGAACAAAATTACAGATTACCTGACCTTCTTGAGCGTTTGCAGGATGACAGGCTCCATCAGTTCGTACCCTTTATGTGTAGGGTGCACTTCGTCGTCACTCAGTCCGGGCTTGAGACCGCCATCCGAATCAACCATAAGGCTGTAGTAGTCAACGTACGTGATTCTTTTCTTCTTGGCATAGGCATAAATCATCGCATTCAGTTGGCGGATCTGCTCCGGAGCATCGCAGACAAACGGATTCCAATAGAACGAGCGTGCCGGAAGCGGAGAGCAGAGCACAGGTTTAATCTTATTCGCCTTAGCCAGTTCGCACATCGAGATGATGTTCCCCATAACATCATCGAGCGATATTGTTCCTCTGTTCTGCGCTATATCGTTGACGCCGCACATGATAACCACCACTTTCGGGTGCAGGTCTATCACGTCCTGGCGCATACGCACAAGCAAGTCGGACGAAGTCTGACCGCTAATCCCTCGTCCGACAAAGCCGTTGTCGTTGAAGAACTGCGGACGTTGTTCGTACCATATCTGCGTGATACTGTTGCCATAGAACACCACTTTGACACGTTTGCCGGTGCGAAGAATGGAATCATTCTCGCTCTTGTAAAAGCCGAAGCGGATATCGTCTCTTGCACGGTTCTGACGGCGGTGAACCGCGTTATTATGCGTAGCGACCAGGTTATAGACTTCAGGGCTGATTGCCTCTCGGGTAAACGTAGCGACGACGGGATAGTGATCACTCAAATACAGAGCGCCGTAGTTGTCGTGCACTATACGGAACTCGAGCGGAGAGACGTTGCGGTAGAAGATGTAGTCTATCGTTTTCCCCTGGTCTCGTCCCCAGTCGTGAAAAGTGATGCCGTAGTCGGACACAGGGGCTTCGTTCTGCGCAAGTTTCATCACTTTCCACATCGGTGTCAGTTCGCGGGCTTTCGGCGTGACATTCAAGTCACCCATAACGAACATCGGAATCGTGTCGCCTCCGATGGCTATCGCGCTGTCGGCTATGAGTTGCAGGGATTTCTCACGCGCCACGACACCCACATGATCCAGATGCGTATTGAAAACGAGGAACAGCTGTTCATTCTGCTTATCCCGCAAATAAAGGTAAGTAACTATCCGGTTGTACATTCCGTCCCATCCTTTCGAGGGAATGTCAGGTGTTTCACTGAGCCAGAATGTATTCGTGCGTACAAGGTCGAACTTCTGACGGTTATACCACACGGTGCAAGCCTCATCAACGGGATTGTCAGGATTGCGGCTGACAGATACTCCGTCATAGATATCCGACAGATTGTCACGGAAAAACGCGTACTGATCGGGTCTCGCCTCCTGCATACCCACTACATCGGGGCGCTCGGCACGCAGCATCCTGACAGATGCTGCCTTGCGAAGTTCCCAACCGTTCGGACCGTCATACTCGTTGGCAGAGGATGTACGGATATTATACGACATCAGAGTCAGCGTCTGCGCAGCAAGTGAGAGTGAAAAAAGTAATGTGAGAGTAAGGAATATGAGTTTTTTCATGGCCGGTATGTTTGTCTAAAATGTTTATGTTTCTACCACTCAATCGGTGCAATATTATGCTGCCTGAGGTAGTTGTTGGCGGCAGAGAAGTGACCGCAACCGATAAAGCCTCTGTAGGCGGACAATGGCGAGGGATGCGGAGCTTCCAGCACGAGATGCCTGCGGCGGTTGATATACTGCCCTTTGCGCTGTGCGTAACTGCCCCAAAGCATGAACACCAGATGCTCGCGGCGCTGGTTAAGCGCCATGATTGCGGCATCCGTCAGTTCCTCCCAGCCCTTGTTCTGATGACTGCCGGCACGATGCGCCTCAACAGTCAATGTGGCGTTCAAAAGCAACACGCCCTGCTCCACCCAACGTTCCAGATGACCGGAGGCGGGCATAGGGACGCCAAGGTCACGCTGAAGTTCCTTGTAAATATTCTCAAGGCTTGGCGGAATACGTACGCCGTCAGGCACGGAAAACGCCCACCCTTCTGCTTGCCCTGGTTCGTGATAGGGGTCTTGTCCTAACATGACGACGCGCACCTTGTCAAAAGGGCACGCGTCGAAAGCATGGAAGATAAGCCTTGCCGGCGGATAGCAGGTCGTAGCGGAGTAAGCACGACGAACGTAGGATGTCAGGAGCTCGAAATACGGTTTGTCGAATTCGGGTTGTAGCACCTCACGCCAGGACTCATCAATACGAACATTCATATCAATCGACAATCAGCATGGCGTCACCGTAGTCGCCGAAACGATAATCCTTCTTGAGTGCCTCTTTGTAAGCACCCATGACTTGTTCGTAACCGCCAAACGCAGCAACCATCATCAGTTGGAGCGACAACGGGAAGTACAGATTGACGAGCAGCGCGTTCGGCACAAGTGTGTCGTATGGCGGGAAGATGAAACGGTTGGTCCAGCCCTCATATTCCTTGATCAGGCCGTTCGTTCCGGCAACGGACTCCAACGCACGCATAATCTCCGTACCAACGGCGCAGATACGTTTCTTCGTAAGTTTGGCGCTGTTGACCATCTCCACGCACTCGCGCTTGATAATAATCTGCTCAGAGTCCACTTTGTGCTTTGAGAGATCCTCAACGTCGATAATCTTGAAGTTACCCAGCCCGACATGAGAAGTGAGTGTCGTATAACTGATGCCTCGAATCTCAATACGCTTGAGCAGGTTCTTGCTGATATGTATGGATGAAGCCGGAGCAGCTACAGCACCAATGTTCTTAGCAAAGACAGACTGATAGCGTTCCTCATCCATCTCCTTGACAACAGCCTCGATATCAGCATCATCTTCAACCATGAACTCCTTCCGGAACTGCCGTGCAGTCTCAGCCTTCATCGGGCGGCGGATATACTCGGGAAGCGGCGTGTGCCCCATAGCATAGAGCTGCGCCTCCAGTTCGTCGGGCGTATAATCGGACTCAAAACGGATGGTACGCCCGCGCGAAGTGGTGTTGTCTATGATCTCACCGGTAATAGTGTTGTCGTCATCCAGATAGAGCTTGTTACCTATACGAATCTTTCTGGCAGGTTCAACCAGCGCATCCCAGCAATAGTCATCGTGGTTCAGTTCGCGGAGAAGGAAGACCTCAATCTCAGCGTTGGTTTTCTCCTTGATGCCATACAGACGAGCGGGAAAAACTTTCGTATCGTTGAACACAAGCACATCTTTCTCGTCGAAATAGTTGACGAGGTCGGACACCTTCTTATGCTCAACAGCACCGGTCTTACGATGAAGAACCAACATCTTCGCATCCTCACGATGTAAAGGCGGGAATTGGGCTATTTGGTTCTCAGGTAACTTAAACTTAAACTCACTAAGTTTCATAAATCCATTTACTATTTAGTCATTTACCATATGTTCATTTGACAGGGTCTCCTGAAACTGTTCGATGGTAAGGCAATTGTTAACCGTATAATCGCCGACTCGCGTGCGTCGCAGGGCAATGAGGTGCGCACCGGAGTGCAGCCGTTCGCCTATATCCCGAGCCAGAGCACGAATATATGTTCCTTTCGAGCATACGACACGTATGGTCAGTTGCATTGTTGCGTCATCGAAGTCCAACAGCTCAAGTTCGTCAATGACCAGCAACTTCGGCTTTATATCTATTGTATCCTGCTGACCTTTGCGCGCATACTCATACGCTCGCTTGCCGTTAATCTTCACGGCTGAATAGACGGGTGGCACCTGCCACTGTTCGCCGAGGAATGCCGGCAGCACCTCGTCCAACAACTCGCGGGTAATATGCTCCGTAGGGTAAGTCGCGTCAATCGGATGCTCCAGGTCAAAACTCGGTGTGGTAGCTCCCAGTTGAAGCGTAGCGACATACTCCTTGGTGTGGTTCATCAGTTCGTCGATATGCTTGGTTTGCTTGCCCGTGCAGACGATGACCACACCTGTGGCGAGCGGGTCCAAGGTGCCCGCATGACCTACCTTGAGCTTCTTCACTCCGAGAGCGCGACAGAGCATTCCGCGCACACGATTGACAACATCGAAACTCGTCCAATGCAGCGGTTTGTCAAACGCCAAGACCAAGTCATTTACCATTTGGGCATTTACCATTTAGCCATTTATTCAGGCATTCAGCCATTTACTCATTTGGAGTTAGCAAACTGACCAGATGATAGCAAACGCGCCGGCGCATACGCAATATATGGCGAAGTATACTAACTTCTGCCTGCGTACTATCTCCAACATGAACTTGCATGCAAAGCATCCCGTTATGAACGCTGCCACGAATCCTACAAGCAAGGGCACGATGCCCAGATTGGTCACCATCTCGCCTTGCAACATCTTCAACAAATCGAGGAACGCCTCACCAAGGATTGGCACAAGCACCATCAGGAACGAGAACTGCGCCACACTCTCTTTTTTCACGCCGCAGAGCAAGCCCGTAGCAATTGTTGTGCCGCTACGGCTCAGACCGGGGAGGACGGCACAAGCCTGCGCCAGACCTATGACGAACGCGTCACGGTAGGTCACCTCATGACCTGCCTTGCCGCGTTGCGCAATACGCTTGCTCAGCCACTCACTCAGGTACAACAAACAGGCTGTGACAATCAGACAGATACCAACAAGCAGCAATCCGTTGCCGAAGAACGCTTCGACCTCGTCCTTGAAGAACATTCCAACGATGAACACCGGAATCATTGAGACAAGGATTTTTGCCACATAGTCCTTTTCCGCATTCCACTGCAGTGTGCAGAACGTGCCGCGCAGCAGTTGGAGGATCTCCTTCCAGAGGACAACGATTGTTGCAAGTACGGTTGCGGTATGCACGACAACAGCGAACGTCAGATTCTCTTCGCCCGCTGTGCCGAACAAGGCTTGACCAATTTCAAGATGCCCGGAACTGGATACCGGCAAGAACTCCGTCAGGCCCTGAATGATGCCTAACACCAACGCTTCCCACCAACTCATAGTTTACAGGATTTGTTCGTTTTTGCTATCCTCGTTCTGTTTCTTCCTTGGAAAGAGGATAGCAACAATCATCAGCACGAATCCTGCCAGTGCAATCATCGGGCCGAGAGTGATACGACGGAAAGAAAAGATATCGGGGTTATACTCCGTAGCGCCGGAGGGCTCACCTGCCATCAGCGCAAAGCCGATGACAATAATCAGCACACAGACGGCAATCAGAATGGAGTTGAATTTAGGCAGTTGCTTCATGTTGTAGGAGAATTTCGTATTGTATTGAATATATCGGAGATAACTCCGGATCAGATGGCGTACATACGTTCTGTATCCATGCGGATATAGCGGTTGACGGCAATGAGCGAACCTATCAACGTAAGTATCTCGCCCGTAACGAGCACAACACCAGCGATGATAGCGATATTCATCCATGTGATCGGTATAAGCACGATATGCATCGTGTACTGCACGTAGTAGAACAATCCAGCCAGCAGCAGCATGGCCATCAACGCTGACCACAGGCCCATACGCAGGCTGCGCGCCACGAACGGGCGCTTGATAACCCAGGGCGTAGCCCCCACCAGACGCATCGTGTTAATCAAGAAACGATGGCTATAGACATGCAGACGAATGGTGTTGATTATCAGCACATACGCAATAAGCAGCAACATTACAGCCAGACCGATGAGCACCAAAGTCACCTGGCTGACATTATGCTCCAGCAGGTCAACGAGGTCCTTCTGGTACAGCACCTGCTTGACATACGGGAATTGCGACACCTGTTGCTCCACCAGCGCGATGCTGTCAGGGTTGGCATAGGTAGCCGAGAGGTTCACCTCGTACGAAGCGAGCAACGGGTTGTAGCCGAGGAACTGTGAAGGGTCGTCACCCAACGAGCGGATATGCTCCTCCAACGCATCCTCCTTCGATATGTAGCGGCACTCATGGCAGTACGGCGCAGCACTCAGCACAATACCGCAGCGTGCAACCTGTGCCGAATCCGCCTCAGGCGACAAGACAACCGTCAGTGTCACATTGTGCTTGACCTGCTCAATCATGCGATGGGCAGACAAGGTGACCATAGCCACCAGACCTACCAGAAACAGCACCAAGGTGATACTGACCGAGGTGGTGACGTACATATTCCAAAATCTTCTCTTCTTCTGCATAATTCATGTGCGCCTGTTGTGAGGCACCTGCAATCAACCTACAAAACGCAAATGAGCAGGCTTGTCACCTGCTCTGTTTGCCAGTGGATTAGTATTCCCACAGATCCAATTCTGTATTCAGCAGTTCGTTGGCTATACGCTCCTGGTCACGATGGACAAACTCCTCTGTCAGGACTTCCTGCCCTTGAACAATCATCCGGTCGTACATATTGTCGTCACCGATGAGGTAAGAGGTGTAGAGATGCTCGGCAAAGAAGTTGTCGAACGTTACACGTTTACTACTATTGTTCAACGGAATCATGTACTTACGTGCCATGAAGGGCCGCAGCTGGTCGAACAGAATCCAGAAACGCACCTGCTCGACAAGGTTCTCATACGGGTCTCTCTGCGAGGACATAGCCGACTGCAACGGAGCAATGGCCATAATCTTCTGATAGAAACGCGACGTGTGCTTATCGAAGAACACGATCTCCATCGTCAGATACTTAATCTGGTTGCGTACGTAGTTGGCGTAGCCGTACGTATTGATATCCAACCGGTGGTTGATTGAGTCATCGTAGGTCACGATATACTCATCGCGGTCATCGGTATCGATTATCTCGCTCATCGGACGGATGGCAAACGTCGTCTGCATCTCCTTGGTACGCGGGATGACCATCGAGTCGAGGAACAGCGGCTTGATACCACGCGGATTGGCACTATACAGGGTCAGATACTCCTGCTGACCATCCAATGTGGTACGACCGTTAACCACGGCGTCCATAATCAGACGGAACAGACTCCAATACTTCGGATCGTCCGGGTTTGTCGGGAAATAGAGCTGGAAGTTCTGCTTGAATCGCATATCAATTACCCGATAAATCACGCGCGACCAGACTATATCATCAGTTCGGTGGAAGATTGTGGCAATTGTATCAGCATTCTCATCCAACTCCTGCGTTTCGATTCGTACTGTACCCAATTCGTTGAAGAACGAATTGATGCGGTGTTGCGCTTGCATACCAAGCGCAGCACCCACCAATACGATGATTAAAAGTGTTCTCTTCATAAGATGTTATTACTTTAATATGAGCGCCAAGTTACCTTGATACAGGGTCTCCGAGCCACCTTTGGTGCGATACTTGATGTTCTGGACGAGCACCATATCGCCACTCTTGAGCTGGCTGATGAGTTTGAGCTGTGCAGCGGAGAACTTGTTACCGCTGGACTTGCCTGTCTTACGGAGGATATATGTATCAAAGCTGGTGATTTCGAAAGGCACCTCAAGCAAGCCGTCTTCGCCGTACCCGATCTCAAGAACCGTATTCTTGTTCAGGCTCTTACGCGGCGTAGCACTTGAGTTAACCTGCTTGCCACCGTCCACGAAGTAGGGAGACGGCTGTGGCAACTTCTGGACCTTGAAGTTCTTCTCACCCATCGTAGCCATACGTCCGCCCATGTCAGCCTGCACGAGTACGCGCACGCTCTTAGCACCGGCATTCGGACGGAGGATATAGAACTTGCCCTGGCGACGTACGCTGGCACCGGTGACGCTGACCTTCAACTGGTTGTCGGTCACACCCGGAGCGGAAACGACGTAACGGTTGTCATAGTCCTGATAGATGATGTTCAGGTCTTCGTTCATCACGGATGCAGAAGGCTCTCCTACAGTGAACGATGCCTCAAACGGCAGGCTGATGGTGTCACGCCCCTGCTTGTAACGTACGATACCGTTATAGGTCTGCAATCCGGAGCCACTGGCAGTGCAACGATAGATACCGTCGTCCCCCAGTTCGACGCCATTGACGAAATAGTCAGGACGTGCCGTTGAGTCGGTAGCAGCCAGAATAATCTGAGCTTCGTACTGGTCACCACGAATGACGTATGAGCTCTTAGGGATTACATACGCGCGGATGTCGTTGGCGGTAAAGTCGTTAGCCGTGATTCGCTGATACAGACGCGTCACAGTACGGTTCTCGTAGGAACGGATATCATTCTGATACTTGGTAAGGATAGCCAAGCAAGCACCTGCAGGCATACCGTCGAACACCGACGCCTCCCAAGGAATGGAGTCACCGTCGTTGTTCACACCTTTGGCAGTGCTGAAGATACCACTGATAATCTGACCGGGCTTACCGTTACGGGCACGCGCGGAAAAGTGTTGTACGTCCATCAGCAACTCGCGGTATGCCTCAATCTTGTTACGCAGCACTTCACCGTTAGTCAATCCCGTTTCGGGATCAGTCATAACGAGCGCATAAGTACCCGGGTGATCGAAGTCAGAGGTATTGATAATTTTGCGTGCGAGCGAGTCATAACTTTCGCCGTCCACAAGTTTGGTAACCTCCACCTTGAAGTTCTGGATATAGTCATAGAGTTCATCGGATGCCTTCCTCAGCGAGTCAGCCTGCATGTACAATGCGCCGACCTTTGTCGGGTTTTCGGCGTAAGCACGCTCGAAACGGCGGTACTGCATAGCATTCTGCTCAACGGTGTTGTCCAGTGTGACATGCAAACTGGCGTCCACCTTGGCGAAGGCATCAAGCACGTTCGTACTTACGTTCAACGCCAACATGGCGGTAAGCACGAGGTACATCATACCAATCATTTTTTGTCTCGGGGTTTCCGGACAGTTTTTTGCTCCACCCATTTCTGAATTTCTGGATTTATATCTTTATTGCCTGACTAAATGCAATCGGGCAACAGAGACGAGTTCATAATTCTGTTATCTTTCGGAAACGGATTGCTTACGCGAGTGCATTGAGCATATTTCCATAAACCTTGTTGAGATCTGCAACCTGTGCAGCGAGTTGCTTCGAAGCGGCCTCAAAAGCTTCACTGCTCTTGACGGCAGCAGCAGTAGAGGCGGCAGCCTTCTTCATATCCTCAGCCATGAGTTCAACCTGAGCAGCCGTGGCGTTGGCTTTTTCAGCCTGGATCTTGAGTGCGTCCGCCTGAGCCTTTACGTTCTTGAGCTGGAGTTCATACACGGCGTTGAGGTTGTCGAGGTTGGCGTTCACGGCGTTCAGCCCCTTCTCGTAAGCCTCGGTCTGCCCAGACATGTTCGATGCGGAAGCAGCGAACTTCTCCATAGCAGCACCTGCTACGTCCATCTTCTCGCCAAGTTTGGCAGTACCTTCAGCCACCTTGCCGAGGTCGCTGAGCTGTGCTGCGGTCTTGGCTAACTTCTGAATGCCCTCAGCCAGGCTTGCCTGGTCCTTGTCAGAGAGTGAGCCAGCGGGGATACCTACTCCACCGCCATTACCGCCTGCAGCAGGAGCGTTGGTGCCGAGCAGGGTCGGTCTCTCTTTGTCAGCCAAGGCATCAACAAGCCCCGGTTCTGCGCCGTGATCCTTGGAAATCAGTTGCGGGAACACCTGCTCCCACTGATAAACAGGGTGCGGAGCGTCCAATCCACCTATGATGAACAAGAACGCCTCGGTAAACATACCGAGCATAAGCACAATAGACGCACCCGGCCAGTGCAGAATCTTGAACAATGCACCTACGATAACGACAGATGCACCTACAGAGTAAACGATACCTGTAATACGCTGGCCTTTGTACGAAGTGTACCACGCCATGAATCCACTTTGTTTTTTGCTTGACATTTTTTAGGATTTTTAGAATGTATAACTTATGTTAACTTTATTTCGTCAGTTGTCTTTCGGCTTATTCTCCGATGTACGAACGTACACAACGGAATCCGATGTATGGACGGCTCTCGTACTGATACTCGTAGTCACGTGCACCGCACTGCAGATAGTCCTTCACATCCTTCCAGCTACCACCCTTGATAACCTTACGCTTGAGCTGGTCGGGGTCATCCTTACGAGCCATATAGGCGTGGTTCGGGTTATAGTCATGGATAATACTGTTCAGCGTCGGCGAGAACGACTCGAGCGTCCACTCTGACACATTGCCCGCCATATCGAACAATCCGAAGTCGTTCGGACGATACGAGGCCACAGCCATCGGTGCGTTGCCGGTATCATCGTTGTAGGCGCCGTGGTAGGGCTTGAAGTTAGCGAGGAAGCACCCCTTGTAGTCGCGCACGTAGTTGCCGCCCCAAGGATAAGTGGCCATCTTACGACCGCCACGGGCAGCATACTCCCACTCGGCCTCGGTCGGCAGACGATAGACCTGTGCGTCAAGACCTGCATTGTCCTGCATGATCTTAGAACGCCAGTTGCAGAAGGCATGTGCCTGCTCCCATGTTACACCAACAACAGGATAGTTAGCATACCCCTCGTGCGAGAAGTACTTGAGCATCTTCGGGTCGTTGTAAGCCTGCTGGAAATCACGGATCCAGACCATAGAATCGGGATAGATGTTGATTATACATTCGGTGTAGAGGTCTTTCGGTTCGACGAGTTTGCGCACGAGCGTGGTGTCATGAATAGCACCGGTCTCGTCCACCCAGAAGGAGTCAACACGAGCCGTAGCGTTGTCGGGGTACTTACCCTTGGCAACATCGAACTTGTTCTGTTGCAACTTGGCCTGGTCGTAATTCTTCCACGAGTAGTGGTAGTGCATACGGTTGGTGTTGAATGTGTTGTCGGAATAGAACAACGGGTGCAACGCATTGCGCACCTCCTCGTCAGTCATGTATTTACCCCAAGGGATCTTGTTCGTAGCCGTCCAGTTGAGCACCGTATCAGGCAGCAGTTCCCATCCCTCGCCTCCTTCGGCAGGTTTGAGCACCTCAGTAACCTTCATGAATACGTCGCGGTCGGCATAATCCTCCCAACGTACGAGCAGGGTCATGGCTATTGAGTCACGAACCCAGATGACGAACTGCTTGTACTCGTTGTTGGTGATCTCGGTTTCGTCCATCCAGAAGGCGTCCACGGTGGACATCACCTTGTTGTCAGGCAAGGTATAGAGGTTAGACTGCGTGTTCTCACCTTTCATGAAGCTACCCTTACGGATAAGAAGCATGCCAAAGGGGTCTGCCTCCGAGAATTTCTTAGCTTTACCGGAACCTACCAATTCACCCGCAGGCTTGTTGCAACCTACCAGTGCTATCATCAGCACCAGAATCGGCAGAAGAGTTTTAAGTTTCATATCCATCAATTAATGTTTATGTAGTTTCGTTATTT
Organism: Paludibacteraceae bacterium; assembly: GCA_017444065.1. Taxonomy (GTDB): domain Bacteria; phylum Bacteroidota; class Bacteroidia; order Bacteroidales; family Paludibacteraceae; genus Colicola. Next base: position 5,384 of record JAFSXJ010000033.1, on the reverse strand, counting down.
CGGATCAGCCACGTTTGGCTGATGCTGTTGCATGTTGGTCAGTGCTACAGGTATCTCACGCTCTTGTATCGGTTGGTGCGTTTGGGCTTGAGTATGTCAAATCCGTACGCCAGATATATCTCGTGCGAGCCGTAGCTCTCATAAATCAACGTTGATGTCGGCAGTTCGTAGGTATATCCCAGTTGCAGTCCGGAGATGATATCTATGCCGAGTATCAGTCCGACGTTGCCGAGAATGCGGTAACTCAGTCCGAAGCGGTACTTCTCCTTGAGTTCAGCCATCATGGCTATATTCACATCCCAACTACTGAAGTCGGTCATCACCAGTGCTGACGGCTTGAGCACCCAATCCTTGTTTTTGAGCCTCCAGTTGTATCCTCCTGCCACGTAGAGGGTTCCCTTGAGGTGGTAGTCTGACTCATCGCTCCAATGGAGTGTCGGGTACGTGAGGTGGCTCATGCTTGCGCCTACCCACCAAGTCGGTGCCGAGTACCATATTCCCGCTCCGAGGTCGAAAGTCATGCCGTTGCCTCCCTGTCCTGTCGGCAGCGCCGGATCCGACTGCGTGAAGTAATCGGCGTTGAGTTGGCTGAGGTTGACGCTGTCGTTGGCGAAACTGATGTTGACGAATCCAAGATCAACGCCTATCGCCAGCGTGCCATTGCCTATGCGCTGCCTATATGCGTACTGCGCGTGCAACGCCTGATTGGAGAACAGACCGAACCTGTCGTTGAGGAACCTGACTCCTGCAGCATGTTTCGTTTTGCCTAACACAAACGGCGAACTGAAACTGAAGTATGTCGTCATGGGTGCATTCTTGATACCCGTGAACTGCATGCGGTGCAATCCCGCCACCTTCATCAGGTCGTCTTCCCCTGCCGCCGCAGGGTTGTAGGCCGTTGGCAGATACATGTATTGTCCTATCTGCGGGTCGAACTGCGCACGGACGACTAACGCGCCACACACAATAACGCCTATCAGCAGAACAATTCGCTTCACGCCCACGCCAACAATCATCTATCGGTATTGAATCCGCAAGGATTAATACTCTTCCTCGTCAAAGAAGAAATCGTCCTTGGTCGGAAATTCCGGCCAGAGGTCTTCTATAGACTCAAACTCCTCCTCGTCGTCCTCAATCTCGTTGAGGTTTTCAATCACTTCCATAGGCGCGCCGGTACGCTGGGCATAGTCCAGTAGTTCGTCCCTTGTGGCAGGCCATGGAGCATCTTCCAATTTCGATGCCAGTTCCAGATTCCAATACATAGTCTTTTACCTGCTTAATCGTGCAATTTACCACAGATTATCATACGCAAAGCGGTGCGCTTTCGGCGCATAATAACAAAATTTCGCGCAAAGGTACAAAAAAATATCGAATTGTGCAAGTTTTTTTCGAATTTTTTTTCATTTTTTCCACTCAACAGGTAGTTTTTTTTGCAAAATGGCACATTTACGGGCTAAAACGAAACAATAATCCGACAAACGGTTCACCCACCGGATGGCAATCATCAGGTTAGAATCCGCCTCATTTCCCGCCTCGTTTTCTTCCGCCAGACGCACCATCATCCGTTCGAGCCGTCGGGTCACGGTGCGACAAATGTGTGCCGCCGCTATCGCTTCGCTTCCTGCGGGCAGGATGAACGCGTGTTGTGGCGGCAGTTCAGCCTGGATGGCGTCAATCCAGTGCTCGACGTCCGTAATATCGCTCTCAGTAATCCACTGCCCGGGTGCACACGAGAGGAATGCGCCAAGGTTGAAGAGTTTGTTCTGGACGACGCCCACCTGGTTCAGATGTACGGACACATCGCTCAGGGGTTCGTCCAGCGGGATCTGTTCGCCTATTTGCGCAAGCAGGGCATTGAGCCAACCGAAGTACGAGTTCAGTTCGTCCGCTGTGCCGTACGCCTCAATCCGACTGTCACTCTTGCGCACACGTTCGCCGTTGGCAAGAGAAGTGGTGCCGTTGTCGCCAGTTTTGGTATATATCATATTCTCATCTTATAGTGTTTGCGGATGTAGTGCGTGTTAAAGAACACCAATCCAATGTGGTAGCAGTCAATGGTGCTTGTGACTTGGCCGGACGCCTGAATGTCATGCCATGCGCGTTCCATCTCGGGCGAGTGATAGATATCGTCCACAACGAGTATGCTCTGCTCACCCATTGCCGGCATCAGTTGCCGGAAGTACCGGAGTGTGGCATCATAGGTATGGTTGGCGTCAATGAACGCCAGGTCTATACGTTTCGGACAATGCTTTGGCAATGTATCATCAATATTGCCCGAGACGGGCTCAATGTTCGTCAGCTTCAGGTTACGCCAGACCTGCACAGCTATATCCTGCACCTCTGTTGCGCCATCATATGTCTGCACGGTGTTACGCGGAGAGGGCGAAGCGAGGTAGGCTGTCGTCACGCCCAAGGACGTACCCAGTTCGACGATGGTCAACGGTCTCTGTTCCGTTGAGCCGAGGTAGTTCACCAGCCTGTACAGCAGTTGGGCAATCTTGGGTGTCTCCAGGTGCGTACGCGCTATGTCCGCAACGCGTCGGAGCGTAGCGATAGGTGTTCCTGTCTGCCGGACATCGGAGCCTGTACCGTAATCCACCTGCTGGACTGTGTCCGTGCTGCGCAGCAATGCGGCACGCTGCTGCTCGATACGCGTGTAGGCATAGTAGGCGTTGTCGTCATACAGGATCATCCGCACGAGGTAGAACAATGTGGGCGAGTGCACTCCTTCGCCTCCGGTATGCCACGCGGTGAGCTGATGACGGATATAGCTCGCGGCACGATATAGTGCGTTGCTGACGGTCACTTACCGGCTTGTTGAAGTCGTCCTGTTCGTAGTCGAGCGTGTAGTGGTTCCGCTTGTTGTGGTCGCACCGGTTGCACGACCGGAACTTCCGGTGCTTGAGGTGCTTCCCGAACGCGTACCGGTGGTCGTGCCGCTTGTGCTACGTGTGCTCTGCGCAGAAGACGTACGCTTGGTACTGGTAGTGCCCGATGTGCGTACACGCGTGGTAGTCGTGCTCTGGCCGGAACGCGTAGCAGTGGTTGCCTTGCTCGAGCTCTGCGCAGGCTCAGTGGTTTTTGTAGCGGTGGCACGTGTGCTTGAGGTAGCAGGCTTCGTCTGCCGGGTAGAAGTAGAAGCCGATGCGCCCGTTGTGCGTGAAGAGGTTGCCGTTGTCTGCTTCTGCGTAGCGGCTGATTGTGTACGCTGCGTAGTTGACGAAGAAGCGGATGTTGTACGCGTGCTGGTTGTTGTTCGCGAAGCGCCTGACTGCTCCACAGCCTGCTGGAGCTGACGTGCATTCGTCACGCGTGTAGCCTGTGTGCCGCCGGCGGGAACGTAGGTAGCTGTCGTACGGCGTGAGAACGACTGCTCGGGGTACTGCTGTGCATAGTCGTTACGCGATACAGGGCGGTTGATCTCCTCATAGCGGCCGTAGTGGTAGTTATCCACATAGTTCACCTGATGGCAGTAGTGGTGGTTCTGGAGGAACGTGCTCACGTACGCCTGGTAATGCCCGAGGTGATATGGCGCATGGTGTCCGTAGTGGTTGGGGAAATGCTCCCAATAGTACGGCGAACGCCAGTGGGCATACGTCGGCCTGCCGAAGCGGTCGAAGAGCGGCGGGCGCTTGTAGAAGACCGGCTCGATGATATAGCGTGTACCATAGATGTACGGTGCGCCAATGACCTGCACGTATGGCGTGCTGTAGCCCATCTCCACAACGAGCGTAGCCACGTCCTGATAGATATTGGCAGCGAGCACGGACTGGATGAGCAGTACGTGAGTACGGCCGTCAAGGGTCTCAAGCACACGCAGATAGTCGATGTAGCCGTCGTGATTGAGGTCGAGGTTGGAAATGATATACGAACTGGAGTTCAGTATCTGCTCAAACTCCTCGACGCTGTTAGCCTGTGCGAATGCAGCCGCCACGGCCTGGAGGTCGAGATACAGACTGATGTCCTGCGTCAAGGGTGTCACCTCTATAGTAGTTGTACGCGTGGTGCGCGTGCGCGGGTATGTGACGGTTGTACTGACGGGCTCCTTATACACAACAGTTGTCGGCTGGGTGACCGGTTGCGCCACGACAACAGTAGTAGCCGGCGCAGTTGTCACCACAGGAACGGGTTCGGGCGCGACGGTAACGATACGTGTCACGCCACAGCCTGCCAGCAGAAGCGGCAAGGCGAGAAGGATGGTTGAGTGTTTCATATCAATCAGAGTGTTTGTTTCAACAAAATGCAGTTAGGCTGGCCTAACTGCGTCATCGCCCAAGTTTGGTCGATAGATAGTAAGTAGTGGAGCATAGGGGACTCGAACCCCTTACCTTAACATTGCGAACGTTACGCTCTACCAGATGAGCTAATGCCCCTCGCGGTCGCGTTCGGCAACGGGATTGCATCGGATGCCGCTTTGCGGCATAAAGGCAACCCGTGCCTCCGCTCTCCGAAAAACAACGTTGCACGTTCATTTTCGGGTCATAGAAGATTATTATATTGTTGTTCCTATCTCGTATAGATACTCCGGAGCCAAATCAGCGCCGTTTGCCCATTCAATAGTGATAGGTGTAAGTGCATACTGAATGAATAGGTTCTTGTCACGCAATGCACCAAACACCTCACCTTTCAGGTGGGGCTCAAGATCAACCAACTTGTGCGCACCATCATTAAACGTTAGCGCCAAGCGGTAATCGCCTTGGTAATCCACATCTTTAACACGTAACATAGTACTTATCTTAATGGTTCTATTCTACCTATCTGTTTCCCTTCTTGGGCATTCTCCCAAAGAGTAAGTATCTCCTGCTCATGCAAATCAATCCATTGATTGACTTTAGCAATGACTTTGGCCGGAGCTTGTCCATCAACAACTCTATCTAAAACGCTTATACTGCATTCGTAATCGCCATACGTAAAATGTACATGGGGAGGATTGTGATCCTTCCAATACAAGCTAACTATTATTCCATAGAACCTACTTACTTCCGGCATATTACTCGCATTGATATTTTTGGTTAATTGTCGGCAATTGTTGACCTAAATTATCTTCTCCGCCCCCATGTGGGTGTGGGGCGGGTGCCCCACACCACAGGGATAGCGATGCGTTTAGCGAACGATTTGACCCATCATGTTGTAGGTCTTGCCGTCGCGGATAATCAGGACTTGGCCGTTAACAACCACCTTCTGAACCTTTGCAGGAGCGAAGCTGTTGTCAATAGCAGTACCCGTACCAGTAACAACAATCGTGCTTGCCTTGGCAGCAGGAGTGGTGCAGTTGTTCTCAGCCTTCGGCAGTGCCCAGATGGTCAACGGCTTGGCAGCAGCGATACCGTAGACGTTTCCTGCCTCGTCAATAGCGACCTTCAAGCATGTGTTGTTAAATCCTG
>JAFSXJ010000032.1 GCA_017444065.1 Paludibacteraceae bacterium | reverse complement strand
CTCCGGCTACCACATGCAGGAAGCCGGTGCGACGGCGGATATCGAGTTGGCTTACACGCTTGCCGACGGTATGGAGTACCTCCGCGCAGGTGTCAACGCCGGCATGGATGTGGACACTTTCGCACCGCGTCTGTCCTTCTTCTGGGCGATCGGTATGAACCATTTCATGGAGATCGCCAAGATGCGTGCAGGACGTATGTTGTGGGCGAAGATCGTCAAGTCTTTCGGTGCCAAGAACCCCAAATCCATGGCGCTCCGTACCCACAGCCAGACCTCCGGTTGGTCGCTCACCGAGCAGGACCCGTTCAACAACGTCGGTCGTACCTGTATCGAAGCCATGGGAGCTGCACTCGGTCACACCCAGTCGCTCCATACCAACGCACACGACGAGGCTATCGCGCTGCCGACGGACTTCTCCGCACGTAACGCACGTAACACCCAGATCTACATCCAGGAGGAGACCAAGGTCTGCAAGGAGATCGACCCGTGGGGCGGTTCCTACTATGTAGAGTCGCTCACTCAGGAACTCATGGAGAAAGCGTGGGCACATATCCAGGAGATTGAGAAACTCGGCGGTATGGCAGCAGCTATCGAGACCGGTATCCCCAAGATGCGTATCGAGGAAGCCGCTGCACGTACGCAGGCGCGTATCGACTCCGGCAACCAGAAGATCATCGGTGTGAACGAGTACCGTCTGGATCATGAAGACCCGATTGACATCCTTGAGATCGACAACACGGCCGTTCGTACCGAGCAGGTGGAGCGTCTGAAGGAGCTTCGCGCTAACCGCGACGAGAAAGCCGTTCAGGCAGCACTCGAAGAGATAACGAAGTCCGTACAGGCTTGGGCTGACGGCGGCAAGGGGGAGAACCTGCTTGCGCTGGCAGTAAAAGCCGCCGGTCTGCGCGCATCGCTCGGTGAAATCAGCGATGCCTGCGAGAAGGTCGTAGGACGTTATAAAGCAACCATTAGAACTATTTCAGGCGTGTACGCATCAGGAACAAAGAACGACGCAGACTTCCAGGAAGCCTGCCGTCTGACGGCAGAGTTTGCCAAGAAGGAAGGCCGCCAGCCTCGTATCATGATTGCCAAGATGGGTCAGGACGGCCATGACCGCGGCGCAAAGGTTGTAGCCACCGGTTATGCGGACTGCGGCTTTGACGTGGATATGGGACCGCTGTTCCAGACGCCGGAAGAGGCTGCCAAGCAGGCCGTAGAGAACGACGTTCACTGCCTGGGCGTAAGCTCGCTGGCAGCAGGTCACAAGACGCTGATTCCACAAGTGATTGCCGAGCTGAAGAAACTCGGCCGTCCGGACATCATGGTTACCGCCGGTGGTGTTATTCCTGCACAGGATTATGACTTCCTGTACAAGGCAGGTGTGGCTGCCATCTTCGGTCCCGGTACGCCGGTCGCCTACTCCGCCAAGGTTGTGATGCAACTGCTGATGCAGGAGTAATTCAGTGCCCTTGGGCTGTTGCCAGCCCAAGGCACTCCTTGTCTGTAAGACAACCGTTAACCCCTAAATATTAACCCCTTTAATTAAATGACCTATGAAAAAATTAGACGTCATGGCAACCATCAAGGATGGTTTTGCAATCGCTCTCGTTAACTACGTGAGCCTGATCTTAACTGCTGTTCTGTACGTTCTGACAGTGTGGATTCCGTATCTGAACGTCGGCACGACCATCGCAATGGCTTCGCTGCCCGCAGAGATGGCCAAAGGAAATGTTGTTAACCCGCTGTTCATCTTCGACGGCAAGTACCGCAAGAACATGGGTGAGTTCTTCATCCTTATGGCTCTGATGGGTGGAGCAATCCTGATTGGATTCTTCTTCGGAATCATTCCGGGTCTGGTATTGAGCATTGCTTGGTCATTTGCAGCCGTGCTGTTTGTTGACAAGGACATGAACGCCCTGGAAGCACTGCGTGAGTCCAACCGCTTGACTTATGGCAACAAGTGGCGCATCTTCGGCGCTACGATACTTGTAGGTATTGCACTGGGAATTATTACCGGTATTATTTCCGCTCTGTTCAATATCGGTCACGTTAGTTGGCTCATGACAATCGGAACCATTATCAATATGATTATTGACTTGTGTGCTGCTCCTGCCATGTTAGGTATTGAGGCTTCAATCTACAAGCAGCTGACCAGCGGTGAGATTATCGAAGCAGCTCCAGCTGCTCCGGCTGCAGCACCGGCTCCCGAAGCTCCGAAAGCTGAGCCTGAGGCTCCGAAGGCAGAGAAGAATGCTGAAAAGAAAGCCGAGAAGTAAGCTTTCCGTTCATTCACGAAGTGGCGTGTCAAGTGGCACGCCACTTTATCACTCTAACAACCAATATACCATGATTACTCGTCACCACCTCATTCCCATAACGGCTCTATGCCTTGTGTTTACCGCTTGTACGCCCAAGCAATCATCCGTTCGTCAGGAAAGTCTGCTTACCCAATGGCAGTTCGCACAACTCGATGAGCAGAACAACCCTATCGGTGCGTATCAGTATGTCAGCGTTCCCCATGATTGGGCTATCAGCGGCCCGTTTGACCGCAACAACGACCTGCAGAAGGTGGTCGTTGTGCAGAACGGCGAACAGGAAGCCACATGGAAGACCGGCCGCAGCGGTGGTCTGCCATGGATGGGCAAAGGGCACTACCACACCCGCATCGCAGTAGATACAACACGCTGGAACACGCTTGTGTTCGACGGAGCGATGTCGCATGCCAACGTCTATATCAACGGCGAAGAGGTGTGCTACTGGCCGTACGGCTACAACACATTTGACTGCTATATTCTGCCGCAACTATTGACGGGCGACAGTGTGGATATAGACGTCTATCTGGAGAACAAGCCCCAGCAGAGCCGCTGGTATCCGGGAGCCGGTCTGTACCGCAACGTGCATTTGATTAGCACAAACAAGATTCATGTGCCTACGTTCGGTGTGCTGGTTCGCACGCCGGAAGTAAATGAGGAGTGTGCTACTGTAACACTGGCTGTCGAACTGCAAGACGGAGTCGATGCCATTCAAGCGGACGAAGCGGGAATAGAGATAGTAACCGATATCCTTTGCGACGGGAATACAGTCGCAACCATAAACGGTGCTAACGGCGAGGCCCGGGTGCTGCAACCCAAACTCTGGTCGCCCGAGACACCTAATCTTTATATAGCGCGTACGCGCGTATATGTAAGAGCTGAATTTGGTGAAGAGCCGGATGAATTGTTGGACGAGGTAAACACACGTTTCGGCATACGCAGCATCAGCTACACGCCGGAACATGGCTTCCAGCTCAACGGTCAAACACGTAAGTTCAAGGGCGTGTGCAACCACCACGACCTTGGTCCGTTGGGCGCAGCCATACACAAGGACGCTCTCCGCCACCAGATAGCCATGCTGCAAGAAATGGGCTGCGATGCTATCCGTACCAGCCACAACATGCCTGCACCCGAACTGGTTGAACTATGCGACGAGATGGGCATGATGATGATGATTGAGCCGTTCGACGTGTGGAACTGGGGCAAGACCGAGAATGACTACAACAAAGAGTTCAACGACTGGTGGCAACGCGATATAACGAACATGGTCAAGAACTACCGCAACAATGCATGTGTGATGCTCTGGTCAAGCGGCAACGAGGTATGGAACCAGGTGCTGCCTGACGGCATACAGATTGTTACTGACCTTCAGGCACTATTCCACGAACTTGACCCGACGCGCCCGGTCACTAACGGTATGGATCAGGCGATGCACGTCATCCATAACGGCTTTGGCGCAGCAGTCGAACTACCGGGATTCAACTACCGTACAGGTCGCTATATCGAAGGGTATGAGAATCTGCCGCAGAAGATGATCCTTGGTTCGGAAACCGCCTCCACGGTCAGCAGCCGCGGTGTGTATAAGACGCCGGCTATACTCAAAGATTTCGCCATGTACGATGATTTCCAGAGCAGCGGCTACGACCTGGAGTACTGCCCATGGTCGGGACTGCCCGAACAGGATTTCCAACTGCAGGACGATTACCCGTGGACGCTCGGACAGTTCGTCTGGACAGGATTTGACTATCTGGGCGAACCTTCGCCCTACGACACCGATGCATGGCCTTCACACAGCAGTTATTTCGGGATTATCGACCTTGCATCGCTGCCGAAAGACCGCTACTGGCTCTATCGTTCGCAGTGGAAGACGCAATCCCCCACCCTGCACCTGCTGCCGCACTGGAACTGGCAGGAAGGCGACCTCGTGCCGGTGTTCTGCTATACAAGCTATCCGTCTGCAGAACTGTTTGTCAACGGCAAGAGCCAAGGCAAGCTGCGTCACGCCACAGCAGAGGAGTGCGTACAGCTGAAAGCCGGTGAGATTATCGAAGGTGTGAGCCGTATGCCCAAAGTTGGTGAGTTCGTTGTACCCGAATGGGGTTCGCAGCCTTGTCCCGAACTGCTGCCACGCTACAGGCTCATGTGGTTTGACGTGCCCTACGAAGCAGGCGAGATAAAGGTTGTCGCCTATGATGCCGACGGCAATCCTGCCGCCGAGCAAGTTATCCGTACCGCCGGAGAGCCTTACAAGCTGAAAGCTATCTGGGCAAACAAAGACGAGAATCCCGATGAGCTGTGCTATATAACGCTGCGCGTGGAAGACAAGGACGGCAATCTATGCCCGAACGCCAACAATCTTATCCGTTGCGAGTGCAAAGGATTTGTAGCGACTGCCAACGGCGATGCAGCCTCATTAGACAGTTTCGTTGAGCCGCAGATGCACGCTTTCGCCGGACAATGCACGTTCATCATCCGCAGAGGCACACAAGCCACATTCACTGCCGAAGGCTTGCAGCCTGCTACAATAAAAGTGAAATAACACAACCGTGTATAACAACAAAGCGCCTTGACGGGCGCTTTTGTTGTATGCGGGTATACACTCAGCGAATTAGAAGAATGCCTTGAAGATGTCGTTGCCGTTGGCGTAGAGCAGCAAGGCTATCAGGAGCCAGAAACCGACCTTGTTGATCTTCTCCAGCCATTTGTCGGGAATCTGCCTGCCGGTAATCATCTCCAATAGCAGCAGTAGCACGTAACCGCCGTCAAGTGCCGGTATAGGCAAGAAGTTCATGAACGCCAGGATGAGCGACAGGAAGGCAGTCATGTGCCAGAACGAGTACCAGTCCCACAACTTGGGGAACATGTTACCAATAGCACCAAAGCCACCGAGCGACTCAGCGCCCTCTTTCGTGAAGACGAGACGGAACTGATGAACGTACGATGCCAGGAGATTCCAACCGTATTGGACGCCTGCAGGTATTGACTCCCAGAAACCATAATCCTTATGGTTCGGTTCGTAGAAGGCGGTGACGGATTTCATGGTTACCCCCATCTTGCCTTGGTCGCCGATGAACAGACGTGCCTCCTGATACGTCGTGCCCCGATAGAACCCCACCGTTATACTGTCGCACGGATGCGCAGCGAGTGCGTTCTGCACCATGACGGAACACGGCGTAGGTTCGCCGTTCACGCTCACCACGCTGTCGCCGCGGAGCAGACCTCCGTAGTAGGCGGCGTTGTTCTCCATCACAGAGTCGATGACGAAGGGCACATAGTAACTGATGAGCACGTACTGGCGTTTGTGGTAGTTCTTGTCCTGTCGTGCTTTGGCACGTTCAATGCGGTCGTTCTCATTGACAATAGCCAAGTAGCGTGCACCAAGGTCCTCTGACAAAGTCAGAGCGACAGTCTCTTCGCCACGTTGCACAACAACCTCTCGTTTGCCCTCGATGATGATGGCTTCAACTACATCAGCAAGGAACTCAGGTTCTACGCCGTTGATGCTGATAATCCTGTCCTGCTGACGAAAACCTTCCTCCTCCAAGACTGGCGAGTAGTACAATCCGCTCTCTACCTGGCTGAGCGGCAGCGAGTCTTCGCCCCAATGATGCAGCATTGCACCGAACATCAGCAGGGCAGCGATGAAGTTGACGAGTATGCCGCCGAGGATGATGAGCAGCCGCTGCCATGCTTTCTTTGAGCGGTACTCCCATGGTTGGGGTTCGCTGGGCAAATCGGTTGCGGCTTTCGTCTCATCAATCATACCGTCTATTGAGCAGTAACCGCCGAACGGAATCCAGCCTATCCCCCACTCCGTATTGTCAGGGTCGCGGCGCCAGTCACCTTCAGGCAAGGCATTAATCTCCTCCGGCGTCATCGGGCGGTAGAGGATATTGCCCTTGGCATCTTTCTTTGCTTCGCCGGTAACAGGGTCTTTCAACTCGACTGCCGCAGGCTCGATGTTCGGCTGACAGAACGCAAAACGCCACTTGCCGTCCACCTTTTTGGCACGGAAGAGCGAGAACTTGGGATTGAAGAACATATAGAACTTCTCCACGCGCACCTTGAACAAACGCGCAAAGGTGAAGTGTCCCAGTTCATGAATAACTACCAGGAAACTTAATGCTATTATCAGTTGAATCCACTGTATTGCTGCCATAGAATTTGTTAAAATGGTCGCTATGCGACGTTAAAGAGTTAAAATGGTTTTGTCAGTAACAAAACGTTAATTAGTTAGTTGATTAATTCAGAAACAAACGCTCGTGTTTCATAATCTGTTTTGACGTAATCGTCATATGTCGGTTTGGCGATGAACGGCATATCCTGCATCGCGCGGGCAATGAGTTCGGACATCTGGAGGAATGCGCAACGATGCTCACGGAATGCGAGGTTGACGACCTCGTTGGCAGCGTTGAGCACACATGGCACTGTTCCGCCGCGATTAGTTGCCTCGTACGCCAAGCCGAGGTTCGGGAATCGCTTGAGGTCGGGCTTGTCGAACGTCAGCGCGCCTAATGCTGCAAGGTCGGCACGCGGGAAATCAGAGGCTATACGTTCCGGGAACGTGAGTGCCAGTTGAATAGGCACGCGCATGTCCGGTGCGCCCAGTTGCGCCTTGATTGCGCCGTCCACGAACTGCACCGCCGAGTGAACAATCGACTGCGGATGGATGAGCACCTCAATCTTCTCCACGGGCACGCCGAACAGCCACTTCGCCTCAATGACCTCAAAGCCCTTGTTCATCATCGACGCGCTGTCAATGGTGATTTTTGCGCCCATCGACCAGTTCGGGTGCTGGAGCGCCTGTTCCGGTGTGACGGAAGCCATCTGCTCCAGCGTGAAGTTGCGGAACGGTCCGCCGCTGGCAGTGAGGAGAATCTTCTCAATCTCCGCCTGCTCGCCGATGAGCGACTGGAAGATAGCCGAGTGCTCGCTATCCACGGGAAGTATGGGCGTATGGTGCTTGCGGGCAAGTTCGCAGATGAGTTCGCCTGCCACGACAAGTGTCTCCTTGTTCGCCAAGGCGATGGTCTTACCGGCTTTGATGGCCTCGATTGTCGGGCGTAGACCGGCATAGCCGACCATAGCAGCGACGACAATGTCTATCGGCGCGAAGGTCACCATCCCGGCTATAGCGTCCGCGCCCGCCCAGACCTTGCAGGGCTCGTCTTTCAGAGCGTCCTGAAGCGTCGGATAGAGACTCTCGTCGGCTATACAGACAACTTCGGGGTGAAACTCCTTCGCCTGAGCTATAAGCAAGTCCACCGACCGGTTCGCACAGATGGCATAGACGCCGAAACGCTCGGGGTTATCCCGAACGATATCCAGGGTCTGCGTGCCTATGCTACCCGTACTGCCAAGTATTGCTAATTGTTTCATTTTGGCTATTGGCTTTTGGCCATTGACCATTGGCTGCTAACTGCTAATAGCTAATGGCTAATGGCTAAAAAGCGATTATCTCTTCGGGATTGATCTCCTGTCCTTGTTTCCACAGTTCGAAGACGAACGGCGTGCTGTCCTTAACGATGGCTATGGTCTGCCCTGTCTGCACTGCCTCGCCTACCCTGCAGACGACACGTCCTACGGAGCGGTAGATGGACAGATAGTTCTGATGCAGTACCATGACGGTATAAGCGTCGTTGTCCTCGGTGTCGATGTGCACGATAGTGCCGTCGAGTGTAGCGCATACGTTCTCCTTGTCCGGCGTGCGGATGGTGACGCCGTGTCTGCCTTCCAAGGGAGCGTACGGGGCGATGATTACGCCGTGTGCCGGACTGTAGAGCGAAAGGACAGGCGCGTTAACCGGCGCATCGTCGAAGAGGAGGAGATTGTCGCGTTCGCGCGCCTCATACTCCGCCATGAATGCAGCCGTGGCTTCGTTCTTCGCCTCGAGCAGCTTCTCCTGCATAACAATCTGCAGGGAGTCGAGGCTGGTGACGGTATCCGTCTTGACCTCGCCTGCCACCACGTCGCGGATGACGGATATATACTGCGTCTGCAGGTCCATTGTCTGCTGGAGTGAGTCGATGCGCATTGACTCTTCGATGATCTCCTGACGCAGGCTCGCCGAGTAACCCGGGAGGATATTCCTGACAGGCGTATAGACAATCAGCAGCGAGAGCACGCCAATCGTCAGCAGGAACATGAAGAACAGCACGGTGAACACGCCGAGTCCTGACACATGGATGTGCCAGAACTCGCGCAGCGTGTCATCGTCAATCAGAGTCAGACGCCTCTTGCGCCGTATGCGCCTGAACCAACTCTCGTCGTTGTACATATTTGTTTAGTTGAAAGACCGTTCTCTTCGTTCACTAAAAGATAAAAGATAAAAGCATTAGCGGTCTTTTTTCTTTGAGCGAAGCGGTCTAAAGTGCGGTCTATTTAAGTATGGTACAGCCTTCGCAGGGTTTGAGCTGCTTGAAGAAGTCGTTGCCCTTGTCGTCCACGAGGATGAATGCGGGGAAGTTCTCCACTTCAATCTTCCAGATGGCTTCCATGCCGAGCTCGGGATACTCGACGCACTCGATGGACTTGATGTTCTCCTGCGCGAGGATGGCAGCCGGTCCGCCTATGGAGCCGAGGTAGAACCCTCCGTGCTTCTGACAGGCGTTGGTCACGTCAATCGAGCGGTTGCCCTTGGCGAGCATGATAAGCGAGCCGCCGTTATCCTGGAACTCGTCCACGTAGGGGTCCATGCGGTTGGCCGTGGTGGGGCCCATCGAGCCGCAGGGGTAGCCTTCGGGCGTCTTGGCGGGGCCGGCATAGAGGATGGGGTAGTCCTTGAAGTACTGCGGCAGTCCTTCGCCGG
>JAFSXJ010000031.1 GCA_017444065.1 Paludibacteraceae bacterium | reverse complement strand
TGCTATGATAAATTGTCGTCTATGTTCTGTCGTAAGTCCGCTGTGATTATTGAGGTTCTTCTTTAAATCCGTAAACGTGCCCTCAATCTTATTGTTGGTATTGGGCATACCCGCACACTCAGGTAGTTGGAAGGTAAACTTTAGCCTACAAAATGACCTATACGCCGAGAAAAACAACAATGGACAAAACGACACAGTAGAAAAAAACAATAGTGGACAAAACGACACAGGCGCGCTGTGAGAGCGCGCCTGTGGTTGCAGAAGAAGTGTAAAGGCATCAAGTTGTTTGAACCGTGTAAAGGGATCAAGTGACTTGTGCAGAGTAAAGGCACCAAGTTATTTGAACCGTGTAAAGGGCTCAAGTGACTTGTGCAGAGTAAAGGCATCAAGTTATTTGAGTTGTGTACCAAGGAGGTTGTACTGGATGCCGTCACGGATGATGATGATCTGTCCGTTAGTGAGGCGTTTGGCAGTGGTGCGTTGGGGATGTGTGCTGTCGATAGCATTGATGACCTCGACAGAGAGTTGCATAGCCGCCATGTCCGCCTTGATATTGTACGTACCCGGTGCAATGGTGATGCATGCTCCGTCGCCACCGGATGTGAGTGCGACAGGTGCGTCGGCAGTAACAGTAGCGTTGTTAGGCGTAGCACCAAATCGCGAGCCGTTGAAGGCATCCCAGCTGCCTTTCTCGGTAGCGAGTGCGAAGTAAGCAAGGTCAGCAGCCTCGAAGGTGGCGGTTGTCTCGAATACTTGTTCGCCTTTGGCAGTCATCTCGATGGGTTCTTCGGCGTTCCAGACATTGCCGACTATATTGCCGGTGATGTAGAGTTGCTCAATAGTCGCAGGTGCTGTGCTTTTCTCGAAGCCATACTTTGAGGGTGCGAAAACGCGGCAGTGGTTGCTGCCTTCCTCCTTGGCGATGGGATACATGCGGAACTCCTCGACAGAAGCCGAAGCTACGTAGATATTGTCGGCAGCGTCGAATGCTATACCGTCAATATTCGCACCGATGACGGGCGTCTCGCAGAGTTTGGAGAGCAAAGGTGCACCTGTCTCGTCGTCAAAATCAACAGCAAAGACCACCACTTGTTTGTTGGAGCTGATAGCAATCATATCGCCATCAAGACTAACGCCCATTGTACCACGGTAGGTAAGGTTGCCGTTAGCACTGGAGAGGAGGTCGGCATTATTATCCTTGTCAACCCAAAAGTCTCGCACGCCTTTGCTTGTGAGGTGGGTAAGTGCGGGATACGCATCAATAGCATATCTGTGCTGAATGATCCAGAATCCGCCTTGTCTGTCGGAACGAATGGACTCGTCGGCATTGGCGAGACTCAGTTCGCCTGCGATCCATGTCTTGCTCGGTTCGCCAACGGGGATAGTGTTCAGACTATAGGTATTGATCATACCGCCAGTATCACCGCCTATATCCTCGATAGTGTACAGTTTGTTGCCTACTATATCCAGTGCATCAACGGGATATCCTGATTGTAGCACCGGTACAAATGGTTGTGTAAGGTCAGCTGGGTTGGCCCGATAAACGCCTTTAGTATCATTATCTCTGGAAGCCACATATACGTATCCCTGCTCATCGGTGGTGAGTCGTTTGCATCCGAATCGCGTATGTATATCTCCACCTAATCCGCCATCGTAACCTAACAGTGCGGAATCAGTGCCGTTGACGGTCTGCATCGTGGGGTCGAAATAGTACAATCCCCGCTTCTGCACTTTGGTTACGTCGCTGCCGCCGTCACTCTCGCCTTCCCATGGCATACTCACGTAGATGCGTCCGAAATAATCACTCTCAAACGAGTTGTCGACCACTACATCTTGCGGCAGATAGAACGAATAGCGGGGGTCGCCAATGGGGAGCACGTTGTCAAAAACGGTAGCCCCTGCATAGGCGTGCATAGCCCATGTGTAATTACCATCTTCGAGGTCCTCGATGGGGACATCGATGGTCGTTTGGTGTGCACCGGCTGTGAGCAGTTCAGCGTCCTTGAGTTCGACAAGAGCAACGATGTCCTGATTGGCATCAAAGAACTCGACCTCAAGTTGCGTGGCAGGGGTGTTGAGGCTGTAATCGATGGTCATCTGTGTGAGGTCATCGTTGTAGGTGGCCTTGAGTCCGAAAGTCATGACGTTCACATCGTCCAGAGCAAAAGCGGTGAGCGCGAGCAAGGCTGCGGAAAGAAGAGTAAATAACTTTTTCATGATTAGGTAAATTTAGGGGGTTAATGATAGGGGTATATATCCTTCGGGTGTGCGGGGCCTGCGGCATAGCAGCCGCAGGCTCCTTGCGCCCGAACAGGTGAATTTAGAATGCAGCTGACGGCACTTCGATTAGCGCGAAGCCTACGTGCGGTGCAGCACAGAAGATCAGGAGTTTGCCATCGACGACAGCGCAGTTGCAGAGTGCGGAGCATGCCTGTGAGATGGTTTCGGAATCCATGTTGTAGTAGTAACAGGGTTCGATAGGTGTGACGCCTTCAACGGGTTCGTCTGGGTCGTAGTCGAGGTGCTCTTGGAGTTTGACGAGTGCGCTGACGATGTCGTTGCCCTCGGATATGTCATAGACATTTACGCCTTCGACAGCCCACCAGGTATAGCGTCGCGCGTTCATGAGCATGACGTAACGTGCTCGGTTGAACTCGATGACGCGTGGGTCGCATGCGTGTGCAGAGTTGTGACCGTCGGGGGTCTTGGTCCACTCTACCTCAAGTTGCTTGTTGCCATCGGCATCCATGAGCCACATCTGTGCAACGTAGGACGAGGTGAACAAGTACTGATTCGGTCCGACGGGGTTCATCATGCCGTAGTAGTTGGAGATAGCGGGCAGTGCGAGTTCGACGGGGTCGGAGAACTCGGTGAAGTTGCGCACGGTGAAGCGGAAATACTTGTTGTCCGCCTCCTGCTTGAAGAAGAAAGCGTAGCCGTTTCCGCTCTCGTCGAGGGCGATAGACAGGTTGTCGCCTATACGGCCGTTGTAGTAATAGCCGTTGGGATAATCATCGGGCTCGAGATAATCGGGCAGCGGCAGTCCAGTACCATCCCATGCGAGGACGACATCGGGTTTGGCTGTAGGTGTGGCGTAGTGATAGACCTTGAGTGGTTCTTCGCTGCTGCAGCCCACGCTGAGGTTGCACAGATAGACGTGTCCTTGCGTCAGGCGTCCTGCACTGACAGTGTGCGTACCGCCTTCAACGCCTGTGAGGTCGAGAGCTATCGGATTGCTTGCATTATCCGCGAGCAGGTCGGCAACGCGCAGCAGTTTGGGTGCTGTGCGGTTAGCTATGAGCACATATTCGCCGTCGAAATCTCCGCCACGTGTGAACTCCTCGTCGAAGTCCATATATCGATGGTTGGTAACAACAGAGAAGTCGTGTACGACAGCTTTGTCCCACGCTGCTCCGGGTGCAGGCGATGCCTGGAAGGAGACGTTGTACTCAGCGGTCAAGCCCATGAAGTCCATGACGAACACGCCCGGGTTAGATGCGTTAATCACGCCATCGGTAGCCGTGGTGAAGGTGTAAGAAGCACGTGCGGGCGAGAGTTTGACAGAAACGACCTCAGCAGTGGAAGACTCGGGTATGCCGAGGCAGAGTATGCCCTCGATGATGTTCGCCGGTGTAATCTCTCGCTCGGTGCCTTGGTCATCCTTGATAACCAATTTCTCAAGCACCGGTGCCGCCTGAGCTGCCTTCAGGGTGACAGTGACGGCATACGCCTGCTCGACCTTCTGCTCCTTTCCCTTGGAGTCGGTGACGCTGTTCACGACTTTGAGTTCGCCTGAGAGTTTGGAGGGGTCAGCCCCCTCGGCAGGTGTCATATCGAGCACATCTTTCTCCAGTTTGGCGCCCAGTGACATCTTAGCGCTGAACTTGATGGCAGCGATGTTCGTCTCGGCAGGCACATCGGCAAAGGTGACGGTAAAATTGGTGTTGTCCACCGTACCGCTGACAATATCTCCTCCGGAGAGACCGGCATTGGTGATATTGATGGAGTTGATCTTTGCCTCCAAGCCGCCCTGCGGCAGCTCCTGATTGGGGTCTTTGCACCCCGGCAACAGCAGCGTTACAGCCGCCGTGAGCAATGTAAGGAACTTAATTGACTTTTTCATACAAGTATAATTTAGAGGTTAAATACTATTTAGGGTTTGATGAGCTTAGGGTTGTTAGGGTCGATAATGACTTACTCCCACTCCTTGTTTTGCGAGAGAGTGAAACCTTTGCTCTTGTAGAGGCTGATCTGTCCAGATGGAATGGGAGCGATATAGTTGCGTGCCACAGGTCGGCTACGCTCCCCCATGGTGTTGCGGAGGATATATCCCTCGGTGTCTCCCTCGATGACTATTTCGTCGGTCTTGGCGGGGTAATCCGACAGCACGATATAGGCACCATAGCGTATATCGGGGTTGCAGTCGTTCCACATATAGTCCAGTTTCTTCCATCGCTTGAGGTCATTGAGTCGGAATCCCTCGAGGCACAGTTCGACACGTCGTTCGCGTCGTATCTCCCAGAGTATGGACGGTGTGATGCCTCCGTCGGCCTTGGAGTCGATCTGCATACGCTTGGGGTCGTCGAAGGTGACGCCTGCTATGGCAGGCTGGTCGCCAACGACCTGCAGCGGTGGTAGGTTGACATCGGCACGGGCACGGATGAGATTGATTGAGCGGTCGAGGTCCGCCTGGGTGAAGGTGTACTTGCCCAAAAGTTGCAGTTCGTATGCCGCCTCGGCATAGTTGAGCAGCACCTCGGCATATCGCAGGCATGGGGCGTCGATGATGTTCTTGTTGCTGGACCATGTGGGCTCGGGCGTTGTGGCGCGGCTGTCGTCCATAAACTTGCACCAGCTGTATCCGGACAGCGCATAGTTGAACGGCGAGCAGTCCATGCCCTTGATGTAATACTTCGGTCGAATGACCTGCGTGAGACGCGGGTCCCGGTTGGCGAAGAACTCCTCGGCGGTGCGCGGCATCCAGAACTCGTCAGCGACATAGATGGGCCGTCCGTCGGCATTGACAAAGGCGTCAGCGAGTGATTTGCTCAATCCCGCCTGCGTCTCGGTGAACGAGTAGCTGAGCGTGGAGTGGGACAGCACGCCGTCAACATAATGTCGGTACATCAGTATCTCGGGATTGCCTGCGAGGTCGTCGGACACGAAGAGCGACTTATAGGAAGGTGCTATGCTGTACTTGCCAGACTTGATGACCATATCTGCCGCATCGTAAGCAAACTGCAGACAGCGGGCGGCATAGTCCTGATTGATATTGTGGTACTTGAGGAACGTGCCCTCCCGCAGCATCATACGCGATGCCATGCCTGCCACCACGTATCGGTTGACCTGTAGCTGTCCGTCGTTCTCGCGCACGTTGTCCATGGCGTAGCGGAAGTCCTCCATGATGAGCGAATCGACATACGTACGCGGGTCGCGATCCTTGTACAGGTACGCCAGATCTTCGGGTCGGTTGCTCACCACGGGCACTCGGTCGAACCAAGGCACATCGCCGAAGGTGAAGACGAGGTTGCTGTAGTAGCATGCGCGGAAGAAGCGCGCGACCCCCATCCAGTGGTTGATATCCCTGTCGCTGAGCGGCAAGCGAGTGACGTTGGCGATGACGTAGTTCGCCTTGCGTATGTTAGAGAACGACCAGTTGCCGTCGGACACAGGGATATTCACGGGCTGCAGGTCCTGCTGATCAACATCGGAGGCAAAATCATCGTTGGTAGTCTGCCCCATCATAAAGGGTCCGTGCGACCAGCCAGAGCCGTAGCCTGAGAAGACGGAGGTGTAGAAGCCGTACATGTACGAGCGTGCCTGCTGCTCGGACTGCCAGAACTCCTCGTCGGTAAAGTCGTCGTAAGGCGGCTGATCCAACAGGTTGCACGCCGCAAACATCATTGGCACAATGGCCAATAGCATATATAGATACTTTTTCATAACGATAGCTGATTATAGTGTCACTTGCAAACCAAAACTGTACTGGCGTGTGTAGGGGTATATACGTCCCCAGCCCATGCCGCCTCCTGAGCCGGTAGCCGATCCCGTTTCAGGGTCAACGGGTAGCTTGCCCAGATGGTCGATCTCACAGACGTTCTCCAAGCTGCAATAGAGTCGCACCTTCTGAATATGCGCCTTATGCAGGATATTCGTCGGCAGGCTGTATCCCACGGTGATGTTCTTGAGTCGCAGGTATGAGAGGTCGAGCATGTACCGTGTCTGCGTCAGGAAGTTGAATCCTGCTGCTGAGTATTGGCCAGGCTGGTTCGTTTCTGTCAGACGGGGATACCACGCGTGGGTGTTGGTGGGTGTCCAGTAGTCGGTCTGGTGTGCGTAGTACGTCCCCTCTGAGAAGTTCCATCCGGGTATCATCATCGTACCGGTAGCCCAGTAGTCGCGTTTGCCCACCCCCTGGAAGAAGATGTTCAGGTCCACGCCATACCAATCGGCACCGATGCGGAAGTTGTACTCAAATCGGGGTGTGGTGTTGCCTATTCGCCGCCAGTCGCCCGGGTTGGCAGGCGTCTTGTCGCCCCAAGTGATCTCGCCGTCGCCGTCGAGGTCCACATACTTGACATCACCGGGTCCGTACTTGTACTTGTAGCCTTGGTTCTCGAAGTACGTCTGCTTAGCTATGCCGGGCAGGAGATTGCCTTCGCTGTCGAAGTCGGAGGCCTGGAAGAGGCGGTCGGTGGTGAAGCCCCAAATCTCGCCGATGATCTTGCCCTCGTAGTTCGAGCCGTCAATGACGGAGAGTGTTGAGCGGGGGTGCTTGGTAATCTTGGCGAGGGCATCGGACACGTTAGCCATGAGGTTGAGGCGCAGGCCGTTGCTGAAACGGTGGTGATAATCCACCTGCAGTTCCCAGCCATTGGTGGTCATCTGCGCCGCGTTCTCGTAAGGCGGATTGGCTCCATAGGTGGACGGCGTTTCTGCCCCACCGGCAATCATACCATCGTTGACGCGGCGGTACCAGTCGAAGGTTATGCCAAGGTCGTTGTCGAAGAATCGGAAGTCGGCACCGACATCGTAGGTCTTGATCGTCTCCCACGTAAATCCGTTAGCCAGCGCCGTAGGCAGGGAGAACGTGGTCTCGTCCACCTCGCCCACTATCCACCCCGATGTGGTGGATGACAGGATAGCGCGGAACATGTTTGCTCCCACATCCTGGTTGCCGATAGAGCCGTATGAGGCACGTATCTTGGCGAACGACCACCAAGGGTTGAGCGCATCCCAGAACTCTTCCTCGGAAGCCACCCATCCTATCGAGCCTGAGGGGAAGAAGCCCCAGAGTCTGTCTTTTGGGAAGCGGCTGGAGCCATCGACACGTCCGTTGAGCTCAATGAGGTAGCGATCCTTGTACGCATAGTTGGCTCGTGCAAAGAATCCCATCAGCGCCCAGCTGGTGTGTGCGCCATAGATGAACTGCTCGCCCGTAGCCAGACTGATCTCGGGCTTGGACTGGTCGAGCAGGTCACGTTTCTCGGCGTTGACATACTTGTAATCGTTGTACTCGATATTGAATCCGCCGAACACGCTGAACTTGTGTGCATCGTTCCACGTATGCGTATAACGTAGCACGGCGTTGCCGGTGTGGTGCTGCGTGCGGTAGTTGTAGGTGTCAATCTTGTTGCGCGCACTGGATGCCCAGTTGTCGGTCAGGGCGAGACTGCCGCTCCAGAAGTCCCATCCGCCCACCGTACCGCCGCGCTGCACATAGTCGCGGTGGGTGAGGTTGAAGGCATAATCGACATCCAGGGTGAAGCCCGGCAGGAACGTGACCGTAGCGCCGACAGAGGCACGTGTGTAGTCGCGCTCGTCGGAGTTCATGTTAGCCGCAGCGGTCTCGGTGATCGAGTTGTGGAAAGGTTTGCCCTGATAGGTGCCGTAGGGCATGATAGCCGGCCAGCGGTAGAGGTAGTAGAGGGCATCGTAGCTGGCGGAGTTGAAGTTGAAAGGTTCGGCGAGGTTCGTGCGTGTGTAAAGCATCTTGGCGCGCACCTTGAGCCAGTTGTTCACCTCGGTCTCGATGCTCGTGTTGATGGAGTAGCGCTTGTAGCTGTCGGGGTTGACCTTGACGACGCCGTTCTGCCCGGCGTAGCCCAGACCGATGTAGTAGTTCGTCTTGCCGGTTTGTCCGCTGACGTTCAGGTTATGCTGCTGCGAGAAGCTGTAGTCGTTGACGAACATCTTCGCGGCGTTCCATGAGCGGTAGAAGTAGGTGTCGCCGGCAATGATCTCAAAGTCTCTGCCGAGCTCCATCTCTGGTGACAGATCCATGTTGCCGAAGGTCTGTTCCCACTGGCGCATCTTCTCGATGGCGGCGGCATCCCATACCAGTCCGCAGCCACCCTTGAACATCGTGGTGCCGGGTACGCGTCGGTTGCGCGCCTCCAGTGCCATCTCTGCGCCGATGTACGATTTAGCCACCTCGGGCAGCACGGTTGGCGTGGCCCAAGAGAAGTTGTTGTTGTACGTGACATTGAACTTGCCATTGGCGTTTGCACCGTTCTTCGTCGTTATGAGTATGACGCCAAAGGCGGCACGCGTACCATAGATAGAAGCCGAAGCGGCGTCCTTGAGGACGCTTATGGCGGCTATGTCCTCGGCATTGATGGCGGATATGTCGCTCATCTCGACGCCATCGACGAGTATGAGCGGTGCCGCCGTGCCGGTGAGCGAGCCTTCGAAGCCGCGGATATGAAAGTCGGGCACCGCTCCGAGTCGTCCGCTGGTGTTGGTGATGGTCAAGCCGGGTGTAGCACCTTGCAGGCTATTGCCGACATTGGTTATCGGACGGCCGTCCAGTTGGTCTTCGACGCTAACTGTGCCGACGGCACCCGTCAGGTTCGCCTTGCGCTGCGTGCCGTAGCCAACGACGACCACTTCATCCAGCGCCTTGGTGTCCTCCTGCATTTGCACATTCAGGGTGGTGCGGTTCGCCACGTTGATTTTCTGCGTGCGGTAGCCGATGTAGCTGAACACGAGCACGGCATCGGTGTTGGCGCTGATGGTGTAGCGACCGTCGTAATCGGTGATTGTGCCGGTGGTAGTGCCATCCACCATCACCGATACACCGATCATCGGTTCGCCTTGGGCGTCAGTGACCAGACCGCTCACTTCGGATGCACTAAGCGACACCGCCGTGAGCAATGCCAGCATAAGCATGAATAGAGTAGAATGTTTCATGATGATTTATTTGGTTAATAATAGGGTTGATTTCTATTGTTTGATAAACTTTGCCTGCCTCATCTGTCCGTCAGTGGTTACTGCGCGTAGCAAATAGATGCCCTGGGGAAGACCTGAGACATTTATCTCAAGTTGATTTGTGCGTATAGCGTGTTGTCCATTTATATTGTATATTTCAATTTGCTCTAATACATCCAATGAATTTATGGACAAAATATCATTTACCGGATTCGGTATCACACTAAATGCCACGTTATGATTGTCATCGATATTATCACTCTGTTTCTTTTTTGCGGATACGTGATTGGGGGTATTTGAGACTCCTCTTGAGCAGACACATCCGTTACCACGTGTTTCAAATGTACCACCACTTATACATGTAAAGTTTGGTGCGAAATCTATTTCCGGAGCATCAAATATAACATGCATATTATTGGGGATTTGGAAATTCTCTTGTACAATTATTTTATGGGCGGCTTTATATGTAACTTCGCTTAACGTATCCTTAGGAATTGCCGTTAATAATAACGTATCCGGACAGAATTCTGTAGCATCATACGTCATGCTTATCAATGGGTCGCCAATAATACACATTCCATAGAACCATGAAACATCATATTCGTTATGATTATTCCCCAGCGTTTTGACGAACCATTGCTTAAATGCCTCACCAACAGACAGCCCTTGCCCTAATGGCTTGAAGAAGTTCTTAGTATTATTCATCCCACCGGATTTTGTACTTCCAACAACAAACAATGTATTACCACTATTGTATATATACGCATCACATACATCAATTGTCTCCGCAGAGTCCGCCATGAGCCAATTACACGCAACACAACTAAACAAAGACATTCCTATTGGAGTTGTTGACAAATGATATATCTCGGAACTATATAAGTAACTTTTCGTTCCGGCATTATCAGTAAATGCATGAATATTATAGTTTGAGTGAGCACATAATTCAACTATATCGTATATTCTTTCCTGTACTAGCAACTCATATTGAGGCTTGCCAAAACCTGCATCTCCATGTCTTATCATGTCATAATGCTCTTCGCCGAAGACATGTTTTACGCCATACAACTTATCCCACCACAACTTCCAATCTTTATTAACATACGATAACGCTCTATGATTTGACATTATCCTTTTTCCCATCCAATAATCATGGTCTTTGTTAAAATATCTTATCAGCAATGAGTCTTTATTCACATTATACATATGTGCCCCCATCGTAGATATCCTGCTAACAAACACTTCCGGTTTAACATTCCCTTCATGTTTTTCGTATATTCCGTTGGGGATACCATGTCCTCCTGCATCCTTTGCATCTGTCCACACACCATCTAAATCCATAAAGTATAAATCACATGGCCATGAATCATATTCCCAAAAATATGTTTGTTCAAATTTTGCATCAGCAATATTTCCAATTAAGACAACCCCTTTCAATCCATTTTGATAAGTCAATATCAAATTCTTCACCTGCGTATGAGAGGCATTTTGGACACTTTCCACATACACATCAAAGTTTGTACCATAGTATACATCAGATGCATATCTTAATATATAAGACGGTATATGATGGTATGTGGCATCATCAACAATTATTAAGATTGATGAATCACCAGTTACCATCTCAGGGGTCATAAATGGTATTTGATAATGTTCATACGATATACCCGAGAAATTATAGGAAGTACTTATAGGGGCACTTGAAGGCACGCGTCTCATAGTATGGTAATAATATTCATGAACTAATTCATTCAAGGTATCAGACTCCATTGCATTGATTATTGCAATCGTGTCTATTTCCTCTGCATAGCCATTCATGGACAATAACAGAATAGCAACAATAAGAGTAATATGCTTTTTAAGAATTTTACGCATAAATAACATTAGATAGCAAACCTCTATCATTATGGCACAAGACTATCTTGGTAAACAGTGCGCTTGGAATCTTGCCAATCTTTTAATTGACGATAAATTTCACCGCGACTTACAAGATGAACATCTGTATAAGCGCCTTCTATCCACAAATAATTACCACCGCCTATACCTAACTTTTTATTACCTCCATAGTTATGCTTGCGCACGTAGCCGGTAACCTTGATCGTATCACCTTTATATATCACGCCATCCGCAAATATATGTTGGGTATAGAACCAATTTGACTTATCATTCGACCCATCATCATATTCTATATCACCTCCACCTCTAAACATCTTACGCTTTATTATATATTCCGTACCGTCCTCTGTCCTAACTGTAGGTGCCCAATCAAAAAGCCAATCTGCAAACTCATAACCGAAATGCGGGCTATAATCATCTGCATAGTATGGCACACTATCCAATGTGCCGATTATTGTCTGCTCACCTATGGGGTCTGTACACCCTATGAGAGTCATGGCATATACCACACACGACAATCGTACGAAAAGTTTCTTCATAACATCGTTATTTTGATAGCTCTTCGACCGTTTCTTGTAATGCCTGTATCTGTTTATCCTGCTTAATGATATACAAAGTCAGCTCTTCTATCTTCTGCAACAATTTGATTTGCATCTCATTAACATCAATTCCTTCTTCTTTCATCTCTTCTGCAGAAGGTATTTCCGGCAGATGACCGTGAGTGGATATGAAGTGTTCCAAATCTAACAATGACTTCAGTTTATAATCGGCATCAAATACAAAGTCGGCACCAGTAGATGTTCTCACTTTCATACCTGTTGCACGAATAACACCGTTTACATCCAATTTATACTCCGGATTATCCGTTCCAATTCCAACATTGCCGGTACCATACTGAATACGCAGATGGGTAGTGTTAAAAGTTTGCAATTGTAAATCTACACGCTCAATAGAACTGATTACGCCACTATTGATAGAAATTGGTTTGTCAAAATAGAACTTGGGACGGTCTGTATAAAAATGCATAAAACCTGGATGCGTTGACCCTATATCTACAAAACCATTATCCGTCTTCACACGCAACGAACCGGATGTTTGACCACCTCTAATCGGACCGAGTATAGCCACACTATCAGGGATAACCACTTTAGACGCAGTAGATCTGATTGTATCTATTCGTAGCAATCTTGCCTGCAAGGGTGCATTCATTAGCACTGCCTTATCTGTCAATGAGATTATTGTACTGTCACCGTAACATAGTGATAAAGGTGCGGTATTACCAAAATGTTTGTATGACCGCAACTTACCATCTGTAAGTGTTACTGTTTTATCAAAGAGATACGCCGGACGATCGGTCTTAAAATGCGAATACTCTGTGCTCTGAGCACCAAATTCTGTGATGCCAGATGTTGTCTTAACACGCAAGGCACCGCCGATACCATCGCCACGAACAAAACCGTTTATATGTAAGCGTTCCTTCGGATAAATACCTATTCCCACATTATTGTAGAACACTTTATCCTCCAATAGCAAGGAGTCCGACATGGGATGGAAATTAATCTTAAATCCCTTAAACAACTCACTATAGCCCTCTGTCGCACCCAAATACTCGACCCTGAAGGTACTA
Source organism: Paludibacteraceae bacterium (assembly GCA_017444065.1). GTDB lineage: Bacteria > Bacteroidota > Bacteroidia > Bacteroidales > Paludibacteraceae > Colicola. The sequence continues at coordinate 139 of JAFSXJ010000031.1, read as the reverse complement.
TTTGCCGTATATATCGGCAACACTCCTGCCATTGGAGCATAATCATAATCCAGAACTTCTACTTCACCACCCTGACCATTAGGAACGTACACCTTGACAAAATCCATTTCTCCTAACGTATTGATATCTATGCAGTACT
>JAFSXJ010000030.1 GCA_017444065.1 Paludibacteraceae bacterium | reverse complement strand
GCCCTTATAAACAGGCCACGAAACGGCAACACTGGCAGAAGTGTGCAAACCCCATTGGGGTGAGAATAACCAACGCATGTGAATACCTAAAGGAATGCCAAAACGTCCCTCATTCAACCATGCCCCGGACGAATATTGTGCGGAATGAGAATAGAACAAGCCGGCACTAATTCCCCAATGACGGTAGAAATAAAAGACGTAACGCATATCTATGTGCGTCTGCAGTTCCGAGCCGTAGCCTAAACCAACCGAACCAAGAAACGCATGACTGATGCCGTTGGCTTTGGCTCTCTCGTCTATCAAGGCAGCCTGTTCGCCTTTCGGTAGCAGTCGCCCACGATTATACAGGGAATCCAAAGGGATGAGGGGTAACGTACCGTACGCGCGTAGCATCTCCAAATCCTCTTGCTCACGTATAATAAATAATGTGTCAGGTGCTGGAGTTATTATTTCAGAAGGTTGTAGTTGAACCGGTTCTTGTAGTAGTTCCGGCTCCTGTGGCTTTTCAGGCGCAGGCGTAATGATGATGATATTCTTACGCACTACAAACGTGAGGCTGTTGCCAAGAAATTTGCGCAAAAGCGGCTGCAAGTCCGAACCGCGATACGTACCACCGACAGCAGGGGCATTGGCAATGTCCTGCGGCCGGCACATGAACGAACAACCGAAATGGCGTTCCAAATCCTGTAGTACCACATGGAGAGGAGTGTCATAATAGGACTTTTGGAATACCGCCGCTTGCAAGGACAGGCAGCCGAGACTGAATACTATGAGCAGGCTTTTTCTCATTGAGCGGCAAGTCGGTAATGGTCTTCTTCCTTTTCAATGACTACCGGCAGCAGCATCTCCAACGCCCCACAGACATCTTCGAAACTGTCGTCCGTGTTGATGGAGATATAGAGCGTCTCATGTGCCAATGCGGTGTCACCTACCTCTATACGTACGTCATACAAACGCTCCAGACGGTTGACTAAATCGGATAGCAGGATATTGTTCGCTTCCAGTTTCTTGCGGAACTGCTTGGTGACGGTATTGAACTGAACCAAATCGCCGGTTTCTGCAAAGAGCGAATCTTGCATGTACATCACTTTGACTTTTCCGCTCGTCAGCTGGAGCGTATAAATGCTGTCGGTCGGATAGGCACGCAGCAGAAACTCCGTTCCTAATACCGTCACGCTGAAATCCCCTGTGCGGATGATGAAAGGACGCTCCGCATCTTTCGCCACGGAGAACTTCGCTTCGCCTTCGAAGAGCACTTCGCGGGTTTTCTTGCCGAAATCAGCTGCATAGGCCAACGAGGAAGATGGATTGAGAGTGATCTCGGTGCCATCCTTTAAAGCCAAATCTTGCGTTTCTTGTTCTGTTGTCTGTGCGATGAAAGCTTCTCCTTGTTGGTTCGGCAACAATAACCACAACGCTACACCGAACACGAGCAACGCCACGGCAGCTGCGGCATAGTACCACTGACGCAATGGACGGATAATTGGTTTTTGAGGTTGCAGAGATTGAATAATCGGAGCCTGCTCTGCCTGCATCTGTGCCTTCAATTTCTCCCACGCCGCTTGTGTCTTGGCAGAAGCCTGACTGCGTGCTTGTTTGCGCCACTCATCTTCCCAAATATGGAATAACATTTGGTTCTTGTCAGCCTCTTTAAGCCAAGCCGACAGGCGCACTTCATCCGCCGCACTAATCGTGCCACGGAAATATTGTTGCGCTATTTTGTAATATATATCCATCTATGTCTTTATTCTTTCAGTGAACGTAGTGAACGGTCTTTACTCTTTTAGCAAAGCGGTCTATCTATATAACAATACAGCAGCCCAAAATGCAACCAACGGCAGTAAATTTTTGGGCAAATAATTACGCAAGGCTTCCAATGCAGCATTGATATGCTTCTCCACCGCCTGCCTCGTAACGCCTAACTGCTCGGCTATTTCTTTGGGCTTCAACTCTTTCTCGCGACTCAGCATAAACACCTCACGTGCCTTGTCACTCACATGCGTCAGCGCCTGTTCTATCTGTTCTTCCAGTTCCTTGCCGATGAGTTGCGCGTCCGCGTCCGGCGCAAAATCCTGCCAATAGAGTTGCTCCGAACCCTCCACTTCCATCAACTCATCCAGCGAAGTGGTACCTGCTACTACTTGGTGTTTCAACTCGTTCAAGCACTCGTTGTGCACCATCTGAAAGAGCAAAGCTTTGACGTTCGTCAACACCATCGTCTCGCGCTTCTCCCAGATGCGCAGAAAACAATTCTGCACCATATCCTCCGCCGTCTCTTCGTCCACAAAACGCACAGCGAACCGCACCAAACGAGGTTGGTACTCAAAGAAGATCTGTTCAAATTCCGCCGTGCTGATCATTTGTGTATAACATTGTAAAATCGGGTGCAAAGGTACAAAAAAATCTGCACATATGCAAATTTATTTTCAGTTTGCAAGCAAATTAAACCAATTGACATCACAGGTACAACAATTTTTCGAGATATGCAAATAATGTTTTGATTTTGCAATGATATATGCGAAGTTTCTTGCGTTCCCGTCTAAATCGGAATATTTATTTCTTATCTCGCTCTGCTCGAACGATTACTTCTCTCATCCCCGAATCTCTGACGCGGAGATGCCGAGGTTTTGGCGGATGTAACGGCTGAGATGAGCCGGGGAAGAGAAATCAAAACGATATGCGATGTCGGTTAAGGT
>JAFSXJ010000029.1 GCA_017444065.1 Paludibacteraceae bacterium | reverse complement strand
TGTAGAAGTACGTACGCCCCTCCCACCATAGTCCTTCGTCGCTTTCCGTCACGATGTCCGGCAGGTCATATCCGCCGCTTGACGGTAGCGAGGGCAGGGTGTTGCGCATCGGCTTGAAGCAGTATGCATCGCCATTGTACAACCTGCGCACGCCCATGTAGGTCAATCGTACGCCGTTAGCCGGCGTCTCGTTGTCTATACGCTTGTCTGCCGCCACGTTCCACTTGATATCCACTTTCGATGCCACGTGGTAGAGCATCATGCGTACATACCTAACACCCAACTTGTCGGCTAATTTGTGGAAGGCGGCATAGTAGTCGCCGTTGATGGTGTAGTTGTACGGCGAGGTGTAGATGTGTTGTATGTTCTTCTGAACAGAGTCGGGGGAGGCACTGAATGTCAGACCCAACACATCATCCATATCCATGCTCGCTTTGTTCAACTGCTCGAATGTCTTGTCGTCGTTGAACCGCAGATCCACAGCCGACGCTATGGCATACACGCGCCCTTCAAATGCTATCTCTTTATCCAGCAGCAAGTGGGCTTCACGGGTATATTCGTATATGCTGTCGCCTGTTGAGTGTAGCAGACCCGTGTAATGTTTCTTCTCCCAGTCTTCTGCTTGCGGCGTTTCGTGTTTGCTATACCACACTTTCCATGTCCCTTCGTCATGGCGCATCACAAAGTAATAGATATGCTTCGGCAGCAGGAACTCCTCTGTCGTACCCGGATCACCCATCACGCGGTGGCGTGCCGGCGCATATTGTGCCTGATAGCACTCCTCTGCAGGCAGACAAATAGTCAGCGGCAGCACAGCATCCAACTGCTCACGCTCCGCACAAGCCGTACATAGCATCGCTATAACGGCTGCAATTACTATGTGGTAAATCGTTCTGCTCAATTCATTCTATCAGCCATATTTGGCTGATTAATGACACCCTTATATGTCTATCACGTGTTCGCCGCCACTCTTCCAGTCTAACAGCACCGTTGCGCCTATATGCGCATTCTCTATTGGCACGAGCGACCCGTCATCCTGCACCGAGCACTTGATTATCTCCAAGGCGTCGGCTGCCAGCGGATAATCGATATCCAGCTTCGTCTCGGTGATAGTGCCGTCGGGCAGGGTTACGAACGCATCCAACTGCCAGTAGTTGTCAGCCACCTCACCTGTACGCTTGGGCGCACCGGCTAAGGCTGACTCTTTGCCGCGAGACGGCAGCGATACTGCGGCGTAACAACGTTCAGTCACTTGCTCACATCGTACAGGACAACTGTTGCTGAACGTGTACACACTATCCCCCACCGACAGACCTGAGGCGGTGCCGTTCAGGTAGACCTCGATGTGCTGCATCGCATCTACCCCGTCGTACAGCACCAAGGCTACCGCACTGCTCGCCATATACAGGTTGACGGTGAATACATAACTATCCTCCTCGCCCGCGGCATTGATCTGTTCGCGCGCCGTATAGATGGCTGTGGGTTGGGATTGCAGCGTGTCTGCATCTTTGGTGGCGACCTCGTATGTCGCCGAATGTTCCTTGCCGCGCAGCACAATCTGGCCGTTGTCCATGCTGTTCACAACTGCCAGATGACGGTAGTTCTCGCGTGGCAGGTAGAACGTAAACGTCTTGCTCTGATCGTCCACGATCTCTGTGCTGTGATGCTTCAACTCGTCCAAACCGTCGTCCGCCGAGTAAAAACTCAACTCCACGTCGTGCGCATGGGCTGAGAAGATTGGCGCCAACCAATTCGCCAAACTGTCGGCCAAAGGCTTGTCGGAGTCTGCATGCAGCTTGTCGGTCACTGTCATACGCATATTTGTCTGAAGCCGCATCTGATAATCGATGCGGCAGTCCACGCCACAAACGCTCAGGTCATCGTCTATCAGACTGCAACCGCTCAGCGACAATAGCACTATCAGCAATATGTGTATGCGTTTTACCAAGTTCTTTCTGGGCGTTAATCCCTTTTGTTTCGCTACTTCTACCCGAAACCCCGAAGGGCTCCGGATAGATAGCGATAATACATGTTGTTACTCAATGTCTACAGTATATTCGTGACCGTTCTGCCAACTCAAGTCAACAGAGAAACCGAGCTCCAACTGAGGCGTACGCAGGTCGGGAATAGTGTTGTAGGCATACTGTAGGCTCTTCAGGTTCAGCTTAGCCGTCGTCGTGAAGTCCTGCTTGAATACCTTGTCACCGGTCTCATCAGCGTCATCTGCCTCAAGACTTGCAATTACGTAGAACTTGCCACCGGCAGGAATCAACTGCCCGTTTACACCATAGAAATCTACACCGGTGGTGTTCTCCAACTCTACGGCAATCATCACGTCAGCTGCTGCGGCTGTCTCCAGTACAAGCGTGTTGTTAGCGGTGGACAGTGTGCTCGGCATGGCTACCATGTTCGTCGGGCTTGCATCTACAGTCGATGCCATGATGTTGTCATAAATGGTGTACTCGGTCGAACCGTTAGGCGTGAAATCAAAGCCTACATTCTTCTGTCCGCCTACCAGTACTGCTGTTACAGGGAATCCGGCTGAGCAGTCAACAGGGGTGGCGATGCCTTCTACCGTCTCACTGTTATCTGCCAGACTCGCGCCATTCAGCTTAACCTGTACATCCAAACGACCTACTGCGTACTGGATAGGATTGGTGATCGCTACCGCACGGGTCTTGGTGTTCACAGCATTGGCGTCGGTGTGAAGAGCCAGAATGTCATCCCAATCGTTCGTGTTGTCGTAAGCGGTCTTCTTCGATGAGTTCGAAGTCTTGATAGCCGAGTTGGCATAGTACCACAGTTGCGCAGGATAAACATACGTGTCAGGCGCAGCCATGTTGGAGTATGCACCGACTTTGAACTGATGCAGCGTACCATCCCATACGATGTCAATCGAGCCGACAGGCAGATTGTGCTCCTGCGGGAAATTATCCAACTCTGCAATCAGTTCTACTTCGTCCGACGCGTTGATGGTGGCATAAGTTGCATTGTTGATAGCAGCCTTGATGCCTGTTGCAATCGGTGACGAGATAGGTTTCAGTGACTTGTTAAGATCTGTCAGCACGCGCTCAACCTCAAACGATGACAGACCGTGCATCGTTGCAAACGTTGTGAACATAGCTGCCAATGCAGGATCGTCACCTGCGGTGTACTCATACCATGCCTTCGCAGGATCACCACCATCTGTTGCAGCAGCGATACTGGTCAGATAAGCGAGCAACTTGCCACCATTGGCCGAAGCTACGGTCAGAGCGGAGGCACTGGCTACAATAGGCTCAAGGTCGAAGGTGAAGGCACTGATAGCATCCGCGCTGAGGTCGGCTACAAGAGAACCGGTCTCAAACTTCGTGCCCGTCTTGGCTGACTTGCCGTAGAACAAGAACGAACCAGTGGACAAAGGGATGTCTACATCCTCGTAAACCTTTGCACTCGAGTTGGTGCCCAACTCAGCTACGCCTACACCGCCGTCCAGAGTAATGTTTGAACCAAGACGGCTATCCGAAGACAAAATGGTCGAAGTCTTTGCAAAGGGTACGAGCGTTATTCCGTCAGCAATACCTTGGAACTCCGATGCGTTACGCTGTACTGTCGTGCCCGGCATACGCTTCTTGGTCAGTTGTTTAGGCAGGGCGATGGAGAACTCAGTCTTTACCTGATCTCCGTCCGTCTTGTTTCCTTGAGTAGGATCATCCTTCTTGCAGGACGTGAATCCTACGGTGCTTACCAGCGCAATAGCGCATGCATAAGCAAAAATTTTAGTCGTTTTCATTGTTTTAACTCTTTAAGGGGTTAATTTTAATTTGGTTGGTTATTTTGTCTTTAGTTTT
>JAFSXJ010000002.1 GCA_017444065.1 Paludibacteraceae bacterium | reverse complement strand
TGCTGCCAACAGCCTTATCCACAAGAACAAAGGGCAGATATACAAAGAGGTCTATTCGGAGAAGGAGGAAGGCGAGCGTCTGCACCTGACGGGCTACAGTTCCGACCGCGAGGAGAGTGCTGCCGTAGCACGGCAGATACTGGGGCTGCACCGCCTGAACAAACGCGACTACGAACAGATAGCCATCCTCTACCGCACTAACGCCCAGAGCCGTAACCTCGAGGAGGAGATGCGCAAGCTCGGCATCCCCTACCGCATCTACGGCGGCATGTCGTTCTACCAGCGCAAGGAGATCAAGGACGCCATTGCGTACTTCCGTCTCGCAGCCAACAACAGCGACGACGAGGCTCTGGAGCGCATCGTGAACGTGCCCAAGCGCGGCATAGGTGCCACCACCGTGGCGCGAGTACGCGAAGCAGCCTTGCGCGAGAATGTGACGATGATGCAAGTCATGCAGGCGCCACAGGTTTATGCCGCAGAGATTGCCGCTGCCACCCAGAGGAAGTTGCAGGCGTTTGCCGAGACTATCCTTGGCTTTACTCAACAGATGCAGCAGCTGGACGCCTTCGAGTTTGCACAACTCGTGATGAACCAATCCGGACTCATGGCGGATGCCGTATTGGATACAACCGCCGAAGGCGTGGATCGTAAGGCTAACCTCGAGGAGCTGGTCAGTGGCATACGCCAGTATGTGGAGGACCGAAAAGCGCAAGGTGAGGAGACCGGCATAACGGACTTTATCCACGAGGTCAGTCTGCTCACCGACCAGGACGAGAATATTGACGACACAACTTCGCGCATCACGATGATGACCGTGCACTCCGCCAAGGGACTGGAGTTCCCCGTGGTGTTCATCGTCGGGTTGGAGGAGAACCTCTTCCCTTCGCCGTTCTGCCAGAACGAGAGCGAACTGGAGGAGGAGCGACGACTGCTATACGTGGCTATCACGCGTGCCGAGCAGGAGTGCTATCTGACCTACGCCGGACAGCGTTGGAAGAACGGGCAGGTGAACTTCAGCAATCCGTCACGCTTCCTGAAGGACATCGACCGCCGATATCTGCAGCAGCTCAGTGCACCGAGTACGCAGCCTTCACCGTGGGCAGAAATGTTGCCGCAGCCGACATTGTCAAGACCAGCGTCGCCATACGTCCCGCAGCCGACTGTAGCGAGAACCGCGACATCGAACCTCAAGCCTACTACCGGAGTGCAGCCGAAGGGCGAGCAAGGGGCGACCGTCTCCGAGTGGAAGTCGGGGGACAGGATTGACCACCGCGTGTTCGGGCAGGGGACGGTCAAACGTGTCTATCGGGAGAACGAGAACGACAAGATAGAGATAGAGTTTGATACCAAGGGCGTAAAGACATTACTCTTGGCATATGCCAAACTAACGAGGATATAATAAATTCTACTACTATGCAATACAAACGAATCCTATTGAAACTTTCCGGCGAGAGCCTGATGGGAAAGAAGCAGTACGGTATTGACGAAGAACGTCTGCAGCAGTACGCCGAGCAGGTACGTTCCATCGCTGAGGCTGGCGTGCAGGTGGCTATCGTCATCGGCGGCGGCAATATCTTCCGCGGACTGAGCGGTACGAAGCGCGGCTTTGACCGTGTCAAGGGCGACCAGATGGGCATGCTCGCCACGTGCATCAACTCGCTTGCCCTCGCCAGTGCGCTGGAGGCACTCGACCAACCGGCTCGCGTGCTGACCAGCGTCTGCATGGAGCCGATAGGCAACCACTACAACTCTGACAAAGCCAAACGCCTCTTGAACAAGGGCACAGTGGTCATCATCGCCGGCGGAACGGGCAACCCGTATTTCACCACCGACACGGCATCAGCATTGCGTGCCATAGAGATAGGTGCGGATATCATGCTCAAGGGTACACGCGTGGACGGCATCTACACTGCCGACCCCGAGAAGGACCCCACGGCCGTGAAGTTCGATAAGATAACCTACGATGAGATACTCCGCCGCAACCTGCGCGTGATGGACCTTACCGCCACTGTGCTCTGCAAGGAGAACAACATGCCTATCTATGTCTTTGACATGGATACAGTAGGCAACCTGCAGAAGGTTATGGCCGGTGAGAAGATAGGAACACTCGTAACACCATAACATCCATCCGCCAAATTTGGCGGATATAAAACACTACAATACTATGATCGAAGCAAAACAAATCCTCAATGAGGCAGAAGAGAGCATGCAGGCAGCTGTGCTCTTTCTGGACGATGCACTGGCACATATCCGTGCCGGCAAAGCCAGTCCGCGTATCCTCGATGCCATCCGTATTGACTACTACGGCACGATGACTCCGCTCGCCAATGTGGCAACCATCACTACACCTGACGCGCGCACCCTCTCCATCCAACCGTGGGAGAAGAAGATCATCGGTGACATTGAGCGCGCCATCATCAATTCCAACATCGGACTTGCGCCGAGCAACAACGGCGAGGTCATCCGACTCATCCTGCCGCCGCTGACCGAGGAGCGTCGTCAGCAGCTCGCCAAGCAGTGCAAGGGCGAGGCGGAGAATGCGAAGGTATCCATCCGCAATGCCCGCCGCGATGCCATCGAGACCTTGAAGAAGCAGGTGAAGGACGGCATGCCCGAGGATGTGGAGAAAGATGCCGAAGGCGATGCACAGAAGCTGCACGACAAGTACATACGCCAGATTGACGAGGTGTACGCCAAGAAGGAGAAAGAGATAATGACCGTATAGCCGCAATGCGCGACCGGTGGTCAGTTGTCAGCCAATGAAGAGACATCTCGTCATAGGGATACTGTTGGTGTGGGCTAACCTGTTCGGTTGGTCTGTCGCCCAAGGCGAATCCATTCAGAAGGATGTCGAAGAGGTAGCCGTGCTTAACTGGCCGGTGATGGCGGTGCCTGTCGTCAATTATACACCCGAGACGGGGTGGGAGTTCGGTGCTGCCGCACAGGCGTACTTCAAGCTGTTCAATCCGCGCACGTCAATCATTCAGGTTGACGGTGCCTACTCGCTGAACAGGCAGTGGTATGCCAACCTGCAGGGCACGCTGTATATGGGCACCTTGCTCCCGTGGATGCTTCAGTTCCGCGCAGGTTACCGCAATTATCCCGACGTCTATTACGGCATAGGCAACCAGCCCGACCGCTCCGGCACCTATGCCCGTTTGGGTACGCACTATGAGTCTCAACGCGCCTACGCTTTCGTCCAGCCGCTCGTACATGTGGGCAAGGACTGGTACATCGGACCGCATGCCGAGGTGATGTGGGAGAACACGCTGATGCAAGGCGACGATGAGTCCACGCGCGTTCTGATGCCCGGCATAGGCATCACGGCGCAGTTCGACACGCGCGATGTGGTTTATTACCCAAGCAGGGGCATGTTCTTCAAGGCGAGCATCACCCATTACAACCGCTGGTGGGGTGCTACGTCCGGCCTCACGCGTGGCAGTTTCAACTGGAGGCAGTTCATCCCGTTCGGCAAGTATGTGGTGTGGTGCTACGAGGTGCGCGCGGATATGGCGTTGAGTCTTACTCCGAAAAATACGCCTTTCCAGATGCTGCCAACCTTTGGCGGGCAGGATTTGGTGCGAGGCATACCGTACGGCATGTTCCGCGACAATACGATGCTGGCTGTCCAGACCGAACTGCGGTTCCCTATATGGCGCTGGATTCGTGCGTGCGTGTTCGCCGGCATGGGTGACGTGAACGATTATACGCACTGGCAATGGGCACGACCGAAGGTAGGCTACGGCCTTGGACTACGACTGACCATCAACAAGGCGAAAGTCAATATCCGTGCCGACGTGGCGCGGAACAATATCTTCCCCTCGTGGCTGGATATCAACGGCTACGGGTTCTATCTGACAGCAACAGAAGCGTTCTGACATGGCACAAGCATTAGTCATCAAAATCACAGGAAGCACCGTCGGGGTTCTGACCTCCGACGGCAGCGTTGTGGATTGCCATATCAAGGGTAATCTGCGTATTGCCGGCATACGCTCAACCAATCCAGTTGCTGTGGGCGATCAGGTTACAGTCGAGACGCAGACTGACGGCACGACGTGGATCACCACCATCCTGCCCAGGCGTAACTATATCATCCGCCGGAGTACGAACCTGAGCAAGCAGTCACATATCCTGGCGGCAAACATCGACCGTCTGGCACTGGTTGTCACGCTCAACCATCCCGTGACTGCCACCACGTTCATTGACCGCGTTCTGGCAACCGCCGAGGCGTACAACGTGCCGGCGATGCTCATCTTCAACAAGACTGACCTGTTCACGCCCGACGAACTGCAGCAGCAGTCCGAACTGCGCGCCCTATACGAGTCGCTCGGTTACCAAACAGTAGCGCTCTCCGCGCTGCACGATGATATAGCCGCCATCCGCTCGGAGTTTGTCGGCAAGACGACGCTGTTGAGCGGAAACTCGGGTGTCGGCAAATCGACCTTGCTGAACGCTCTGTTCGGCGAGACGATGACCCGTACGGCGGACATCTCCAAGGCGCATGATATGGGCATGCATACGACGACGTTCTCCGAGATGTACCGTCTGCCGGAAGGCGGATGGGTGATTGACACCCCAGGTATCAAGGGTTTCGGCACGCTCGATATGCAAAAAGAAGAAGTAGGGCACTACTTCCGTGAGATTTTCGCTCTCAGTCGTCAGTGCCGCTACTCCAATTGTCTGCATTGCGGCGAACCCGGTTGCGCCGTACTGCCTGAGGTCGGACAGTCTGTTGCTCCGTCACGCTTCGACAGTTACCTGAGCATACTTACCGACGCCGACGAATCCAAGTACCGCTAAACCTTCCGTTCACTCTTTTTGTTCCTCTCCTCTTTCTCGAGTTTGGACAGGCGATGCCTGAAGAAGATGTTGATAATGATGATTGCCACTGTGCCCAGTATGGCTTCGGCGAACATCCCGAATCCGCACAGACCTCCGACGGCTGCTGCGCACCAGACAGTGGCAGCGGTGGTCAGACCCTTGACCGTGTCGCCGTCCTTGAAGATGATACCGGCACCCAGGAAACCTATGCCGGACACGACTTGAGCTATTATTCGCGAGTTGTCGCCGCCGAAGATGGTTGGGGACATCAGTACGTACATCGCCGTGCCGATGGCAATCAGGGTCACGGTGCGTGTGCCGACTACCTTGCCGTGCAACTCGCGTTCAATGCCAATCAGGTAACCTAATATGAATGCCATGCCGAGCTTGGAGACTGTGCCCATCCAATCGGTATGCAGAAAGTTCTGAATGATTTCGTTCATGATAAGCAAATGTTGGGTGATTATTGAAATTCCCTGCAAAAGTACAATAAATAATCCACATTTGCAAATTTTTCCGAAAGAAAGTTGCAAATATCTTCAATTTCTATGCCCGTCACCCTGTGCTTCTATATAAAGGTGATTCGAGAGCTAATTGGGGGCTAATCGGAGTTTAAGCGGGCGCTGACCATTTGCGAAGGGACGGTGGAGGTCTTGCTGTCAAGGAAGATGAAGAGCTGGCGATGAGGTGGCTATTGGCAGGTCGTTATGCGTTTGGCGATGCGGCGGACGTCATTGCACTCATCAGGCACGGTTGACGGTACTCCTGCAAAGGTTGACTGTCAGTGTAAATATCCCTGCTCAAAAACTTGCGGATAGAGGAACTTCTTTTCCCTGTTGCCTTCAAAGCGGCAGATGACATATTTCTCATCAATTGAGAGGATACTACCTGCGCCAAAAGTCTTATGGAACACATTATCCCCTGCTTTGTGCACGTGACTGACTGGTGTGGGAGTAGAAGCCGTTTCTTGCTTTGGCTTATGCGGATGCCTAATAGGTGCCGGCTGCGCCACTTGCTGCTTGGTTTGCGGATAGATAACAGTATCATACAAGCCGACGCCCTTCAGTTCTTGCGCCTGTATGCCGGTATAACTGAGGCTGCTGTCTTCATAGCGTTTGAACTTATAAACGGCATCGTTCATCAACGCGGCATTAAAGACATTGAGACTGATGAGCAACTCAAAATCCGCTATAGTAAGGCCTGTTACCTTACGGAACAAGTCCGGCTCCAATTGAGTAATCACATCGCGTAAGCAGTACTCGCGGAAGTCCGTCAGATACATGAAAACTGGAATACGTGTCGCAAACTTGATTAACTTTTCCTGGATTTGTTTGCGAAGCGACTTCGTTTTCTTTTCTTCCTCAGTCAGTTCTTTCTTCTGCCGCTCGGTCAACTTCTCTTTCTGTTTTTTGGCTTTCTTTATCTGCTCGGACTTGTTGATGATGGTTTCAATGTCTTGCCGTAACGCACGGAATCCTTCGATATTCTGTAGGGCACGCATAGCATCCACATTCCCCATGAGTTTAAGCAAGGTAGCATTATCCACGTTCACGAGAAGCGCACTCTCCCACCGACGAGCCAGCAAAGTAGATGTGGTACCGCTCATCGCCATATCGAGGATACCTGCTGCATCAATCTCCTTCATGGAGTTGCCATCGTAGGCAAGTATTGGAAGGAACTTGATAAACTCGCCTACTTTTGTTTCGGGATTATCCTCATTGATATTCAGACGGCAGCTATAGTCCGCCACTTGTTTGATTGCTCGGTCAGGCGCAAAGTCGAACACATAGCAAACGGGTTTGAGTATTTGCTCTTTACCATATTCGTCTTGTGTCGTCCATGGCGATTGCACACGAAAAGCCGCCTGGAAGTAGGTCTCCGGCGACGAAGAATTACGGAGCATGAAGATACCCGACCACGGACGAACGGTCACGCCTGTGCTCAGCTTGCCGCAAGAGAGTGTGATGGTCTTCGTTTCTTGCGGATTATCCATGGCATCATAGACAGGATTGAGTGCATCGGCGCCCATGCCGGCATCATTTCCTGCTGCCAATATAACGCGATAGTCGTGGTAATACGAGTTAGCACGGCTTTGGAGCAAATGCTTCATCGCCTTACATGCCGCGACGGACGGCAAGAACCAGAATGTATGTTGTAAGTAACTTTTCAGACGGAAATCGCTGTAAGGCACAGGCGGTTTCTCTGTTTGCAACTTCAGGTCGGTGACAAGCTGTTCGGCAAAACTGCCACGAATCCACTCCAGCCAATGCTGCACATATTCCTCGTGCACAAAGCGGTTACCTTCTGCGCGGAAGAACTCGTTCAGGTCAAACTCATTAAACTCGCCTTGAAGGGCAATCTCACGAATACTATCCGGCAACTGGTATGTCATCATTACCATGCGCGGCAAAGCTGCGTATGGATTATAACCGTCTTTGTCCCACTTGGCTTTGGCGTCTTGCTCATCTGAGTACGTCCAGTTGAAAATCTGTTCCTCGATAAACTCGCCGGATGCGATTGCACGGAAAGGAGTGCCCGACAGATAGAGGTAGGCTCGCGTGGTAAGCGGCATCAGCTGCTCATCGTAATCTTCGATAGCCTGACGCTCCTTGGTTTCGGAATCTTCAAACAGAATACCTTGCCGCTCATCAATCTCCAAGTTAGCTATGTCTTGTTTGTCGTAGAACTCTTTGGCACGTTTGCCCCATGCGCCAAAATGATACTCATCCAGCACGATGCAATCCCAATCGACATCTTGCAGCCATTCGTTCGTGGCTTTTATTCCTCCGTTCTCATTCCTGCCGAGCACATCTTGGAAGGAAGCGAAACAGACAAACGGCTTGCGTTCGTTGACAGGAGCAAAATTGCGGTCGTCCTGCTTCTCACAGAACTGCCAGCCTTCAAAATCGCGGTGCGTGAGCAGGTCTTCTTTCCATGCCGAACGTACTGCCGGTTTGAAAGTCAGGACAAGCACCCGCCGCCAATGCATGCGGAGAGCCAGTTGGTAGGTTGTGAAGGTCTTGCCGAAACGCATCTTGGCGTTCCAGAGGAAGTGCGGCGTGAATCCATGGTTATGCGGGTCACTATAGAAACGGAAGAAATATTCGGATGTCTTGCGCACCGCTTCGGCTTGCTCGTCGCGCATAGTGAATGAGCGGTCGCGTTGGATGATGGTGCTTTGATTGGAAACAACAGCCCGGATGGCACGCTCCACAGTCTTTGTGTCGCATTTGTACCATTCGCCGTTTACACAACGGATATTGCTCTCGCGCAGTACGCGGTGCACGGCGTGGTCGTCGAATGTTGTGCCGTCGTTGCGCATAGCCGGACGCACCAGTTCCACGTTCCACGACTGATTGGGCACAACGGTCGGATAATGCTCATGCATACGCACCTCTATCGGACGCGTGGTAAAGCCCACTTTCAGCGCACCCGGATAGCGCGTGTCGCTATAGGCATAAATGATAGGGGTTGTTTCAACCTTTGCTTGTAATAAGTCTTGTGCTGCCATAGTCTGTCATTTGTTTAATATGCTTTGGACAGACTGACAAGAGACATTTAGTTTACATGGCGGAAGTTGACTATTCCGTTGTCCGGTATATCCATTTCATGACTACCGTCGTATATCAGTTTGGATGACACAACAGCATGCCCATATATCTTACGGAAATAGTTCATGTTCCTAAAAAAGTCAGGTTTGATTGCTGTAGCGGACTTGATCTCAAAGATCTGCATATTCGGATATGCTAATTCCTCTACGACATCCACTTCTTTTTGCGATTTATCGCGATAGAAATAAAGGTCCACATTACTCATTCCTGCATTGTAGCGATTCTTCATCATCTCTGCCACAACCAAATTCTCAAATAGTGCGCCACGCATAAATGAGTTGCGTACATCATCCGGAGATTTTAGACCTAACAGATAACAAACCAATCCTGTGTCATAGAAATACAGTTTTGGAGTCTTGACGATGCGTTTACCCATATTGCGAAAATATGGAGAGAGTGTAAACGTGATATATGAAGCCTCCAATACGCTCAACCAACTATTGACGGTATGTATGCTTATTGCCAGCTCATCTGCAATCGAACTCGCCACAAATTCCTGTCCGACACGGGTGGCACAAAGTTGTACAAAACGGCGGAACTGACGCAAATCCTTCACATTAACAATCTGCTGCACATCGCGTTGTATATATGTGGTGAAGTAGGTGTTATACACTTCTTTCACCTCTCGTCCTTTCCCCCATATAGCAGGATAGAATCCCTTGTATATCAGGGTGTCGGTATCCGTTTTTGCCTCTTCACCCAATTCGTAAAGCGAAAGAGGAAGCAAGCGGATGATGGCGGCTCTGCCTGCGAGCGATTGTGTTATACTTTGCATTATCAGAAAATTGCTGCTGCCTGACAATACTATCCGACGGCTATCATCTTCATCCACTGCCACTTGTACTTCTGAAAACAAATTGGGCAAATTATGTGCTTCATCAATAATAAGACCTTTGCGCTCCTGCCGCAAAAAATCATGAATGTTTTGAGATATGACTTCAATATCCTGGTCGGTTTCCAAATTATAGTAGTCGTAATCGGGAAATAACATCTTACATAACGTGGTCTTTCCTGATTGGCGCGGTCCTGTTATCGAAATAACGGGGAATTGAGCTATAACACTCATGATGTACGGTTGTAATGCTCTTTGATACATAACCTTATGCTCGTTTTGGACAAAATTGCAGTTGAAGTTCAAATTTGCCCGCAAAGTTATGAAAAATTTTTGAATTATGCAAATAATTCATAAAAATAATCGTTAGAGCGTAGCGAAATAAGAAAAAAAATCTGATATTTGCAAATATTTTGTTCACTTTTCCGAAGATTGTAGCTATTTTGTTCCGAAAGTTGTGGAATGTTTGTTCCGAAGATTGTGGAGTTGTACAAATTTTATTCTCCACCTATTTCTCTTGTCAGTCTGTCAAAGAACGCTTGTTATCGTATAGGGTTGCTATACCCGTGCTATACCTTTGGTTTGCCGTTACATGAAGCCGATGTGATTGCGTTGCTGAAGGCTTCATTCCATCGGACGAATCATACTTTCGATAAAGGCAATCTCTCTTTCGTCCAATCCGTATTTGGCATATAGTTTCTCATCCGTCCACGGCTCCGAGAAATCTTGGAGAGGAACAAATTGATAAACACTCCTTGTGGTATCTTGTGTCACCTTTTTTAGCATTACAAGAAATCGTAAAAAGCGTGTTTTTATATATGTGATAGCGTTCTTTGCTTCTTGTTCATTCTTAAATGGACCAATATACATGTATGTTTCTGTGCATGCAGAGTTTGGCTCCCCAATAAATGGACATCCTAAAATTGGGTGTGGGAAAGAATCGCTTCCGCTTCCTGCACGAGGGATAAATACCTTATATGATTCAATTATTTCTACATTCTTTCGGACATCTTCTCTATTAATATATGAAATACCTTGATTTTCATATAACCTAACTTTTCCTGATTTAGTACCATGAAATGTGGTATTCATGCCAAATGGATTACGAGAACTTACATAATCATATAGCGTTTTTTCCTCCTTATGTTGCACTTTATATAGTATGCTTATGGCTTCATTATACCGAATAAATGTATCACAACCTTTTTCCAACAATGGTCTTTCCATCGGCTCTGAAGCAATATTTTCCTTATGAGTTACAACACTACATAGCCCACGATGATCCCTATCCCATAGGAAGTAACACACTCCACCTTTTATTTGAACACCAGGGAAACATTCATATGCTTGAGGATAATCATGAATCATTCTTATTCTATTGTCATTCAGCATTTCCTTTCTAAAATCATCAAGTCCTTTCCCTCCGGCAAACCACCTTGCAGGAACAATCATGGTTAAATATCGAGGTTGCAATTTCATCGCTTGAAGGATGAACAAATGATATATTGGTCTAGCACTAATTCCAAAGCCTCCATCTTCTATCTGATATGGAGGATTACCTATAATTACATCGAAAGTCATATTAGGGAAGAATTTTTCGGGGTTGTTGGTATGAATAAAGTTATATGCGTACGTTTCTGCCGCATCGCCACGGTCGAAGACTTCTTTGGATGCGCCACAGTATATACAACGACCATTTTGCCATGTGTGTTGCATGGGCGTATACAAAATATGTCCTTCGCGCGTTTTGAAATGCCCTACGCTGTGTTCACTATCTGCAAACTTGCTGCAATAGACCGTGCGACGCGCAAGAAGCGAAGTCAGTTCAGTAAGTGCTATGCCGAACACCTGATGATGCATGATATGCAAAATACGTTCTTGCCGATCAGGTATAACGGTAGAAAGACCGACATCCAGTCGTTTGACTATCTCTCGCAAGAAAACGCCACTTTTAGTAAACGGGTCAAGAAAGCGCGTTTCAGGATTGTTGAAGAGTGACTGCGGAAGCAAATCCAGCATTTCATTCACTAACTGCGGAGGCGTAAACACCTCATCATTACTGAGGTTGGCGATGCAGTTGAGCACATCGGGGTTATAGTTATTTTTCTCCATAGGCCTGGGGATTTAGATTGAGGAACGGTTGTGGATCAAAAGTCTGACAAGGGATGTCCGAGAACAAATCATCGGTAGCACTATCGCCTACCAGATACGAGAACTCATAGTCGCGCCTGTTCATCAATCCGCTTGGCAGCATACTCCATTCGCTGATGATGATCCATTCGTTGGGATTGTCTATGCGGCGGTAAGTAAGCGCATCGCCAAGGATGATGTTCTTTGACAGCAGATACTCCGCCGAAGTTATACACTCCGGCTTTACGGCTTTTGGGAATAGGCCTTGATAATACTCTTTGAAAATCTCCAACAAACGTGCACGGCACTCCTGTGCGTTGTCGGGTAGGATGTCTATACCATAGATGCTACTGATTGCCAGTATTGCATCTTTCTCGTATTGCAGTTGCGATTGATGTTTCTGGTAGTTGTTATTCGCTACTGCAAGTTTGCGGCGCAGTATCTCCACGAGGAAGTTGCCGTCACCGCAAGCTGGCTCCAGGAAACGCGAGTCCAGACGCTCGGTCTCGTTCTTCACAAGATCAAGCATCGCATTCACCTCACGCGGCGCAGTAAAGACCTCGCCGTGCTTCTGCACACGCTCTCGCGACTTGACTTGTCGCGCAGGTGGTATGTTTGCGGAAGATTGTTTTTCGTCCGGCATGAAGGATAGTACATTTGCGCATACTATCCCTCATGGACGGACATAGAAAAGGTGTGAACCTCTATTCGCGTTCACGGAGGAGCCTAGGAAGAACCTTCGTCCATACCCTTAGAGAGTCCACACCAAGTGTGAACTAAATAGGGTATGTTGGAAGTCCTATACATTAGGCGTATCCGTGAAGCATTATCCGTTTCGTAAAGAAATCAGTTTCCTAGGCTTTTTTCTTTTGAACGCGAAAAATAGTAATGCTATGTTAATATGTTATGTTGTCACTCCGACGCTACGGAGATGGTAATTTGCGGAAGAAGATAATAATATATGCCGATTTAAAATCCATAATCAAATAAATCTTTGCAACTGCAAAGATACGAAAAATAATTGACATTTGCAAGAGGAGAAAGACGATTTTGTCAAAATAGATGTAAGAAAGTGAGAAATATAACGGGAAAGGCGTTTTTCGGGCTGGAACGCGAAGCTAATCTAGATAATCTGGATATATAGGAGGCGGCTCTGAGGAGCCGTTGCGTTGATCCTATCCTGGCGCAATGAACGAAAGAGCGGCTCGGAGAGCCGTGCCTACATTCAATGCAGGCGCAATTGACGAAGAAAGAAGAGCACTCGCATACTATGCGAGACAATGGACGAAAGGCATGGTGGGCAACTGCGATAAGTATATCGCAGAAAGGGAGATTGAGAAGAAACGCCAATGTCGGCATCAAATGCCGGCGGGATGAACGGAGGGAGTGCACTACTGCATGTCGTAGAGCCAACGTGTGTTCCAGCATTGAGGGCAGGGGATGACGGAGGTGAGGGATTCTGCCTGGCGGTAATTGAGGCGGAGAGCAGACGTGGAGAAATACTCCTGCGCGGCAGATTCGACACCGAAGATGCCGTCACCCGTTTCGATGACGTTGAGATAGACCTCGAGGATGCGCTGCTTGCCCCATAGGAGTTCGATAAGTATGGTGAAGTACGCCTCAAACGCCTTGCGCGTATAAGTGCGCGCAGGCGTGCAGAACACGTTCTTCGCCGTCTGCTGGGAGATGGTGCTACCGCCTGCAATAATACATCCATAGCGCTTGTTGAGGTAGAATGCGTCCAGCATATCTTCGTAGGAGAAGCCTCCGTGCTCGTAGAAGTGCGCGTCCTCGGATTCGATAACGGCACTGATCATGTCAGGGGAAATCTGCTCAATGGGCACCCATTCGTGCTTGAGCGTGAGGCGTTCGCCACGGCTGAACGCTTCCGCTTTGCGAATGAGCATCATCGGCGTCAGGCGCACCGGAGCAAAGCGATAGACCAGCACTATCGCGATGCTCGATGCGAAGAAGACCGCTGCGCATATAGCGCAAATGTTAACGAAGCGCCTTGCCATGGTCGTCAATCAATGTGCCGAAGCGGTTACTGTATTCGCCGAACGAGGCGAAGAACACGTGCTTGGTCTGCGCCTCAATGTCGTGGAACAAGGGCGGCGTAAGCACCTGGTAGTGCTTGTCCATCAGACCGCGTTTGTCGTTGTAATCGACATAGACGTAGCACTCGGTTTCCTCGGTAATATCGTCGCCGTTCTTGTCCTTGTGGGTGTATTCCAAGGTCTCGATGCGCTTGTAGATGACCTTGTACAGCAGTTTACCCTCATAATCGAACAGCCGCTGTATGCCGTTGTGCTCGGTGGCAATCAAGCCATCCGACCAATCGACATCAATTGACTTGTACGCGCCGCGGAGAACAGGTTTGAGGTCGTAACCATAAACGATACACTCTGCGCCCAGACGGGTGTTGTAGAGGCGGTGACCGTAGTCCGTTTCAATCTTCTGATAGACGGGCTCCAGCACCCAGTTGCCGGCAGTGTCGAGCAGTCCGATATGGTCGTAATCGATTTTGAGCGCCAGACGGTTTTCATAGAACAGATATTCATACTGGTTGCGTGCCATGAGCCCCGGCACATTGACCATCGAACCGTCGCGCCGGAAGATGAACAGCGAGTCATGGCGCGACATGACACCCCGGTCGCAGGCGAACTCCCAGGCCTTGTCGTACTCCAGCGGCGTGAGCAGTTCGGCGGTGTTGAGGTTGATGTAGGCACGGCGGTGGTTCTTGGCGAGGATGGCAATGGTGTCGCCACAGGAGATATGCAGCCAACTGATGCTGTCCACAAGAATCTTGCCGGTCTCGGGATTGTAGATGTGCGCGCCATGCTTGTAACGCAGACCGTTGCGACCAATCTCTTCGCCGTAAAGGCGCTTCTGAATGGCTTGGGGTGCAGACTGTCCGCTACGGGCGAGGGAATAGATGACAGCAGCGAGAATAACCGGTGCACAGACGAGCAGCACACGTACGCTGCGGGAACAGGCTTGCCAGAAACTGCGCAGGCTTGCCCAAAAGGTAGAAGAACGTTTCATATTGCACGGGAACAAATTAAAAATTAAAAATTCAATGCAAAGGTAGTGGTTTTCCCGCAAAAATGCAAGCATATTATGCAGGGATGTATGTAGTATAAAGCAGCGTGTACGAAATGACTTCGCACACGCTACTTTATACAGTTGAAAGGTGAGAGACTAGAGATTAGAGGTGGTAGTGTTTGGCCAGACAATGAAACTAACGTTCTCATACACGCGCTCGTCCCACAAGCCGCGCTTGGTGCCAACGCCTTCGGTATCCATGCACCAGCCCATAGCCGTGCTGCCCACCAGATAGATAGCATTGCTGACACCTGCATCCACCAGTGCCTGAGAGAAATCGTGCAGAGACTCCTGCGTCTGGCTCTCGATAACGGCAATGCGGCCGTCAATGTCGCACAAGCCGCGACGGATGGATTTGTTCTTCAGTTCGTTCTCCACCAGCAGGCCGTTGTCCACCAGCGGGTACTGCCGGAAGAAATCGCCGTTCTGCTCAGTCGCCTGCTCAAAGAGCGGGGAGTTGTCCGCTACGCCTACAGTCACTTTGCCGCCGATAATCGCGCAATAGCCGCGCTTGCTCAATCCGCGACTGAGCGGTTCGCCACGGAGCACGAATGCGCCCACGATCTTCTTGTTATCCGCGCGCACATCCGCCGCCTGGAAGAACAGGATGCTCCGTCCGCGGTTATCCGCTATACCATAGCCCACTTCCAGATGCGGCGTGCTGTTCAGGGGCACATAGACGCGCAAAGGGATATCGTTGACGGTTATGTCGCGTGTAGCGGTGGCGCAGACGGCAAGGCTGTCCAAGCCTGCCAGCCACTCGCTGAGGGGATGAGGCTGGGCGATGGTCTCTTGCTCAAACACGCCGGTCTCTATCGGTTCTGGACTCATCTGTTTAGGGCACAGCAGCCACACGACCAGCCCAATCGCCACTATGACGGCCAACGTGACCGTCACCTTCCGCCACGGAAAAGGCTGCCCGGGCTGCGATTGACCGATGCCAATCACTCGAATCTCACTATCGGATATATCTTCTTTCATCATACGTTACTATGCTCTATGAGTTCCTTCAATGCCTTCAGTGCCTCTTTGCTCGCAGAGAGCGTGTAGCGGTTCTGTTGCCAATCAACGAGGATAAGCTGCTGCTTGGGCACATTGATATAATACACGTAATTGAGGTTGACAATCAGGCTCTTGCCTATCCTGACAAACTGCCTGCCCAACTCGGGCAACTGCTCGGCAATCATCCGCTCAATCTGCCCCAACTGATATGTCACGAGCCGCATCTCGCCACCCGTCTGGAAGAAGTTGCAGTAGTTGCCATCCGACGAGATGTACAATATATGCCCCGCTGCCACGCGTAGCAGGTCATTGGAGGTCGATATGATCAGATGAGTGTTGGGCATTGCTCAAATTGCGATGCAAAGGTACAGCTTTTTTTTGATATTTGCAAGTTTTTCTGCGGCTTTTGTACCAAATAGGCGCCAAAATGTATGAAATATCAAACACAGCATCGGCAGCCCGAATAGTATTTGGGTGCAGTGGACAAAGATGAAAGAACGTGCGAGCCGGATTATTCGCCCCAGTCGGCGCGGTCGAGCTGGCGGAACTGGATGGCTTGTAGCAGTTGGGGCGTGGTCAGAGTGTTCGACAACGGCCGATCCGGATAGGTAACGGCATCAAGGTCGGCGATGGTTCGTGCGACCTTCAGGATGCGGTCGTAGGCACGTGCCGAAAGTCCGTAGAGGTCCATAGCCATACGCAGTTGCTGCTCTGCCTCGGATGTCAATTGGCAATACCGGCGAACCATTGAAGGCGTCATCTGCGCGTTGCAGTGGGTAGGCGTGCCGCTGAACCGTTCGGTTTGGATAGCACGCGCTTTGAGTACCCGTTCGCGGATAGACGCCGACGGCTCGCCGTCCGCCTTGCTCCGCAGGTCATCGTAGCTGACGGCCTCAATGTGGCACTGGATATCTATACGGTCAAGCAGCGGTCCGCTGATGCGGCTCATGTAGCGATGACGTTGTGCCGGCGTGCAGGTGCACGGATGCTTGAGGTCGCCGTAATGTCCGCACGGGCAGGGGTTCATCGCTGCCACGAGCATGAAGTGTGCAGGATAATCGACCGAGAGTTTGTTGCGTGCAACGGTTATATGTCCGTCCTCGAGAGGCTGACGGAGCACCTCGAGTGCCGAGCGCTTGAACTCCGCCAACTCGTCAAGAAAGAGCACACCGTTGTGTGCGAGACTGACCTCTCCCGGATGGGGATTGTTGCCGCCTCCGACGAGCGTGACATCGGTTATGGTGTGATGCGGTGAGCGGAACGGACGCTGAACTACCAGGCTATTAGCCATTGGCTGTTGGCTATTGGCCTTGCGGAGTTTGCCGGAGACGGAGTAAATCTTTGTGGTCTCCAACGCTTCGCTGAGCGTCATGGGCGGCAGGATGGTAGGAATACGCTTTGCCATCATGGACTTGCCTGCGCCCGGCGGGCCAATCATGATGATGTTATGTCCGCCAGCTGCGGCTACCTCGATGGCACGGCGTACCTCCTGCTGACCGCGCACCTCTGCAAAATCGATGTCATCGGGGAAAGCGTACGTGCTGAGCAGTTCGGCAGCATCAACATGCGTCGGTTCGGCTTGCGCCGTGCCGTTGAGGAACGCTATGACATCCGTCAGGTGCTCAAAGCCATAGACCTCGATACCATCGACCACCGCCGCCTCATTGGCGTTGTCGGCAGGGAGAATGACTCCGCGGAAACCGTTGTTCTTGGCTGCTATAGCGATTGGCAGGCAGCCGTGTACAGGACGCAGATGACCGTCGAGCGACAATTCGCCTAAGATGAGGAACTGCGAGAGCAGACTGCTCTGCACAATCTCGGTGGCAGCGAGTTGCCCGATAGCAAGCGTGAGATCGAATGCCGCTCCTTCCTTCTTGAGGTCGGCCGGCGACATATTGATTGTGTATTGCCGTTGCGGGATGCGGATGCCCGCTATCTGTATAGCGGAGAGGATACGTTCGTGTCCTTCCTTGACAGCCGTATCGGGCAGTCCGACCAGGGTAAAGTCGTAGCCGGGCGTGGCATTCACCTCAACGGTGACGATGACTGCATCGATGCCGACGGATGTAGCGGAGTAGGTGTTAATCAGCATAAGCCTTGACAATATGCGTTACGAGATGGTGACGGACGATGTCCTGTTGGGTGAACTCAACAACCTGAATGCCCTTGATGCCGCGGAGACGCGCCATGGCATCGCTCAGTCCGGAGCGTTGCGATGCAGGCAGGTCAATCTGCGTAAGATCGCCGGTGACAATCATCTTGCTGCCCAGACCCATGCGGGTGAGGAACATCTTGAGCTGAAGAACGGTAGCGTTCTGCGCCTCATCGAGTATGACAACCGCGTCCGACAATGTGCGTCCGCGCATGAATGCCAATGGCGCAATCTGAATGGTTCCGCGCTCCATGTACTCCTGCAGTTTGTTGGCGGGAAGCATATCCTGCAAGGCATCATAGAGTGGTTGCAGGTACGGGTCGATCTTCTCCTTCATGTCCCCCGGCAGGAAGCCGAGTTTCTCGCCCGCCTCGACAGCCGGACGTGACAGGATGATACGCTTGACTTCTTTGTTCTTGAGAGCCCGGACAGCTAATGCTATGGCTGTGTACGTTTTGCCTGAGCCTGCAGGCCCGACGGCGAAGAGGAGGTCGTCGGAGAGGAACGCCTCGACGAGTTTGCGCTGGTTGACCGAACGTGCCAGAATAGGCTTTCCGCCTACGCCGTGCAGGATAAGATGCTCGTGGTTGACCGTCTCGGGTGCCGAGCCGTGCAGCAGGTCAAGAATCATCGCCTCGCTGAGCGAACCGTGGCTCAGGCAGACCTCCTGGCAGCGCTCTACCGCCTGCTGAAAACGGCGTACCGCGTGCTCCGGACCTGTGACCTTGAGTGTATAACCGCGCGCCACCACACGTACCTCGGGATGCTGGTTGCTCAGGCAGAGGATATTGGCATTGTTGATACCATAGAAAGCTTTGGTATCGACGGCTTCGTTCAAGGTTATAACTGACTCCATGCAGGGATAGTATTTAGAAATGTTATTTGATTATCAGTTGTGATGTGCGCCACGACCGTCTGTCTGCTGTTGGCAAGGATGAGGTAAGGCGCACGGATGGTGGTGTTGTAAACGGCTGCCTGGTCGAGGGTGGACTGTGTGATTTCCACTTCCGGTGCTTTGAACTCAAGGAGCATTAGCGGCCGGAGCGAAGAAGTATAGACCACCGCATCGCACCGCTTCGTTACGCCTGCGCCCACCTCTATCGGCACCTCTACGCCGATGAGTGACTGCGGGTAGCCCAGCTGCTCCACCATCGCCCGAAGGAATGCCTGACGTACGCCTTCTTCCGGTGTCGAGGCCACCCACTTGCGGCGGAAAGGACAATATAACCGGCTATTAGCCATTGGCTGTTGGCTATTGGTCTATTTGAGGTAGTTATCCTTGAGCGAGCAGGTGCGGTTGAGCACGAGGCGGTCAGCCGTTGTGTCGGGGTCAACCACGAAGTAGCCTTGCTTGAGAAGCTGGTAGTGGTTATAGTTGACCACTTCGTTGACAGATGTCAGACCGCTGTCGCTGACAGACCGCTTCGCTGCCAGAAGTTCGCTACGCAGCGAGCCTTCGACCTTGATGTTCTTGACAATCAGGCTGTCGGGGTTGAGCAGGTCGCGGAAGTCACCTTCCTCGGCACTCGGGTTCTCACACGCAAACAAGCGGTCGTACAGACGTGCCTCGGCATCGAGCGCGCTGTTGCACTCCACCCAGTTGATGGTGGCTTTGGTCTTGCGGTTGCCTCCCTCGGTGCCGGACTTGCTGTCCGGGTCGTAGGTGGCATAAACGGTAGTAATATTTCCGTCGGCATCCTTGTCGCAGCCGGTAGCCTGGATGATGTACGACGCCTTGAGCCGCACTTCGCGACCGCCCGGGCTGAGACGGTAGAACTTGTTATCCGCCTGTTCGAGGAAGTCGCCGCGCTCAATCCACAGTTCTTTGCCGAACTGCATCTCGCGGGTTCCAAGTTCGTCGTTGCCGTCAATATTGGCGGCAATAATCGTTTCTCCGCTGCCTTCGTAGTTGGTGATAACGAGTCTGACGGGATCGAAGATTGCACAGATGCGCGGGGCAGTCTCCTTGAGGTCCTCGCGGATGGTATGCTCCAGCAGACCTTGGTCAATCATGCCTTCCACCTTGGTGTAGCCTATTTTGTCCATGAAGGTGCGGATGGACTGCGGGGTATAACCGCGGCGGCGCAGACCGCATACCGTCGGCATACGCGGGTCATCCCAGCCGGCAACGAGACCTTCCTTCACCAGCTGGAGCATCTTGCGCTTCGACATGACGGTATACGTGATGTTCAGGCGGTTGAACTCGCGCTGCTTGGGGCGGTAGTCCGGACCGTAGGGCGACAGGCCGGCGAAGTTCTCACCGGTAATCTGGTCGAGGAAGTAGTCGTACAGCGGCCGGTGCACCTCGAACTCCAGCGTACAGATGGAGTGTGTCACGCCCTCGAAGTAGTCGGACTGCCCGTGTGCGAAATCGTACATCGGATAGACGTTCCACTTGCGACCCGTACGGTGATGCGGATGCGAGGTGATGATGCGGTACATGATCGGGTCACGGAAGTGCATGTTCGGGTTAGCCATGTCGATCTTGGCGCGGAGCACCATTTTGCCCTCCTCTATCTCTCCGTTCTGCATGGCTTGGAACAGGCGCAGGTTCTCCTCCACCGGCCGGTCGCGATAAGGCGAAGCCACACCGGGTTCGGTAGGCGTGCCTTTCTGCTCGGCTATCTGCTCGGCGGTTTGTTCGTCCACGTATGCCTTGCCTTCCTTGATAAAGCGGATAGCGAGGTCGTAGAGCTGCTGGAAGTAATCGGAGGCGTAATAGATCTGTCCCCACTTGAATCCCAACCATGCGATGTCGCGCTCGATAGTCTCCACATACTCGGTATCCTCTTTGGCGGGGTTGGTGTCATCAAAACGCAGGTTGCAGACGCCGTTGTACTTCTCGGCTATGCCGAAGTCCATGCAGATGGCCTTGACGTGGCCGATGTGCAGGTAACCGTTCGGTTCGGGCGGGAAACGCGTCTGTATACGTCCGTCGTTCTTGCCCTCGACAAGGTCTTTCTCTACGATTTGCTCAATGAAATTGAGGCTGCGCTCTTCTTGTTCCATATCTCTAAGTTATTTGATGTCGTTTTTACATTGTTCCCCTGATTACTCCACGGGGCGAAGTCGTGATAAAATCAACGATAGTATCGCGTTCGGCGGATTGAGGCAGTGTTTCGCTGATTTGCTGGAGTGCCTGTGATACATTCAGTCCGGACATGTAGATGAGTCGGTATGTATCCTGTATGGCAGAAATCTGCTCACGTGTGAACCCACGGCGGTTGAGCCCCACACTATTGATGCCGCAGAACGAGACGGGTTCGCGTGCTGCGATGACAAAAGGCGGTATATCCTTGTTGACCTTTGTGCCGCCCTGGGTCATGGAGTGCGCGCCTATATGCGTGAACTGGTGGACGAGGGATCCTCCGCCAAGGATAGCATAATTGTCCACCACCACTTCGCCAGCCAGCTGGGTAGCGTTGGACATGATGATGTGGTCGTGCAGCAAGCAGTCGTGCGCCACATGCGAATAAGCCATGATAAGGCAGTGGTTGCCTACAATGGTTTTGCCCTTCGAGGCAGTGCCGCGATGCACGGTTGCGCACTCACGGATAACGGTGTGGTCTCCAATGATGGCGAGGGTGTCTTCGCCATGGAACTTGAGGTCCTGTGGTATAGCTCCCACTACGGCAGAAGGAAAGACGGTGCAGTCAGCACCGATACGTGCGCCGTAAAGGACGGACGCGTTGGCCATAATCTTGGTGCGGGCGCCAATCTCCACGTTGGCTTCGATGTATGCAAAAGGTCCCACTTCTGCTGTCGGGTCGATGACAGCCTTCGGGTCAACACATGCTAAGGGATGAACCATATTATTTACGATTTACAAATTTACGATTTTCTTGGTCATTATATTTGCCTTGGATAGATTTTATTGCGGAGTTGTCGGGCACATGAGGTGTTGAAGGTGTGTCCGGGTTTCTCGGCAATGATGCGTGCCTGCAGACGGCAGCCGACGAGCGACAAGTCGCCGATGATGTCCAGCAGTTTGTGTCGTGCGGGCTCGTTGTGGAAATGGATAGGCGAGAGGTAGCCGAGCTTGGTGGCATCCAGTCGCGGCTGTCCGAGTTTGTCGGTAAGGTAATCCAACCCCTCTTGCGACATCGGCGTCTCATAGATGACCAGCGCGTTCTTGAGGTCACCACCCTTGATGAGTCCAAGACGCAGAAGCGGCTCTATCTCGCGTACGAAACAGAACGTACGTGCCGAGGCTATCTCGCGTCCGTAATCGGCGAGGTTCCTGAGTTCTGCGCGCTGACGCTTGAGAATCCGGGAAGGGTAGCACACCTGTACCTCCACCTCGTACTTGTCGCCAGGCAGGAGCAGCAGGCGGTTGCCGTGTTCGGATATATATTCTATCGGTTCGCGCACTACGTACACGTCAACCTCGGCGTCCTGCTCGACGATTCCTACCTGCTCAATAGCGCGCACGAACGGCATGGCACTGCCATCAAGGATGGGCATTTCCGGACCGTCCACCTCAATGAGGCAGTTGTCGATACCCAAGGCATACAACGCTGACAGCGCGTGCTCGACGGTGGATATACGCCAACTGCCGTGCTCCAGCACCGTGCCGCGCTCTGTGGCGGACACATAATCGGCATAAGCGTGGTGCGTAGGTTTGTCCGGCAGGTCGGTGCGGCACAGACGGATGCCGTAGTCAGCCTCCGCCGGCTTGAATTGCGCGTGGATGAACACGCCTGTATGCAGGCCTTTGCCTTCCAGCGTGAAGGGTTGTGCTAATGAATGTTGCTTCATTGGTTGTCTTGCTTGAGTTGTTTCTTCAGTTCGTCCACGTCGCGGCGCAGTTCGGGCAGGTACTTCATTACCACCGACGACCGTCGCCAGTTCATGGCATTGAAAGCCGGTGTGCCTTGGTACTGCCCGGGCTGGCGGATGGAACCGGCTACACCAGCCTGAGCGCCGAGGATAACCTTGTCCACCAGCGTCACACCGTTGGCTACTCCAACCTGTCCGGCGAGGATGCAGTGCTTGCCGACTGAACTTGAGCCTGCTATGCCGACCTGTGAGCAGAGGAACGATGAGTCGCCGACCTTCACGTTGTGTGCTATTTGAACGAGGTTGTCAATCTTGACGTTCTTGCTGACACGCGTCTCGCCCATCATCGCGCGATCAATGGTCGTGTTGGCGCCGATCTCTACGTCATCTTCGATGACCACCGTGCCAATCTGGGGAATCTTGTGGTTGACGCCTTCGGCATCCGGCTCAAAGCCGAACCCGTCGGCACCGATTACGCATCCCGAATGGATGATACAGTCGCGTCCGATAGAGCAGTGGTCGTAAATCTTCACGCCGGAGTATATGACCGTATTGTCGCCGATGGTGGTGTAATCGCCAATGTATGCCTGCGGATATATCTGTACACCCTTGCCGAGTTTGACGTTGCGGCCTATATAGGCAAACGTGCCGACATACGCATCTTCGGGAACGGTCACGCCTTCAGCGATGAAGGCCGGCTGCTCGATGCCGTGCTTGCGCGGACGGAGAAAATCCGCTACGCCTTGCAGCAGTTGTCCGATAGCCTGACGGGCGTTAGGCACAAGAATAAGCGTCGCCTTGCAGCTCATCGAGGCATCGTGCAGCGCACTTGTAAGCAACACGACCGAAGCCTCCGTTGTGCCCAAAGCCGGCAGGAAACGCCGGTCGGTCACATAGGACAATGTGCCGGGCTTACCCTGCTCGATAGGACTGACATCATATACTTGAACGGAAGCGTCACCGATGACCTCTCCGCCCACAAAGGCAGCTATTTGTTCTGCGGTAAATTGCATCATTGATAGTAGAATAAGTATAGTTTTTTCGGCTTGTAGGTGAGCGTCTGCAAGTTCAGCATGTCTGACGCCTCCGCAATGTTGCGCACCGTACCGTCGTTATAGAGAATGTCGATACTGTCGTCTTTCTCCGAATAGGTGTTCGATGTGGATACATGCTCTTCGTAGAAGAACCTTGCATCCGTTTTGGATATGCCGAAGCGTGTGGCGTACTGTTGCTGCAACTGTTCGTGCTCTGCCGGGGTGAGAGGCTGCTCAAGCAGCCGTCCCTTGAACAACTGTCGGTTGACGAACGCCTCGGCGAGCAACCGTAAGGTGGTGTCCGGCTGGTTCTGCCACGCCTTGATGGCCGACAGGATATCCGAGTCGTCCAACAGAGCGTACTGCTGGAGGGCATAACTATCCTGGGCGAAGACATCACCGGTCATGTGCTGATAGAGGAAGTAGTGCAGGGCCGGCGGGCAGAACAATTCTACGCCGTCGTGTGCAAGTTGCTTGGCGCGGTCAAGAATCTTGATGAGCAACTGTTCGGCAGCCACGGACGTCTTGTGCAGATATACCTGCCAGTACATCAGGCGTCGTGCAATGAGGAACTTCTCCACCGAATAGATACCTTTCGCCTCAATGACCAAGCGGTCATCCACCACATTGAGCATCTTGATCAGTCGCGCCGAAGCCACGCTTCCCTCGGTTACGCCAGTGAAGAACGAGTCACGGCAGAGGTAGTCCATGCGGTCCATATCGAACTGCGAGGAAATGAGCTGGTGGAGGAAATGCTTCGGGTACATGTTCCTGAAGATGGCGATAGCGGTATCGAGTGCGCCGTTTAGTTCGCGGTTAATCTCCTGCATCATGATCAGGGACACCTCTTCATGGGTTATGCCCTCGATGAGCGTGTGCTCCATGACGTGCGAGAACGGTGCGTGCCCGAGGTCGTGCAGTAGGATGGCAATCATCGCGCCATTGGCTTCGTCATCGGTGATGGTGATGCCTTTCTGGCGGAGTGAGGCTATGGCGTCACTCATCAGGTGCATCGCCCCGATGGAGTGCAGGAAACGGCTATGCTGGGCGCCAGGATAAACGACATACGACAAGCCGAGTTGTCGTATGCGGTTCAGACGTTGCACGTAGGGGTGCTGCAGTACGTCGTAAATGAGTTCGTTGGGTATGGATATGAACCCGAATACAGGATCGTTAATAATCTTACGCTTATTCGCCATTGGCTTTTAATTGATAATTGACAATTGACAATTGACATTTTCCGGTAAGCACAAAATATCATTTATCATTTATCAATTGTACATTACCCAAGATACGTACGCAGCACTTTGCTCCTGTTGGTGGATGCGAGGCTGTGCAACGCTTTTTCCTTAATCTGGCGTACGCGCTCACGTGTCAGACCTTCCTCAATGCCAATCTCCTCCAGAGTCTTTTCCTGCACTCCCTCGCCCACGCCGAAGAACTTGCGGACGATACGTTGCTCCCTTTCGCTCAGTGTAGCCAGAGCGCGGTCAATCTCCTGAGTCAGCGATTCGCTAATCAGGCCACGGTCGGCACGCGGCGAATCCTGATTTTCCATGACATCGATCAGACTGTTATCCTCGCCGTCAACGAACGGAGCGTCCATGCTCACGTGACGGCCTTGCATGCGAAGTACCTCGGCAATCTTGTCGATAGGCATGTCGAGCTCTTCCGCCAACTCCTCGGCGGACGGCCGACGCTCGAACTCCTGCTCGAAACGTGAGTAGGCTTTCTGGATTTTGTTGAGCGAACCAACCTGGTTCAGTGGCAGACGAACGATACGTGCCTGCTCTGCCAGCGCCTGCAGGATGGATTGGCGTATCCACCATACGGCGTATGAGATAAACTTGAAGCCGCGGGTTTCGTCGAACTTCTCTGCGGCCTTGATCAGGCCTACGTTTCCTTCATTAATAAGGTCAGGCAAACTAAGTCCTTGGTTCTGGTACTGCTTGGCTACCGAAACTACGAATCGGAGGTTTGCGTTCACCAGTCTTTCGCGGGCAGCCATATCGCCGTTGCGGATGCGGCCCGCCAGTTCAACCTCTTCCTCACCCGAAATCAGTTCTTCGCGGCCAATCTCCTGAAGGAACTTGTCCAGCGATTGCGATTCGCGGTTGGTAATTGATTTGGTAATTTTTAATTGACGCATTCTATATACTAAAAAACTTTGATGCAAATGTGTAATACTCTGCTTGGGATTTCTGCGTACTCCCTGTTGCGCGCAGAGCGCTCAGCCCAAGCAATCAGTTCTCTTTAGTCTTACAATCAAGCTTGACGGCATACAGCTCTGATTGTTTGTGATCCGGCCGGGATTCGAACCCGGGACCCACAGCTTAGAAGGCTGTTGCTCTATCCAACTGAGCTACCAGACCGAGCGTTCGGCAAACAGCGCACCCAGATGTCGCCCTGCGACACAGAACGCGCAATTGCCTCTGCTCTCCCCACCGCAAACGCTACGCAGGTTTGCGTCGGGGCTTCATAGGGGCGATTATAAGATGGCTTCTACCAGCGGTTGCAGACGCGGCTTCGGTGTGTAGCCGACGCTACGGTTAACCAGTTCGCCGTTCTTGAAGAACAGGATGGTCGGGATGTTCATAATGCCGAACTGCTCACAGGTCTCGGCATTCTCGTCCACGTTCAGCTTGCCAATAATAACCTTACCATCGTAATCGGCAGCCAGCTCGTCAATCACGGGATGCATCATTTTGCACGGTCCGCACCAAGGAGCCCAGCAGTCAACTACCATAGGTTTGCCTTCTGCCAACAAACTTTTCAGGTTGGCGTCTGTAATTTCTTGTACCATATTGTTGTGTGTTTTAATTATTCAATCATAAAATTCGGTCTATACGCCTTAAAATTATCAACAAAAATCGTGCCTAACAGCTCCAGTTGTCAGAAAAACGAATATATCGCAAACTCGTCATGTCAAAAGCACCTGCTTCCCTGAAGCCGGCACAAAGATACGACAAATAATTCACATTTGCAAATTTATCCCAAAGAAAGTTGCAAATATTTTCATTTTTTGGGATGGACGTGAAAGAAGGTTCTTTGAAAAAAGTGTTTTAGTCCCTACAATCCAAACGAATGACCAAGAACAACTAACGTCCGCCTTCTGCAAATAGTGCTAACAGATGCCCCTTGCGGCATAGAGCGCACAGACGGCGGGTCGCAATTGTAGGTCAAGCCAAATATTTTGAGTACGGATTTAACGGAATGAACGGAATGTTCTTTTAGTTCGTCAACAAATACCCAAATTATCAACAATTTTTGAGAAATAATAAGAAAATAAACCTAAATTAACCCCGAGTTGGGCTGTGGCACTTCCGTGCCTTGTGGCTTAATCCGTTAAGGCACTCTTTCAAGTAAACTTGACGCGCGCCCTAACGGCTTAATCCACAACTCTGCGAGGTACAGCCCAACCCGGCAAAAAACATAAAAAATATTCATTGGGTTATTCAGGCAGTTATGCGCTCAATGAGTTCCAGGCACATGCGGGAGTTGTGGTAGGGGCACTTCCAGAAACCGGCTTTGTCGTTGGCGGTGTCAGGCGTGCCGTCGGGCATGGCAGCCCAGTACCACTCGCCATGCTCCCAGTCAACAAGATTGGAGCAAATGAAGTGCCATGAACGCAAAGCCTGTGTGCGTGCATCGTCATCGCCGAAATGCTGATACAGATTGATGTACCCGACCACCGCTTCGGCTTGTACCCACCATTCCGGCTCGCCTAACGAACCGTCGGGATGCAGGTCGGTGCCGGCAGCAGAAGCCAGAAGCCGGACGGTGCGGTCGCAGTTGCGCCCTATGACTGCCGCCGTTTCGTCCAGGAGCCATGAGCACTCGATGTCATGACCGGCACTGAAATGGGCGTTGGTGGGGTGCCACTGCATGTCGAAGAACAGTCCGAGATGTCCGGAAGGCAGGATGATGCGCGTCTCAAGGGTGTCAATGAGCGCAAGCAGGGCGTCTTTGAGTTCGTCCGTCGGCCATACGCGATAGAGGTTGGTGTAGGCCTCTAAGACGTGCAGGTTGGTGTTCTGTGATTTGACGGTGTTCTCGTCCTTATCGCTCAGGCGCATGTCGGTGACGGGCTGCCAGTCACGTGCAGTGGCCTCGATGTAGCCGCCGTACTGCATGTCACGCCCATGCTCCTCGATGATGCGGAAGAACGCTATCGCCGTCTGAAAGGCCTGTTCATCTCCTGTGGCACGGTAATATTCGCTGAACGCATAGAGCGCAAATGCCTGTGCGTAAACCTGCTTGTGTGTGTCCAATGGCTGGCCGTCGGCGGTCACCGACCAATAGATGCCGCCTTGTTCGCGGTCGAGGAAGTGCGCTTCGATGTAGTCCTTGGCATGAGTGGCCATCTGCAGGTACTCGGGCTTGCCCAGCACACGGTACGCCGCGGAGAACGACCACAGCAGTCGTGCATTTAGCACAGCGCCGCGTTCCGCCTCGGGATGCAGGACGTTGTGCCCGTCCATCCGGCCGTAGAACCCGCCCTTGGGGTCGTACATCCTGTCCGCCCAGAAGCGGAGGATATTTTCTTCGAGCAGTTGCTGCGCTGCGGCTTTCAGTTGATCTGTTGTCATGTGCAATCTGTCAATTATAATTTACGGTACAAAGGTACGGAAAATAATTGACAAAGGCTGACACAATTTTGCTAATTATTGGCACATTGTTCACGGATTCACAGATTTATGACTGAACGGTGACTAAAATAAGCAGGCAATACCTTTCGGCTGCCTGCTCGTGAATATTGTAACGGCATTTTATTTTACTTCTGTGCCTGTGACCGAATAAGTCTTGTTGCCTTGCTTGATAAGAATAGTACCATTGCTGATGACCTTGGTCGGTGCATACAGTTCATTGCTGTTATCAAGAGCAGTTGCAATCGATTGCGTGGCAAATGTGCCGTTCTCCTCGTCGATAACTTCTGTGTCGCATAAACTCTGACGGACAAAGTAGTAGGATGTATTGGAAGAAAGACCGGTAATCGTGAAAGAATAGTATTCTGCAAAATGCGTCTGCTCATCTTCTTCGCCTTCGTATAGTGCAGGTGAGCGTGCCGGAGCGTTGTTGCTTGCGATGTCAATGTTGGTCAGATGTCCGTTGGCATCAAAGGTAAGTGTCATGAACCGCTGTGTGTGCTCTTCATCCAAATAAAGCGTCCAGACATAGCCTGTCGCCGAGAAGTTCTGCACCCAAGATACTTGCACATCGTTCAAGCCGGAAACGACAGGCGGCTCAATAGAGGTAATATTGCCGAATAGTTTCCATCCTTCGGCTTGTTGATAAGCGGCTACGCTCTGCATCGGCACACGCAGTTCAGATTTTCCAAGATGAGAACTACCTGCTGATTGTAAGGGGAAATATGGCGGAACAAGAGTACGGCAAGTCAAAACCAAAGGCTTCCAACTTGCTAAAGATGGCTGATTAAATGTCCCACCTGATTGCCCAATACTATCTCGTCTGCCATTAAAGAGACCGAGCCATAATCTAATATTCTAACACTATCTTGGAATACCGCACGACGAATAACTGTATCAACCATTGCCAAATTCTCCATTTCCTTCAAGGAAAGTGGAAAAGTTATGTCCCGCAAATTGCGCAACAATAGGAATGCACACATTTCAACAGTTTGCGGACCTTCCGGGATGATATAAATTGAGTCCTTTTTGCATGGGGGATAGCAACACAATCGTTTCATGTCTTTTGAATATAATATGCCGTCTTTCGCTGTATATACAGAGTTTTCTTCATCTACAACGATTTCTTCTATTCCCGAATAGTAATTAAAGGCAAAAGGAAAAATACTTTTCACCGTTTTCGGAAGGATTACCTTTTTTAATGTCTTGACACATGAAAATGTACTATAGTCGATGGCCGTGACAACATATGATTTATTATCATAAACCACTGTCTCAGGAATGCGGAGTACTTCAACACGGAGATTTGGATAATTCACACTCGTGCTATCCCATCCTGAATTTGAGCCTCTTTCGTGGGTCAGTCTTACTTCAGTCCGGTCTGTACCGATAATTTGATAGCACAATTCTGCGCCATCTTCATTGGCTACCATAAAATCATATGCGTAGGCATTGAGCGCAAACGCAAGGATTACAAAAAGGAAGATAGATTTTTTCATATTCATATTGATTGTCTGTTGTTTTCAAAAAAGTGCGAACTTTCGCCTTTGAAATATTGGGTCGTTCGGGCTTCCACTCCCATATGTGCCAATATATGCAGAAAGTCCACACTCACGGTGTGAACATTCGCTATATTGAGGACACATATTACAATTTGTGGAAGATTGAACGGCTCCTAAATAAAGCGAATGCTTAATTTTGTTTTATGTCACCGCTTTTTTACGCTGTCGGTGCCAACTGTCACCCTATTTTACGTCTTGGGCAGCTGACGGTCGCTATTAACCTTGCGGCAGAGGTTATGTGTAGTTAGCCTATTAAGGCCAATATCTTATTCAAAAGAGTTTCAACAAGAGGAACGTACATTCTTATCTCATCATCGGTTACCTCTACAAAGTCTTCATAATCGCCTTCTTGACGAAGAGTGTACATCTTCTTCAGCAGACGACTGTCGTCTCTGGTTAACTGGCCTGTCTGCACAAAATGCTGATTGATGAGTGTCATCATCCCCGTATGCGTGCGAACAGCGAGCTGATTATGTATCAGCAATGCTGTACAAGCATAATACAAACTATAATACAAACGGTTGGCAACAAGATTCCACAAGCCAATTCCCATGATTGTCTTTGCTTCCGCAAGAGCCTTTTGGGCATTTTCTATTCGATACTTAACAATAGATTGTCTTTCGTCATTTGTTAACCCCATATTTTTACTCCTTCGTTACGAACGTTATACTTAAATAGTGATGCCGGAGCGGAAGACCACTCGTTCTGCGTATAAACAAATGTATTGAAATCCTGATTGATGCGTTGCCCTTCTTCCCAAAAGTCGCAAGACAGATTCAGCTTGTCATCTTTCGAAATATTACGTTCAGGCAGTAGTGCCAACAAGTCCCAATCCGAGTCCTCATGATAGTCTCCGCGAGCACGTGAGCCGTAGAGATATAACGTGCTTCCTTTAGGCAACACGCGATGTGCCACCTCTTGGATTTTGCCTATGACTTCGGATTGTCTCATGACTGTTGTTTTTTCGCTTGCAAAGTTACAAAAAAAATCTGATATTTGCAAATAGATTGCATCTTTTTCATACAATTATGCGGAAAATTCTGCATTTTACACGACAAAGGCGGCATTTGCGCCGCCTTTTGAACAGGAATGTAACATATCTACAGACCTTTGTTTTTTGCCACAAGGGCTTTGATGGTCTCGACGCTGGCGGTGGTGGTGAGGCCGTCTTCGGGGGTGTGGAGGCAGTAGTCAATGAGACGGTCAACGGTGGTGGTGGCTACATGCAGGCGCGTGTCGGCGGAAGCGTAGTAGATAAAGACACGGCGGATGTCTTTATCATTTACGATTGGACGATTTACGATGTACGATTTATTTTCTTCCACTATCCAGCCGTTGGCGAAGGCTACGTTCATCACATCGCCGATGTACTCGCTGCCCTCGGGGATGAGGAACCAGCCGCCGGGGCGGGCAATGACGCGTGTGGGGTCATCCAGAGCGGTCATGAACATGTACAGCACGTAGCGGAGTCCGCTGGCGGTGTTGCGCACACCATGCGCCAGATGCAGCCAGCCTTGAGCGGTCTTGATAGGCGCGGGGCCTTCGCCGTTCTTCACCTCATAGACGGTGTGGTAGTTACGGCCGAAGATGATGCGCTCGTCGCGCACCTCGGCATGCGTGATATCGGGCACGAGCGTCCAGCCTATGCCGCCACCTTTGCCCGTGTCTATAAAGCCGTCTTGAGGACGGGTGTAGAGTGCATACCATTTACCATTTACACATTTACCATTTACCATTTGGCAGCGGATGAACTCCGGATGGAGCACTACGTTGCGCTGCTGGCAGAGTGACTTGAGATCAGGCAGACGCTCCCAGTTTCTGAGATCCTTGGTGCGCGCTATACCTGCTGCAGCGGTAGCGGCAGAGGTGTCGAAGGGCTTTGTCTCGTCGTGACGCTCCACGCAGAATACACCGTATATCCAGCCGTCCTCGTGGCGGGTGAGACGCATGTCATAGACGTTCGTGGCCGGTGCGTTATCGCCATTGGGCAGGGTGACAGGCTCGTCCCAGAACCGCCAGCCGTCGATGCCGTTGTCGGATTGTGCTACGGCGAAGAACGACTTGCGGTCAGCACCCTCCACGCGGGCTACGACGGTGTATTTGCCCTCGAAGAGGATAGCACCGGCATTGAGCACAGCGTTCATCATGATGCGCTGCATGAGGTAGGGGTTGCTCTTCTGATCGAAGTCGTAGCGCCACTCCAGCGGTGTGTGCGCGGCGGTAAGGATAGGATTCTTATACTTCACGTAAATCCCGTTGCCGCCTTCTGCAGGCTCGTTCTTTCTATTTATGAGTGCCTCATGCGCCTGGCGCAATGCAGCTACTTTATCTTGGAAGTTCATAGTAGTCAAAAATTACGATGATTAAGATCGGTCAAATATTAGCAATATAAACCAATATTTTTTCTTTTAGTCAAAAATTGCCAAAAATGATTCAAAAATTATTTGATGATTTTGCCTTGTACATTGTACATTGTCCCATTGTGCATCAGAAAGAGTTGTCCGTCGCGAAAGATCTTCTGAGTGCTGACTGCTGATGGCTGATTACTGACACCTTCCACTCCTGTGCCGGTGCTCTGCTCGCGCGCTTTGAAGAAGGCCATGTAGTCCGTGTACCATGTGCTGCCGGCCTGATGGGCGTTCTCGGGGTTGAAGATGAGCTCTTTGTCGGTAGTGAGCAGGTTGTTGTAGGGTGCGATGTTCGTGTGCGGCGGGCAGACGTTGTCCTGCAGTCCTATGCAAGCGATCACGGGGCAGCTGATGGCGGCTGCGAGGTTCTTCGTATCGAAGTACGAAAGGAACGCGAACATCTCAGCATCGGTCATCGTGCCTTGGTTCTCGCGGGCTACGTATGCAGGCCAGTTCGTTATCTCGAAGTAGTCGGGATAATCGCCGAGGAAAGCGATGGCGGGTGCAATGGCGCGGAACGTGTAGTCGGAGAGGGATGCCGCCGCATAGGTGAACGCACCGCCCTGGCTCTGGCCTTCGGCAAAGAGGTTGGTCATGTCGCTGGTGCTGCGCGTTGCCATGAAGCGTACAGCCTGCACGCAGTCCATGAATGCGCCACGGTAGTAGTAATTGTCCTTGTCGCCGAAATTGAAGGCAAACCAGTCGCCGTAAGTGTTGGTGAAGTCGCCCTTGCCGTCCGTCTCGCGTTCGTCGGCAGCACGGTTGTTGATGTTCTGTCCGCGCGTGGAGAGGTAGAACTCGGCATAGTCCGGTTCGGCATCGCCTGAAGGGCAGTAGGGCTTGACATCCTGACCACCGGGACGGTAACCCGAATCATAACCTGCGTAGTGCATAATAACCGGATGTTTCTGCCCGTCCTGCGGCTCGGCATAGTAGCCGCGAATGACCACCGGCTCACCGGTCAGACCGTCAGGCACGGAGTTCATCTCCACCAGATAGACCTTGCGTGCAGCGGTGCTCTTGGCGGTTATCTCCGTGAGTGTGGCGTTCATATCAATGTCTGCCAGCTGCTGCTTGGCGGCAGCCCAGTAGGTGTCGAAGTCCGACTGCTTGTCCGGCGCGGAAACGACGTCAAGCGGGTTCACGGCAAAGCCGAATGCGCGTGCCAGATCGTCGTTGACGATGCAGGTGGCTTTGTAGAAGCCTGCTGCGAGGTTGTCATCGGTGGTGAGCACGATGTCCTGCGAGGCACCGGCGGCTATCTCGCGCGAGAGGGACAAGGTATCCAGAGCAACGGCTTTGTCGGTGGTTATTTCCACCTCAATGTCGGCGGTCACGACCTCATCGTAGGGGTTTTCCACATGGACGGTGATACTCGGCTTGCCGTCGAACACCCAGTTGTCGGTCACGGGCACGGAGAGCGTGAGCGGCTTGAGGTCGGCAGGGTTGATGAGCAGCACCTCGGTCAGGGTGTAGTTGCAACCGCTGACAATCACGCCGCGTGCCTTGAGTTCGGCAAGCATGTCGGCGGTTATGGTGTAGTCGTAATACCGTCCGCTGATGAGCGCAAGGGGAGCATCGACGAGTTCAGTCCACGCTGTGGTCTCCTTGAGTTGCAGTTGGGCATTCGAACCAAGTGCCATAAACTTGCAGCGCAGCAGTTGTCCTGCTACGGCATTGGCGAACTTGCTTGCCTCAATGGTCTGCCATGCACCCCAGTTGCTCGGCATAACCACCGAACCGCTCCAGATAGATTGCGTAGTGCCGGCAGCCGCAGCCTCATGGGTAAGCGAAATCTTGTTGGCGGTGAACCCTGCGCCCTTCACTACGAGATAGTGACCTGCTACCACGTTGTCAATCATCGCCTGCGTCAGCGCAATGGTCGCCTTGTGCGGCGCGGTTTGTCCCGAAAGTGCATAGTTGTGCGTATCGGTAAAGTCCACCCAGTTCCACTCGGCATCTACATACTGCAGATACACCTGCGGCCATTCGGTTCCGGTACTGATGGCGGTGACATACACATTGATCTCGTCACCGGCTACGGCTGCGGACAAATCAGCGGACGCAATAAGTGCATATCCCGACGACCAGTCGTCTGCGCAAGTAAACTCATCAGAATACAAGATTGTTTCCGATGCCCATGTAAGCGAACACATCGCGACCAAGGCAAATATAACAGAAAGTTTTTTCATTGTGATTATTATTTATTTTGTAATGTCTTTCAAGAATAGCGTGCGCGGTGCATCGTGGAACGCGCGGAAATGGGTAACACTCTCGGGGTTGGTGGGCGTAGGGCCAAAGAACTCATGCTCGGCGTTGCGCCAAGCCAGCGCGTACGACAAGGGGTAGTCGCAGAGGATGGACAGCAATACCCTATCCCACCAACTGGCGTCAGGCACGTTGGCAAAACCGCACTCGGTGAGGGCAATGAGTTTGTGGTGCTGCGCAGCAAAGCGGCAGAGCACGTCGAGGTCGACGCGGGTCTGACGCACAAAATCCTCTTCCGTGCCCCACTGATAAGCATCCAAGCCGATGAGGTCAATGCGCTCGTCGCCCGGGTACCATTGCAGGAACTTCTCTTCGGGCATGTTGTCGTCCAGATTGGGAGAGTACGACCAGACGATGTTGGATGTTAGATCGGCTTCGCCTGTTAGACCGCTACCTGCACCCCACTGCACGTTGTTTGCGGGGACCCCGCTATTGCTGTTAGATGTTAGACCGCTGGCGCTGTTGGAGGTTAGATAATCCTGCGTCATGGCGTACAGCGCGCGGTACTCCTCGGGTGTGCAATGGGTGTTGCCCCACCAGAACCATGCGCCGTTGTTCTCGTGCCACGGACGGAAGATGAACGGAATGAGTTCGCCGTCCTCTGTGCACAACGATAACAGGAACACGCGCACACGCTCCAGCCAGGTCATGAACAGCTCATGTCGCTCGCCGCCCGAGAGGATAGCCGCTACCGTTCCGTCGGTCGCCTCCCACGCTGAGCCTTCCGGCCAGGTGCCAAGGTGCTCCAACGCGGTCAGCGGGTTACGCGGATGCCAACTGATGGTCACTATGCCACCGCGCTCGTAGTGACTGATGATCTCCCGACGAATGCAGTCGAACGGTACACTGTCGA
The DNA here is from genome assembly GCA_017444065.1 of Paludibacteraceae bacterium. Classification (GTDB taxonomy): domain Bacteria; phylum Bacteroidota; class Bacteroidia; order Bacteroidales; family Paludibacteraceae; genus Colicola. The sequence goes on along the minus strand of JAFSXJ010000002.1, from coordinate 334 downwards.
GGTTCTTCTGGTCGCCCATCTCAATGCCACCGAGGTCAAAACCCATGACAGCAGGCCAGTCGCCGCAGGTCTCACGGACATCGCTACGGCCGTCCTCGTACTCCCAGCCTATGCCGTAGAACGGGTCATCCTGGTGCCCAAACATGCAACCCCGCTGCTGCAAATCTTGCAGGCGTTGTATCAACGCTTCACGTGGTGTCGGCTGCGGCTGACTGCAAGCGGTAACTACCAGCCCGATAAGGGCGGAACCAAGAATGATAACGGATGAGTGCTTCATGATTATTTCGGGTGTTTCTGAAATCCGATGCAAAGGTACGTAAAATTTCTGATAACT
>JAFSXJ010000001.1 GCA_017444065.1 Paludibacteraceae bacterium | reverse complement strand
CAATTTAGCGCAATGTGCCTGAAGCGTTATAACGCAATCGCGCAAACTGGGGCAACGCCCTAATTGACCAAAAATCAACGTAAGTAACTGATTCCAACAGGAATAGCTCTTTACATAATGGTCGCCGTTGTACTTACGAACAAGGTAGTTGAAGTGGTTCCGATCAAGGACCTCAACAACTTGTGAGAAAACGTATTTGGCTTGATTCATAGACAATTATAAATTTGCCTACAAAGTTATAAAATCAAATCCGTTGACACAAATTTTTCTCGTAAATAACTAATTTTCAATACGTCAAAGAACTATTCCGAAATTTTTAGTGGACACTACTGTTTCGTCAATTGAAATAACAACGATTATTAACAAATAGTCGTTACAGGGCTGAAAACTAAACAAGTACTATTCGAGACGATCGAGATAGACCATTAAGAATCAGCGAATTGTCATAAATCGCGTGTTCGAGTCACATCTTCTCGACTGAGAGGTTTGAAAGATTCTAACTGCCTGAATTTCACCGTTCGGGCGTTCGAGTCGCCTCTTCTCGACGAAAAAGGATGGTCATACGGCCATCCTTTTTGAATAGAGGAACTCCAACGCCTGCGTTCTCATCTCACATACGTTCGAACGATTTTTCTTATTTCGCTAACGCTCAAATGATTATTGCATATCTCACATACGAGTGAATTGGAGACAATTATTGTTAGCATCAATGCTTGTCAGGATTAGATTTTGAGGTAATGACTCGGTATGTACTTTCCAGCATTTAGGAATAGGAACATCCTGCACATCCATCGTATGCATCTCAAGTAATTGCTTACCATCCCTGCGCCAACGAAACCAGCCGTTGCCGTGATAGTTGAGGTCTTCCTCATGCACATCATCGGCTTCATCCCACTCTTTGCCCCAGAAGAAGCCGTCACCGTCATAATCGTCGTAATAGACACGGAACCACTGCGGATTGACATTGTTCTGCCACTTGCCGACGATAGCCGGATCAGCATGCGGTATATCCTCTTCTGCATATCCGGCGCCTTCAGTGGAAAGAATATCATTCGACTTCTCGCGCGTCTGCGAGATATAAATTCCTGCACCTATAGCCACAGCAAGCACAGCCACAGCGCAATAGACTACGAGCCAAACCTTACGTTTCATTCTTTCTACTATTTCAGCGCAATAACCTGCGCCTGCTTGTTGTTCATCGTCGGCATGGTTCTCCCTACGCCGGCGTTGATAAATGTCGGGTCGCATACCACATACTTGCGGTTCTTGTATGTCAAATAGTCACCTTTCACCTCGCCGTTGAAAGCCACCGCTGTCGCCAGATGTCCGGGGTAGTACAGCAGCACCACATCCAGCCCGACGAGGTCACGCACCAGACGTGAGAACAGAATCGCACGGTCCTCGCAGTCGCAGTACGGGTAATAAAGCGTCTCCTGAGCAAAGAACGCGCGGTCACCACCCCATATCTGGTCGTCATAGCCGTACTCGAATGCCGTCTGCACCCAGTTGAGCAGAATACCTACAGCATCCTTCTCGCTCATGCCTGTGATGGTTTTCTTCAGCGGCGGATAGAGCATGTCCCTGACGGATTTCTCTATAGGTGTGTTGGCGTATGCCGCCCAGCGGGTTGTCTGGTCACCATTGAAGCATGCCTGCGGATAAGTGTTGAAGAAATCTATCATGTTCTTGTTCACGCTGGCGGAAGCCGTGACGCCTTTCTTGGAGGTCAGAGTCCGTTTGGGCGTAAGGTCGCTGCCGAGTTGCGGCAGTTTGGTCATTTGCAGCGACAGCGATTTCTCCTTGCCGTAACTGGCTTGGGTTATCTGCATCTTCACATTCTTGTCACCGCTCACGTTGTAGAACTTCGTCCCGTCGATGTCGTAGTACCGCAGGTTGAATATGTCGTACAGACTGGCGACAAGCATGTACAGTTTCGTCTCGCTCATTCCCAGGCGCACGCGGTAGCCCGACTGCGTCATCAGAAACGCCTGCGCCAGCACCGCTTCGTTTGTCTTGCCGTACTGCTTTTCCGTTACCGCCTGCAGCATCTTCATGTACGCCCAGTCGCACAGCGCGTTGGCTTTTCTGGCGTTGAGTGCCGTGCTGACCGTTATGTCATAGCGGCTGTCCGACAGTTGCTTCCATGCATCGGCTATGGCATTCTCCTCCAGCGCGCGCAACTTCAGGTTGTCGTTCACCGGGAATCCTACAGTGATGACAGCTCCGAAGTACCCGACCGACACTTTCTTGTATGGTTCTTCTTTCGGCTTGACGGGCGCGATAGGTTCCGGTGCCGGGTGTGGGGCTGGCACTACCACCACTTTCGGCTTCACGACAATCTGCACAGGTTTCTCTTCCTCTTTCGGCTTGGGCTGAGGCTTTGGCTGCGGTGCAGGTTCTTTATATACCACCGGCGGCAGAGTTTTCTCCTCAACAGGTTTCACCGCCTCATGCACAGGAAACGCCTCCCACGCCTGACGCATGAACTCGGCATACTCCTCGTTCGCCTTCCTGCGGAACTCATCGTATTCCGCCTGCGACTTTTCCTTGAACTGGCTGTACTCCGCCTGCTGCTGCTTGCGGAACTCGTCAAAACTGGTCTGCGCCATTGTTGCCATAGGCAAAGCTGAAAGCAGTAGTAGAATTATTTGTTTCTTCATATATTTGTTAGTTTACATGGTTATTTGCATACTGCCGAATCAAAATGAATAAATTTTCTCATTTTTCTTCCATAAAATTTGCATATTTCATAAAAAAGTCGTAACTTTGTTGCAGATTTGAAAGGAATATCAGAGGTGCTACTGCGGATTTGCAATGTAAATTAGCAATCACACTGCGGATTTGCAATGTATTAACTTTTCAATAAACAGTAATTTTCAAGCATATGTTAACACGTTATTACAACTTAAAAGAAGAACTGGAGGGGAGCATTTTCCTTTTCGGCGCAAGACAAACGGGTAAAACCACCATGCTTCTTCAGCAATTTCCCGAAGCTATATACATTGATTTACTGGATACCAACGTGTTCAACCGATATATTGCCAGACCTTCTCTTTTGTACGAACAATTACAGGACAAAGACCGCGATACCATTGTTATCATCGATGAAATCCAACAAATTCCGGAACTGCTGAATGAGGTGCAGCGATTGATTGTGCATAAGCAGATACGTTTTATCCTTTGTGGCTCCAGTGCACGCAAGCTGAGGCGTAAGGGGTACAATACCTTAGGCGGACGAGCCCTTCCCTGCTATTTGTATCCATTAGTCAGTGTGGAGATAGGAGAACTTGATATTGACAAAGTTGTCACGCAGGGTATGCTTCCTCCTTTTTACTTGTCATCCAGACCATGGAAAGGCTTGACTGCATACGTGGATGTTTACCTGCAAGAAGAAATCCGGGCTGAATCATTGGTTCGCAACTTGCATAGTTTCCGCAAGTTTCTGGAGACCGCCGCGATGACCGACGGGGAAATCGTCAATTACAACAATATCGCTTCGGATTGTTCGGTTAGTGCCAACACCGCAAAGGAATACTTTTCCATCCTGGAAGATACTCTCATCGGCTACATGGTTCCCGCTTATACGAAAACTCCCAAACGCCGCGTAATTCAGTCCCCGAAATTCTACCTCTTTGATATAGGCGTCGTGAATCATCTGCTGCAAAGAAAGGAATTGAAACGTGGAACAAAGGAATATGGTCACGCATTTGAGCATTTTGTTATACAGGAATTGATTGCATATATCGGTTATACCCGGAATGACAAAAAATTATCATACTGGAAAACAGGAACCGGCATTGAGGTGGATGCGGTAATCGGTAATGCGGATATTGCAATCGAAATCAAATCCGCTGAAGATATTCAAAACAAACACCTGAAAAATCTGCGCTCTTTCGCAAAAGATTATCCGCAAGCGCATAAAATGGTTGTTTCTCTGGACACGATAACCCGCCGTACTGATGATGGGATTGAGATTATCTATATCAATGATTTTCTCAAAGCCCTTTGGCAAGGATTATATTTCTAAATCATTCGATTCGACAATATTTCAAAGACCCCATTTAGTCCCATGAGGGACTATTTTTTTTGCATCGTTCTTATGACGTTCTTGGGACTTCTCGGTCGGCATGGGCTCCCCGCCCGCCTTTCCCTGTTCGAAGCCAAAAGTCAATTGGCTTCTCCATCCCGTGATGGTCATTTGGTTGGAACGAAATATCTATATTGCTGTATCTGCTCTTTGATGAGGGCACTTATCTTCGGCGATATATGTTTGTACGCATCGCGCGCAGCCTGCTCGAAGTTGTGCGTGTGCCCGCCTTTCTCGCTTATCTGGTCTTCGAAGATGCGCTGACCCGTGGTTGTCTTGTCAATCGTTATCGTTGCATCCACATACGAGAAGTACGAACTTGTTCCACCAAAATCCGCCTTGTTGTACTGTCGTGCGGGAGCTTTGACATATACCGCCCAGTCCGACTCGTCAGGTGAACTTACGAACGTACACCCTAACTTGGACAGCTCGCCTTGTATCTCGGATTTCAACGCCCCATAGTTCGTGCCGAACATATCCGCCGTGCATTGCAGGTAGATGTTTATCCCGTTCTTCAGTTGTGTGACAAACGCTATCAGGCGGCGTTGCAGGTCGCGTGTCTCTTGCAATTGCAGGCTCTCCTCGTCGGCGTTCTCATCCACCGCCGCAAGGGTCTTTTGCGCCTCATCAACCTCGGCGAACTGCGGCAGCGTCTTGCTTGCCACGTCTCGCGCCTGCATCTTCTGCCCGTTGGCGATGAGCTGGTCCACCTGGTCAAGCGAGGTCTCAATCTTCGTCAGTACGACGATGATAGTCTTCTCCAACTGACGTATAAGCGTTACTTTCTTGACGTATGCGAAGGCGGCTATATTGCCGTTGGCAGGGTTCGTCCACGCCTCGACCTGCAAGCCGGGAATCTGCATATCCACGGAAGTGGTGGTCGTTGATTCGAACTCCCGTGCCGACTGCCGGAACGTACCTTCCATCGTGCGCAGTGTCTGGCTGAGCGAGTGGTTGACGGTCGTGTTCTGCACGTGCACGCGTATAGTGCTAACAGCCTCAGTGCGTGCGGCGTCCTTCAGGCGTTGTGTGGCAATCTCCAGACTTTCGCCGTTGCGCCGGTTACCCTCGGCAAAACCTATGAAGTACTGCCCGGCGGGATAGAACGACCGCCGCATGTCGTTGTCATACCAGTTGGGTGTTGTTTGCCCCACAGCCATGCTTGCTGCCAATAGGAGCAAATACAGAATGTTTCTTTTCATTTATTAATATATTCGTCTTATCATGTTTTCTTTATCTGTCACTGCCGGTGAAATATTGCCGAATCAATCATACATAATGTTCGGAAAGAACTCTCAAAAGTCTTTTTGTCGACAGAAATAGACTTTCAAAAGTCTTTTTTTTTAGAAAAATAAACCTTTCAAAGTCTTTTTTGTCTAAAAAAAACTTGCATTATTCAATTATTTTTTGTACCTTTGCAACGTCAAGCCAATTTTACAAACGACTAATTAGCAAATAACATTATGGACTATTCTGAAATTGAGCAATTGTACATCATTAGCGAACGCAAAATAAATGAGGTTAGCACAGCGTTCCATCGGTATCTGTTCAACCAGATTAACTGGGAAAATCGCATCATCGGCATCAAAGGCGGTGGCGGTGTCGGTAAGACTACATTGATGCTACAACACATCAAGGAAGCCTTTCCTGATCGGAACAAGGTTCTCTATGTCCGTTTAGACAACATGTGGTTCAAGACGCATAATCTAATGGACTTGATTGAATATCACTATACTCACGGTGGAACACATATATTTCTTGACGAAGTGCATCATCTGAAGCATTGGGCAGAGTACATTAAAAGTTGTTACGATGACTATAATGATCTGCATGTAGTATATACCGGTTCATCCATGTTGGATATTTCCAGACATGAAGTTGACCTTGGTCGCAGACAGCGTATATATACATTACATTGCATGTCGTTCCGCGAATACCTTAACTTCGAAGGATACGAGATTGGTGAAGCCATATCTCTGGAGAACCTGCTCAAGGAGCATACGCAGATTAGCGCTCGCATCACTCGTGACAAAAAAATACTCCCATTGTTTGACGCTTATCTGGAGCACGGTTGCTATCCGTTCTATAAAGAAAAGGGCGATAGTTTTAACGAGCGGCTGCATGGTGTGGTGTTGCATGTACTGGAGAACGATTTGCCCCAAGTGGAGGATGTATCCTATACAACTGTCGAGAAAACTAAGCGCATGCTGATGATCTTGGCGGAACGCGTGCCGTTTATGCCCAAGATGGCTGAACTCTACCGCGAACTGGAAACGAATCGTGAGAACGGTATGCGCATGTTGGGATTGCTTGCCAAAGCAGGTTTGCTACCGCTCTATTCGCATGAAGTAATCAATCTTAACAGTTTGAACAAACCCGACAAATTATATCTTGACAACACTAATCTGATGTATTGTCTAAGCACGCACATTGACAAAGGAACACTGCGCGAAACATTCTTCTACAACCAGTTACATAATGTGGCAGAAGTTCTGATGCCTAAGCAAGGCGACTTCATGATTAACCGCAAATATCTGTTTGAGGTTGGAGGAAAGGGTAAGACATTCGACCAGATAAGAGATGAGCCCGACTCTTTCCTTGCCATAGCTGATATTGAATCCGGTCATTTCAACCGCATTCCGTTATGGTTGTTCGGTTTGCTTTATTGATTCGACAATATTTCAAAGACCCCATTTAGTCCCATGAGGGACTATTTTTTTGCATCGTTCTTATGACGTTCTTGGGACTTCTCGGTCGGCATGGGCTCCCCGCCCGCCTTTCCCTGTTCGAAGCCAAAAGTCAATTGGCTTCTCCATCCCGTGATGGTCATGTGGTTGGAACAATCTTTCTTATTCCGGCTCTCCATTTGCAGACTTTCCCTGCAAACTCTGCATACCGCCTTCTTGCAGGCGTTTTTCTATATGTGCGAATATCTTCTTGTATGCCGGACATAGGAACGTCTTGTACCTGAAATCTCCTGAAGCATGAAAACCGTCATGCAGACAGCCGCCGTGGCAGATATTGAACCACTTGCTCTTGACCTTTTCTCTCTCGCAATATGATGATTTTAGTCTTATTGGGGGTAATATTACCGAAGTTTTGGAATCATTAACATTTTCGCAGCAATATTATAAACTTCTCCATAGTCTAAAAATCTATATTCAAGGTAATCTCCTTATGATAATAACCACTATAAAAGCTAAGCGTATTTATCACATAACGAGGATAATTTGAATAAATACTGAAAATGTCGGGATTAATGTTACCTATCAACAACACACTTTGACCAGGGCTTAATGTACCTGACGTTTGGCTAAAAGAACTAAAAATGTACTCATAATAAGCACCAATATCATCAGAAACTACACATTTATCAGTATCATAGACACTCCAACTTTTATGACTTCCTGTTCCGTTGTACAAACGGAAAGAAATAGTTGTCGCATATTTTGGCACAGAAACACTTCCATTTATAGGATTGCCGTAAGAATCAGTAAGTTCCAAATCGAAATCAGATGTATAAGAGGATGTATTCTTCATAATGATTTTAATGTCCTTCACTTGACCGTCCTCGAGTTTGATATTGTTACTATATGGATTTTGCTTCCCGTCATCAATCATTAGCACCCACTCATATCCTTGTTTTGCCGCATTTATATTATACTCTCCTGCTGCTATGTCATTAAACATAAAATTTCCATAAGAATCAGAAACAACTACGTGTTGTATGACTGCGTCATGAACATCTTCCAATGTAATCTTAAATCCATTGTTTTTATCATCATAGGAATTGATAACGCCATTGATCTGACATCCTTTTGTTAACTCATATGAACGGTCCTTACACCCCACAAGTACAAGGGTGAATGACAATAAGACGAAAGCAATCTGTCGTCTAAAAATCATTGTACGTAAAAGATACCACATTTCCATATTGAATTTTATTGTCTGAATCATACATTACCCACGCTCTGACATAGTATGTATTTGTTTGAGGTGGAAAATCCCAATAAGTATAACTATATTCTCCTAAACCATTTCCTGTAACATCAATTCGGTTATCATTAATTGTCGGAGTAGATGTCGTTGATGAGAAGCAAAATCCACGCTTATGATAAGCGGGATTTCCCTCTGTTGTCACATTTGCGTGAAATGTGTTGCACCATTGGTTGATGGTTCCGTCTGGACGGGTGACCGGCAATGTTAAAACATTAGGCAAGACATCTTGTCCTATAGCCAAAACTTTCAGGACATTACTACCATTATTGGACGTTACATATACATAAGTTTCATTATTTCCTGCGGCCAGTTTAGAACGGTCTATTTGAACCGTAACCATTACATTTTGTCCAGGAGTTATGGAGCACGATTCTGGAGATACCAAAGTAATCCATTCACAAGATTTAGTCACTTGACATGATATTTTGGATGTGCCATTATTGTAAATGTTAAAGGATAAGATGTTTGTCGATGCATCAGATCCAAAATTCAAACAAGGAATATCATCACCAAGCATGTCTGTAAGACGAATATATGTTGGCGTTTTCTTTATTTGCACATCTCGACGCATGCGTCGTCCATTCTTGACCGAAATAACATAGTCATCCACCAAATCAGTATATTCTGCCTTAGAAACTGTAATTGAATAGTTTCCATCAAGAATATCCAAAAACTCATATGTCCCATCGTAGCCCGTAAGTGTAGTTTCTCCAGATGGACGTAACTGCACATTTGCATTTGAGACAGGTTCTCCAGTGGCGAAATCAGTAACGACTCCATATATGCTACCGTTGCTATCAACTGTTTCTTTGTTCTTGCATCCAAACAACAACAAGCATATTGACAACAGTAATATATTATATAACTTTCTCATAATTATTTACAATACGATTATCATTTCTACTGCACATATAACGAAACTTGGTCTCCGTACGAAGTTCCATATTTAGTAGTCGCATAGGCTCTTATATATATGTATCCTCTATTTGACGGCTTAGGAATCCTAGATGTAAACGAACCTGTTCCGTCTCCGTCATAAGTATGCTCAAAATTCCAAGAAAGATTAGGATTTTGACTCGCGCCATAACACACTCCTCGATCTATAACTACAGTACCTGCATTATCTTTTACAGTTCCTCCTGTTATTATTTCATCACCCGACAAACGGGCAGAACTGGTTGTTACTGTTGCCAATCCTGATAGCGAGGTAAAAATCAATTCTTCTCCATATGCTGTTCCATACTCACTTTTAGCATAAGATCTCACTCGATACGTAGTACTCGGTTGCAAAGAAGATAGATATCCACTTATTGCACCATCTCCGCTCCCACAAGAGACTTTGGAATCATTTATAGTAGGAGTATGACTTGCGCTCCAACAAAATCCCTTCTCTGTAATTCTACCACTGCCACTGCTATATGCAGAACTTTGCCCCCTTGCTGTGGTTGGATCGAGATTTGTTATCGAAGTCTCTCCACAAGTAGGTAAACCAGTAGTAGTCGAGACAGACACTACAGAACTATAGCCGGTGCCTAAATTACTGGTTGCATAAGCTCGAATATAATATGTCGTACCAGATTGAAGATTTGTTATTGTATACGAAAATGTCCCTGATTTTGGGCCTAATTTCGCAACTTGGTCTGAAATAGTCGGTTGAGTAGTTTTACTATAACAAAAACCACAATCTGATATCGTGCCTCCATTATTATCCAATACTTGACCCGTGCATTTAACAGAAGTTTCAGACAGAACTTCGGCTGGCGAAATTTGAACAGAGGGAGGATTCCCTGAAGAACTAATCGCTCTTACATTTATAACATTGCTACCATTATTTGAAGTAATGTATAATTTAGTCACATTTTCCCCTGAAGCTAATTTTGCACGATCTATCTGTACGGAAATCATTGTATTTTGTCCTGGATTAATAGAACAAGAACCGGGAGATACAGAGGTAATCCAATCACAAGATTCTACTACCTGACAATTTATCTTTACTGTGCCATTGTTATAAATATTAAACGATAGCATATTTACAGATGAATTATCCCCAAAATCCAAAGTCGAGATATCTTTGCCCATCATGTCGGTAAACCGTATATAGGTGGGTATTTTTTCAATCTGCACATCTCGCCTCATACGGCGCCCATTTTTGACAGAAATAACATAGTCATCTATCAAATCTGTATATTCTGCCTTAGACACCGTAATAGAGTAGTTCCCATCTTGAATATCCAAGAACTCATACATTCCGTCATATCCAGTAAGCGTAGTCTCTCCAGATGGACGCAACTGCACATTGGCGTTCTGTACTGGCTCGCCAGTGGCAAAGTCTGTCACACATCCATAGATAGAGCCTAATTCTTTTTCTGGTACTTTCTCTTTATCGCAAGCTGCAAAACCTAAAATTATGCTATACAAGCATATTAAATAAAAAAACTTTTTCACAAAAATCCATTATTAATAAATTATTCCTTTTTCAAAGCAAATGTGACTTCAGAACTCTCACCAGGAGTGAGTTTTACGGTTTTCCGGTCTGTACGATAGCCATCTGCTTGCGCTGTAATCGTATACTGCAGCGGATCCAAATCTTCTTCAAAATTGAATGCTCCATCGCTGCCAGTGTAGCAACTTCTACCACTGGGCTGAAGGGTAAGCATTGCGCCTTGAATAGGGCTGAATGTAGTTGCATCATAAACGGTACCATAAATGGTAACACCTGTGTCAACAACAGTTTTTGCACATGAACTGAGAAGAATTGGCATGCAAATCATTGCCATAATAATGATTTTTTTCATATAGATAAATTTTTAATTGTTAAAATTTCACTTGCATTGCAAGACCAAAATCACCATGAGGTGTTGCCATTGGGGCGAATGCCACATCATAACTTTTTGAGCCAATCTGAACATGAGGTTTACCAGGAGCGATAGCGCCATCAATAACGTTATAGATATAAACGGCTGCAGTAAATGCTATACAGCCTATACCAATGTTTTGCCACATATCAGCATTTTGGCTATAAGTTGCTTTGTGTTTCGGATCTTCCAACATCAGTTTCTCATACGAAGCTTTCATGCTATAACAGGTTACAATTCCTACTACGCCAAGAGCTTCTCCACCAATAATAAGTCCACCTTTCACTTTAGTACCTTTATAAATTTGAGCCATACCAGGTACAAAGCAACGAGCAGAGAATGGATATTTAGTGGTATTCATATCCACGTTTTCCCATTTTGTACATGAGAGGTCATTACTAATTTGGACCAGAAAATAGCCATAAGCCCAATCTCCCTTATATTCCCAATATTCCTCGATTATTCGATAACCGTCATTGAGTCTGCGACCGCCATCTTCTAATGTCTTGAAAGCACGAGATTTGGTGTTTTCCTTTGTGGTGCCATATTCGCTTATGGTAACGACTTTCGAAATCTGCCCTTCATAATGAACAGGATGAGCCGCCCAATCTGGCTTTGCTTTCTCCGCTTGAGCGAACACAAGCGGAGAAAGCATAATTACAAAAAGAAATAATATTATCTTTTTCATGACTTAATCGTTTTGAGGTTTATCTTCATTAAACACTTTGAAAGCGGATTCTCTAAACTTCTTTTCATTGTAGCGAACTTTCGCTTCCGAATCATTTTTGATAGCTTCATCCATTACCTGAAGTATGTCTGATTTTTTTACACGAATAGCCATATACAACACTATTTTTCCTTCATGGTCATAAGAGATTGTTTGTTTACGGCAATACTCACGAGTCTCATTAATAAATTGTTCTACTGCAATCTGGCTTGCTCCTTCGATATGTTCAGCAGCAGAACTCTTGCCATTTATGTCCATTTGATCAAAATAGGCAGTCGTTATCTGTTGTACTTTTCCTGCCAACTTGTTGCGAAGTTGTTCTTGGCATGTTCGCAGAAGACTATTTGCCAATTGAGGGTCACCTTCTTCTCCTAATTTTTGATTAAAAGCGGTATACCATTGGTCATCGTCGTATATGGTACATTGCGTTTCATATGCGCCTTTGTCAAGTTGTTGTCTGGCTTGTAGTTCTGCCAATCTTTTTTCTTGTGGTGTTTGTGCTTTAACCGCAAGCATACTACAGATTAAAACCGTCAAAACGGTTACAATTTTAATAGTTTTCATTGTTGTTGGGATTTTAGATGTTATTGTTGTTTGTATTCCTCATACTCTTTCTTGTTCTCCTCTTCAAAAACTTTGAAAGCACTGTCACGGAATTTCTTCTCATTAAAACGTGTTTTCATCTCTTGATCGTCTGAAATCTTATCAATAGTTTTTTCGATAACTTCTTTTTTACTCACCTTTATGGCCATGTACATTGTATAGTAGCCTTCAGCATCTGCCAACTGCGTTTGTTTGCGACATACCTCATACGTCTCGTTTATCAACTGGTTGATAACCTGACGGCCTGCACTCTCAATATGCTGACGTGCATATTCGCCGTCCTCCGTTTCCATCTGATCAAAATAATCATCAATAACTTGCTGATACTTGCCTTGTAACTTTTGTAATAGTTGTTGGCGGGTGGAACGCAACAATGTTGTTGGAGTTAAGTTGATCTGATTGGGCTTAAAGCGTTTCACTCCTGTAGCGTAGAACCAATCAGCATCATCATACGATTGACACGGCATCTCTGCAACCAATTGCTGCTGACGGATGATTTCAGCTTCAGCGTCTCTCTTTGCTTGATCAGCTTTAGCCTTAGCCGTAGCAGCTGCTTGCTCAGCTTGAGCGTTTTTAAGACTGTCCATACGCATTTGGTGACGGAGGGCATCTTCTTCTGCTTTCTGACGCTGTTCTCTTTCCCACTGCTCCTTTTGAGCTTGTTTCTTTTCTTTGCGAGTTTGGGCTTGCATAGGCATGGCCAAAACGAATGACATTGCTACTACCGTAGCTAATAACATAAATCTTTTCATTGTTTTGTTAATTTTAGATTTTTGCCTACTCACTTGGCTTTTCGGCATACTCCTTATAATTTATTTTCCAACTGATATGGCATTATATATAATTGTTTTCGGCACATGAATGCTGACATATGTCACACATTCATTATTTGCATTAATAGATGTTGTCCGGCACCATTGATTGGCATATGGTTCAATTGCGGTACTGTTAATGTGAAAACGTTGCGCAATAATAGCGATTGCATCTTGTATGGCTAACATCGCCGACTCACGCCTGTCTGTTGATTTTCCTACGCCCCATGCTGCAACGGCATCTTCGGTGTCGAATGACTCTTGCAAACACGGAACAGGTACTTCTTCCGCATTGTTGAAAGGTGCTTCTTGGGCATGGAGCGTACATAATGATGCATATAAAACAAGCATCAGCAATAACGATTTCATTGACATGGTTGTTTCTGTTTTTTGTTTACCTACTCACTTGTGGCTTTTCGGCATCCTCCATGTATCTATTTCTTTTTTATCCTCTCGGCTAAGGCGGGGCCAGAAGGAATCGGAGAGGAATGGAGTAGGAGTTTTCCTAGGGTTTACTCACTTTTTCCGACCTTTTTGACCCGAAATTTCAACCTCTTTACACGCGCGTGCACACAATCCATAATAATATATATTTGGTGACACATATGCACATAAAGAAAGCGCAGACCTCATGTTGCTTACTCACAACTTGAGGCCTTCGCATTGCCTGAGAACCAAATAAACAACAATGAAACCTACGCCGATATGACGAACTGCTTTGCCCTATAAGACAAAGCAGGGTATAGTCATACCCATAGGCGTTCACTTGTACGTAATGGATCTGGTTCTGGTTGAAAGTTGCGAAGTTTCAAGTTGTAGAACGCAAAACGTCAATAAACGCTATTTCAATATGTAAAGAATCCCCTCTAACCCTCTCACACAAAGTGAGCCGGCGCAGGTGAATCCCACAGAATATTCATTCTGCGATGCAAAGGTACAAAATAAAAATGAAAAATGCAAGAGCCGTATGTATTTTTTTACGAAAAACATACAGAAAAATGCGATTTTACGCGGAATCGGGGGAAAACTCGACGTTGGAAACGCCGAGCAAAGGACACAAAGACTCGCGGGAATAGCCGCGAGAAGGGAACAACAGAGGAGAAACGGCTGCATCATTCCACGTAGAGGACCAAGCCTTTCAGGTACTCTCCTTCGGGGTGGTAGATGTTGACGGGGTGGTCCTGCGGCTGATGAAGCTGATGCAGGATGCGTACCCTGCGACCTGTCTGCGCGGCAGCACTGAACACCGCGAGGCGGAAAGCCTCCTTGTCCACTGCCTGTGAGCAGCTGAACGTGAACAGGATACCGCCCGGACGAATCATCTCAATCGCCTTGGCATTGATGCGCTGATAGCCGCGCAAAGCATTCCTGACAACATCACGGTGCTTGGCAAAGGCAGGAGGGTCAAGAATAATCAAGTCAAACTGCTGCCCTGTTGCCAGCTGTTCACTCAGGTAGTCGAAAGCATCCGCTGCCACAGCACGGTGATTGGTGCAGTCGGGGAAGTTACGCGCCACGTTGGCGTTGACGAGGTCGATGGCTTTCTGACTGACATCGACGGAGTGCACGAGTTTGACACCGCCACGCAAGGCGTAGAGCGAGAATCCTCCGGTGTAACAGAACATGTTCAGCACCGTTTTGCCGGCAGCGTAGCGTTCGACGAGCGCACGGTTCTCACGCTGGTCGATGAAGAAACCCGTCTTCTGTCCGGTCAGCCAGTCGATACGTACCTCGATACCGTTTTCAAGCGCCCAATATTGGTCGCTCACTTTGGATGGCGGTATGAGCCAACCTGCCTTATCGCCATCAATCTGAGCTTTGAAGGGCAGTGTGTCGTCGGACTTATTATACACCGCCTCCACTTCGGGTACATTCGCCACGACAGCCTCTGCAATCTCTTGCCGATGCAGGTGCATGCCTACGGAGTGCGCCTGCACAACAGCCGTCGTGCCATATACATCCACCACCAGTCCGGGGAGCATGTCGCCTTCGCCGTGGATAAGGCGGTAGATGTTGTTGTCGGGTCGCAACAGCCCGAGCCGTTGGCGCATGGCATACGCCGCCGCGATGCGGTCGTGCCAGAACGTAGCAGGCAGTTCATCGGTCTTGAAGGCAAGCAGCCGTACAGCAATCGAGCCGACCTGCCAATGCCCGACACCAAGCACCTGCCGGTCGGCACTGAGCACGCGCACCAGTTCGCCTTCATCGGGCTCAGAGGCACGATGATCGGCATCCAAGATGATACGCGCTATAGCGCCGCTGAACACCCAAGGATGGAAACGCAGGACGGACTCTTCCTTACGGGGCTTGAGAATGATAGTGGTCATTGTTTGAAAATTTTCGGCAAAGGTACTAAAAATATTTGACATTAGCAAACATTTACCACGAAAAGTTACGTAATTGGAACATTTATCTGTTGTTACATGTGTGCGCGCAGCAGGATATGTATATCCGTCTTGCTTACCGGACGGGACTTGAGTGTTGCCCACGACGGATGATAGATTGTCTCGCTCACGCGGGCGTATAGAGACAGTTGTTCGGTTATCCTATAGCGCATATTCAGGTACCATCGTCCGCCCAAGCCGTAAGTGGCAGGGATGCTGAAGGCATAGAGCACATCGTTCTCGTAAGTGTAGATGCGGTTCGCCCAGTTCTGCACATCAAAGCCCTGCAGCCGCAGCTGGATGACCATCGGTATGGCACGGATATGATACTCTATATCCTGCATGGCACTCACTCCGCAGGTGAG
The DNA here is from genome assembly GCA_017444065.1 of Paludibacteraceae bacterium. Lineage (GTDB taxonomy): Bacteria > Bacteroidota > Bacteroidia > Bacteroidales > Paludibacteraceae > Colicola. Next base: position 17,340 of record JAFSXJ010000001.1, on the reverse strand, counting down.
GGGCTGCGAGGCGTCCGTACCATGCACCAGCGAGGCATCGGCGCGCGTGCGAAAACGCCAGCCGCCCGTGTTATAGGCATATTCCGCCCGTGCACGATGGGTGCGCTCGTTGCCCTTGGTGCGGCTGCGCAGTTGCAGCATGACGGTGCTGCGCGAACCGAGGTACTCCGCCTGACCCAACACCTCAAAACCCGTCGTTCCCGACTCGCGGATGCCGTACTTCGGTCCTTTGAAGTGGAATACATCGCCGTAGGCGGACAGGCGCCAACGCCTGAACCCCTTGTATTCCACACCCAAATAGCCGCCCTGTTCGTCGCCGAGACGCGAACCTTCGCAGAACGCGTAACCAAACCGGTTGTCGAACATGGGCGAGTAGTAACGGTAGAGCGCCACCAGCCCCAGATCCGGCAGCGGTGTGAGACGGAGTCCGGCTATGGCACCGTAGCCCCAGTTGCTGTTCTCCGATGCAGCAGCCTCGGCGAACAACTGCAACCAGCGGAATGTGTACTTGAAATCCGCACCAATAATACACTGATGCTTGCCACGGAAATATGCCTGATTGTAGTACGCGTTACGCACCGGCAATGAGTCGGAGTAGAGATGCTCCATTACGGTTATACCGACACGTAGCCGGCTGAAGTTCATGCTGACGTTGGCACCGATGACGTGGTGCCAGACCTTGTTGTTATCGACCGAGTACCAGCCGCTGACCTCCGTATGCTTGCCTGCCGTGAATGTGGCACCGATGCCCTGGTAACGTTCGCTGCCGGCGGAGGAGACCTTGCTCAGTCCCGGACGGTCATTGCCCATCTGCATCACACGGCTGCTCTTGCCGGTGTGGAAGAAATGGTTGGTCACCAGTCCCTGTCCGAAACGTGCCTGATAGCAGCCGCCCACCAGACGCTTGAGGCAACCTACATTGCTGAGCTGGTTGTATCCGCCGTACTGCAGGTCGGACCACTCGCCGCCTGCGGGACGGCGAACGGTCACACCGGCTGCCACTTTCCGCTTGTAGGCATAGCCGTACTTCGCCTGGATATATATGGGGTCGGTACCGGTGTAGGCTTCAATGTTCCTGACATCGGTGCGCAGGCTTATCTCGTGCCGACCATAGGCAGCCAATTCACGCCAGTAGAACGGTTCGCGCTGCGGCTGACCGACCTCAACGAACGGCAGCAGGTTGCGTATCTCATAGTCCTTCAGTCCGCGAACGAGCTGCAGTTCGTACAGGCTGTTGAACGGCAGGTCGCGCGCTTTCAGTAGTATAGCACTGACCTGCTCCTCACTCAGCATCGGCAGTTCAGCCAGTGCATCGTAGTCGTCGCTGTTGAGCGTTACGGGAGTGCTCGTCTTGGCGAGCAAGTCCTCCGACAGGGTTTCAAAGTCCTGATCGGTGCCGTTGGCAGCATCCTCGGTTATTTGCGAGTAGATATCCTCGATGATGCTTGTCAGAGGTACGCCGGTCATGATGTTCTCTGCCTCGGAAGGTATATCCAGTACGATAGGCAGGTGGTCGGAGTAACCGTCAGGCTGGTACTGATAGCCGTTGTACGTGCGGTAAGGTTTGTAGCCCGTGTAACTCTCATCGGCTGTGAGCAGCCACGGCGCATCATAGATGCTTGCCTGTACGGTGTCAGCCAGTGCGGCGGACACATAGAACTGGTCGATACAGCTCCATACTCCCTGATACTTGTATGTACCTAAACCCTGTTTCTCTTTGGCTGACATAAGGTTAGTCATACCATATATATCCTGCTGCGGCGCGCTATTCATATCGCCCATGACTACTATCCGCGCCTGCGGATTGAGGCGTAGCAGACTGTCCGTGTGTGCAGCCACAGTCTGCTTCGCGCGCCGACGCAGAGACGAAGCGATCGATGCGCCGCCCAACTGACTGGGCAGGTGGCAGACAAACACATGCAAGGTGTCGCCCTCCGGCATCGTGCCCGAGGCATAGAGGATGTCGCGTGTGGGACGTTCGCCCTCGGCAACAGGTACACGGATAGGGTAGGTTTCAAGCAATCGGAAAAGGTCAGTACGGTAGAGCATCGCTACATCAATGCCGCGCACATCAGGACTGTCAAAATGGATATACGAGTAGGGCAGGTTGCCAAGGTTCTGCCTGCACAGGTCGCGGACGCACTGCTCGTTCTCCACCTCGCACAACCCGACTATCGCCACACCGTCCCATCCGCCGATATTGGCAATGGTGCGGGCTATGTGTTCGCGCTTGAGGTAGTAGCGTGCCGGCGTCCAATACCGCAACCCATCGGGCGTAAACTCACCGTCGTCGTGCAGGCTGTCAGGCGTACAATCAAAAAGGTTTTCGACATTGTATGACACAATGCGAAAACCATATACCGGCACGATTGCCAGCCACAGCAAGACGATATATGCCCAACGTCTGAACATAATTTACGCTAACATCTTGATCGCACGCTGCAATGCAGCAATGAACAGGTCAATCTCCTCGCGAGTGTTGTAGAGAGCGAAGGATATACGGACGGTGCCGGGGATAGCGAGGTGGTCCATGAGCGGCTCGGCGCAGTGGTGTCCGATGCGGACAGCTATGCCTTGCTGGTCGAGCAGGGCGCCAAGGTCGAACGGGTGAATGAGCTTACCGTTGGCGTCGTAGATATTGAATGAGAGGACACCGGTTTTGGGTTGTGCGGCGGCGTAGATGCGAACGCCGGCTATCTGCGAGAGCTGCTGCTCGGCGTAGGCGGTGAGTTCCTGCTCATGTACAGCGATGGATGAGATGCCGCAGTCCTGCATGTATTGTGCCGCTACGCCCCAGGCATACGAACCTACATAGTCGGGTGTGCCTGCCTCAAAGCGGTAAGGCAGCTCGTTGTAGGTAGTGCCCGACCAGCGTACATGCTCGATCATCTCGCCACCGCCCTGATACGGTGGTAACTGCTCCAGCCATTGCTGCTTGCCATAGAGCAGACCGATACCTGTGGGTCCGTACATCTTATGGGCGGAGCAGACGAAGAAGTCACAATCCAAAGTGCGTACGTTGACGGGCAGATGCGGCGCGGACTGTGCACCGTCGATGCAGACGGGTACACCATGCTCATGTGCGATGCGGATTATCTCCTCAACGGGATTGATGATGCCGAGCACGTTGCTGACGTGTGCTACGCTGACCAGTTTGGTGCGGGTGTTCAAAAGCTGTTTGAACGCTGATAAATCGATTGTCAAATCCTGATTGAGCGGTATGACGCGGAGCACTGCATGTTTGCGCTCGCAGAGCATCTGCCAAGGGACGATGTTCGAGTGGTGCTCCAGAGCGGAGACGATAATCTCGTCGCCCTCATGGATGAACGCCTCGCCGAAGCAGAAGGCGAGCATGTTCAGTCCTTCGGTTGTGCCACGTGTGAAGAGTATCTCGCGGCTATGTTCGGCGCCGATGAATTTAGCGAGAGTGGTTCGTGCCTCTTCGTGCTTGGCAGTGGCGAGCTGGCTGAGGTGGTGCGTACCGCGGTGGATATTGGCATTCCAAGTGGTGTACGCCTCAGTGATAGCATCCATCACACACTGCGGCTTCTGTGAGGTGGCTGCGTTGTCGAAGTACACGAGCGGTCGGCCGTGCACCTGTTGGTCTAATATGGGAAAATCGGATCTGTTCATTGTGCTGTCGGGGTCAGCCAAATTTGGCTGAGGGTTATGGTTTGTAGTAACTATCGCGGAGGATTTGTTCTGCGTCGTTGTTAGCGATGAGCTGCTGCAGACTGACTTCCGGATGATGCTCCATGTAGCTTTCAGCGATGCGCCAGCCAATCCATGTTCCTATGCGCGGCGGAGCCTCCTGCGATATCTCGCTGGTGAACGGTCCGTCGTTGAGGTAGGAGGTAAGGAGCATCTGTTCGGTCTTGAACAGGTCGCGTTTGTCCATCATACGGTTCCACACCTGCCGTTCGTACCGCTCGCACCACTGCCATTGCTCCCTGGTGTAGCCCATAACCTCGAAATCCGGCTCGTCAAGCAGGGTGGAGCAGACGTACATCAACTTGCCTCGATAGAGCATGTTGTCAATCAGGCGGCTCTTGGTGCTTGCATAGGGGAAGTGCATGAACAGGTATCCGCTGACCACATCACCGGGGATACACTCCTTGCGCATGGTCTGCTTCTGGTAGTTATACACCACCTGATTGTAATACGGATAATCGCTGCCGAGGTACATATCGAGCCCTATGCCCATATTGCCATCCTCAAGGAACAGCACCGAGGCATTGAAGCCACTCACGAAGGTGTATATCTGCGGTACGGAAATCTCCGGATAGAGGTACGCCAACCGGGTGAACGCCTGCGACAGTTCCTGCCGGATGCCGCGCATGTCGGCAAAGGTCTCCAGCACGAGTTGGTTCGTCTTACTAAAACCATACAGCGTATCGCTGATGAATAGCGGAAATGCTTCTGCCAAGTAATCGGTATCCATCGCATTCACACCCAACGCCTGCTCGGCAAAGGTCGGCATGAACGCAGGATATGTATCATAGAGCGCCTGCACATCATCGGCGGCATGGTCGGCACGGATAGACAGCAATGCTGAATCGAAGCGGATAATCTCCACTGTCCGTTCGGGCATCGTGCGCGGGTAATACTGCCGCTTGGGATGACAGCCCGCCATGACAAGCAGACACGCCGCCGTCAGCCAAAATATCCTGCCTGTGTTAACCATTGACCACTTTTCCGTCTTTCAGTTCAATTATCCTGTCCGATATAGCAGCCAGCTCCTTGTCGTGGGTGACGATAACTATCGTCTGTCCGAAGCGGCTGCGCATATCCTGCAGCAAGGCGTGGAGTTCATGTTTGTTCGCCTCATCCAGACTGCCCGAAGGCTCGTCGGCAAGTATCACATCCGGGCTCATCATCATCGCCCGTGCAGCAGCCACGCGCTGCTTCTCGCCGCCGCTGAGTTCGTTGGGCTTATGATTCATGCGTTCCGCCAGACCGAGGTCTGTCAGCAGGTTTTGTGCGCGCGTACGCACCTCGCGCTCGTCGTCCTTATGAATCAATGCGGGCATCATCACATTCTCCAACGCTGTAAACTCCGGCAGGAGCTGGTGGAACTGGAAGATAAAACCTATATGCTTGTTCCTGTACTCCGCCAATGCAGCCTCCTTCAAGTGCAACATATCCGTCCCGTCAATCAGCACACTGCCACTATCGGGTTTGTCCAACGTGCCGATGATCTGCAGCAAAGTCGTCTTGCCTGCACCGGACTTGCCGATGATAGCAACTATCTCGCCTTTCTCAATCGTGAGCGATACGCCTTGCAGTACGCGCAGACTGCCGAAAGACTTGTATATGTCCTTAACTTCTATCATACTTATATATTTGTGACTGCAAAGATACGATTTTATTTTGATATTTGCAAATCGACTGCCAAGAAAGTGCAAAATTGTTACAAATTGTCAATCGTCAGCAGTCGTATGCCATCAGCTTGGGGAGTGATGCGGATATAAACCGTATCGTCGGGCAGGATCGGCTCAATCTTGTCCGGCCACTCGATGAAGCAGTAATTGCCGGAGTAGAGATATTCCTCCGCTCCGAAATCCATCGCCTCACGGATATCTTTCAGCCTGTAGCAGTCGAAATGATATACCTCGCCCTGACAGGGTCGGGTAACATCGTACACATTGACGATGGCAAACGTCGGACTGTTGACCACATCGGTTGTACCCATCTCTTGGCAGAGCTGCTTGATGAATGTAGTCTTACCGGCACCCATCTGACCATCGAAGGCAAACACGCGATGCGGCTCAGCCAACCTAAGCACATCGAGGGCACTGACTGCCTGTCCCTGCTCATTTAGCAGCAAAAGAGCGGAATTTTCAGATTTTTGGAGTGTATAAGTTATCATGTTCATGATTTTCACACAAATCTCAGCGCGTTATTTTTGACTGAAAATACTCGTAAAGCATTGTCCCTTTGGCAGTTCCGAGCAAATCGACCCACTCAGTCATTTCTGCTGAACCAGCGCGACGGACAGAAGCGAAATGTTGGAGAATCTTTTTCTTTATGACAGGACCAACTCCCTGAATATCATCGAGTTCACTATGAATCTGCTGCTTGCTTCGCTTTTGCTTATGGTACGTGATGGCAAACCTATGCACTTCATCCTGTATATGGGTGAGCAGTCGGAAGGTCTCACTCGTGACAGGCATGCCGAACTCCATCGGAGGGAAGCCGTATAGCAAAGTCTGCGTGCGATGCTTGTCATCTTTCTTCAGTCCGGCGATGGGGATTGACAATCCTAACTGCTCTTCCACCGCCTCACGTATGGCGTGCATTTGTCCGATGCCACCGTCAGCTACTATCAAGTCGGGCAGCTTCTCACCGGCATCAATCATCCGTTGGTACCGTCGTCTTACCACCTCACGCATGTTGGCGTAATCGTCTTGTCCGACTACTTCTTTTATCTCAAAGCGCTTGTAATCGCTTTTGCTGGGCTTGGCCTTCTTGAACACCACGCACGCTGAAACAGCGCTTGAGCCTTGAATGCTGGAATTGTCGAACGCATCAATTGTCATTGGCAGTACCGGCAAACCGATTAGTTTCTGCAGTTCGGTCAAAATGCGAACTGCCCGTTGGTCCGGATTGAGCTTGTCAGCCTGCTTCAAGCGGTCGGCTTTGTACTGGTGCACATTCTGCTCAGCGAGAGCAAGAAGTTTCTTGCGGTCACCGCTTGTGGCAATATTGATGCGTATATCCTCGCCCACAAAGTCCGGTAGGAACGGAACGAGTATCTCCTTGGTTGTGCTCTCAAGCAGTTCGCGGAGTGCTGTTATGCCTTGTGCAAGCAGCTCTTCCTTGCTTTCATCCAATTTGCGTTTGCACTCCAGCGTACGTCCCTGCACTATACTGCCATTGTGCACATGCAGCATGCTGATATATATCTGGTCGTCCTGCTCATCATAGCCGAACACGTCCAGTTCGCTGATGGAAGTATTGGTCACTACCGTTTTTGAGCGGAACTTCTCCACGAGCAGATACTGCTGCTTGACACGTTCCGCCTCCTCGTAACGCATCCGGGCAGAGAGTTGTTGCATCTGCTCCATTAGTTGCCGGCTTATCTCGTGCGCATCGCCACGGATAATCTGCTTGGCAGAACGAATATATTCGTCGTACTGCTCTGCAGACACACGCTGCTCACATATGCCACAGCACTTCTTGATGTGGTACTTGAGGCAGACCTTGTACTTACCCTTCTGCACCCCTTCAGCCGTCATGGGTGTATTGCAGGTGCGGACAGGATATAGCTTATGAATGAGTTCGAGCACCGCATCCGCTGCATTAGCAAAGCTGTACGGTCCGAAATACTCCCCGCCACGCTTGTCCTTTTGGCGGGTCTTGAAGATGCGCGGGTACGCCTCGCGCGTGATACAGATATACGGATAGCTCTTGCCGTCCTTGAGCAGGATATTGTAGTGAGGCTGATACTGCTTGATCAGATTGTTCTCCAGCAGAAATGCGTCCTGCTCACTGCCGACCACCACATATTTGATGTCGGCTATATGTGCGACGAGCTGGCGCGTCTTGAGCGACGCCTGATCTTTGTTGAAATAACTGCTTACGCGCCGCTTGAGGTTCTTGGCCTTGCCCACATAGATAACCGTTCCCTCACTATTGAGGTACTGATATACTCCCGGTTGCTCCGGCAGGCGCTGGAGGAGCAGGGCAATATGTTCGCCTCTGGCGCTCATAGGTTACTCGTCAACCTCTATGCCCATAAGGCATTCAGCATCCACGCCATGTGCAGCCAGGAATGCCTTTCCATTCAGCCCTTCCAGTTCGATGAGACAGTTGACATATATCTTTTTGACGCCCAGTTTGCGCACCAGTTCAACAGCAGCCAGCATAGAGCCGCCCGTGGCGAGGATGTCGTCATGAATAAGCACCACATCATCCGGCGAGAGGGCATCCTTGTGAATCTGGATGGTGTCAGTACCATACTCCTTCTCATAGCTGACTTCTATGGTCTCTGCCGGCAACTTGTTGTGCTTGCGGATAGGCACAAACCCCGCACCAAGCTCCATAGCCAGCGCCGGCGCCAGGATGAACCCGCGCGACTCGATGCCCACCACCTTAGTGATGCCTTTGCCGCGGTAGATGGCAGCCAGCCGGTCGCGCATGAAGCGCAGTTCCCCGGGATCGGCAATGATGGTCGTGATGTCCTTGAATTGGATTCCCTTTTTCGGGAAGTCAGGCACGTTGCGTACGTCCTTCTTAAGTTGTTCTAAAGTCATATTGTTAAGCGTTCGATTATTCTAAAACACTATTTGTTCCACGTGAAACATTCTGTTCTTATCGCATGGCATATTGCCTCATCTGCCCAACAGCACAAGGAGCACGCTAATATCGTTCGGGCTAACGCCGGGTATACGCGAAGCATCGCCGATGGTCTTGGGCTGCAGGGCTGTAAGCTTTAGGCGCGCCTCGGTAGAGAGAGATTGCAGTTCGCCATAACGGAAACCGGCAGGTATCTTTATCGTGTCAAGCCGGCGAAGCTTATCGGCAGCGAGTCGTTCGCGAGCGATGTAGCCGCTGTATTTAATGTCAATCTCGACACTGTCGATTATCTCATTCTGACGGTTCGGGAGAGAGGAGATAATCTCTGCTAGCGAACCATCAATGGCAATTATATCCTGCAGATTGATGTTCGGACGCATAAGCATGTCATGAAGCGAGCCGTGAGCGGAAGTGGCTGCATAGCCTTGCTGCTCAAGGAGCGAGCGGAAGACGGGCGTTGCAGAGGATGTCGATTGCAAGTAATGAACGATGCGCTGCTTGACCTCTTGCTTGTAGCAATAGAGTCGATAGCGCTCGGCATCAGCCAGACCAAGATTGTAGGACAGAGTGGTCAGGCGCTCATCGGCATTGTCCTGACGAAGCAGGATGCGATACTCAGCACGCGAGGTGAACATACGGTAGGGCTCATCCACGCCTTTGTGCGTCAAATCGTCGATGAGTACGCCGATATAACTCTCGTCACGTGACAATATCAACGGCTTTCCGTTCGTAATGTTCTGATGAGCGTTGATGCCTGCAACTATACCTTGACCTGCCGCCTCCTCGTATCCTGTCGTGCCATTAATCTGCCCGGCAAAGAAGAGGTTACGGATAAGTTTGGTCTCCAAGGTCTGATGGAGTTGGGTAGGGTCGAAGTAGTCATACTCGATGGCATAGCCCGGGCGATACATCACGCAATGCTCCAGTCCGCGAACGCTGTGCAGAGCTTCGAGCTGAACCTGCCAGGGCATAGACGAACTGAAACCGTTGACATAATACTCATTAGAATCCACTCCTTCGGGCTCCAGGAAGAGCTGGTGTTGGTCCTTGTCGGCAAAGGTGATTATCTTCGTTTCTATACTCGGGCAGTAACGGGGACCTATACTCTGTATCTGGCCATTGTACAACGGGGAGTCAGGCAGTCCACGGCGGAGTATATCGTGTGTGGTAGGATTGGTGTAGGTGATAAAGCAACTCATCTGCTTGAGTTCGCGATGCACGGAAGGCAGATAACTGAACTTCTCCTCTGTAAGGTCACCCTGTTGCTCCTGCATGGCTGAGAAATCAATGCTGCGCTTGTCCAAACGAGCCGGCGTGCCTGTTTTCATGCGGTGAGAAGTGAAACCAAGAGCAACCAATTGCTCCGTCAGTCCTACACTGGCTTTCTCGGCAATGCGTCCTCCGGGTATCTGTGTGCGCCCGAAATGAAGCAGTCCGGAAAGGAACGTACCATTGGTCAGTATGACCGCCTGCGCCTTGAACAGCACTCCCAGACGCGTCTCAACGCCCGCAACAGACTGGTTGTCAATGATTAGGCGAACGACCTCATCCTGCCAGACGGATAAGTTGTCGGTAGTTGTGAGGCAGCGTATCCACTGCTGTATGAACTGCTTGCGGTCGCTCTGGCTTCGCGGACTCCACATGGCGGGTCCTTTGCTCTTGTTGAGCATGCGGAACTGGATGGCGGAGCGGTCCGTAACGATACCCATCTGTCCGCCAAGCGCGTCAATCTCCCTGACAATCTGCCCCTTAGCTATGCCACCAACGGCAGGATTGCAACTCATCTGACCGATGGTATTCATATCCATGGTGATGAGCAGTGTGCGACTGCCAAGACGTGCCGCAGCCGAAGCAGCCTCGCAACCTGCGTGGCCTGCACCTACAACGATAATATCATATTCAAAGTCAGCCATTGGCATGGTTAGCGGCGATGCCACCGCCATTGTCCGTTGAATGAGTTGGCGTTTCTTGTGCGCAGTTTAGGACTGAAAGCGTCCTCGTAATAATGTATCTCTTTGGGCGCGTTTGTCGCACTGTCCCATAGGATGCCGCAAATGTCAAACTGCAGGTTCTTGTCTATCCGGTTCTGCTTGAGGTATGCGTTTCCCGCGACGGTCATGAATCTACGCTTATGCTCATCCACGTACAGCTCAGGATTGACACCTGCAAAGGTTGTTGTGCGGGTCTTTACTTCCACAAAAACGATGGAGGTCTTGTTTTCGGCAATGATGTCAATCTCAATGTTCCCGAGTCGCCAGTTGCGCTCGCGAATCCTGTATCCGTGTTGCACCAGATACTCGCACGCGGCATTCTCGCCCAGGTGTCCTATCTCGTTATGCAGTGCCATAGCAGCTATTTGCTCCGGCGACGCACAAAGCGTTTCTTCGCTTCTGTTTCTGCGGGTGCCGCCTGGATGAGGGCTATCGCATCGTCCTTGGTCAGATGCTCAACATCGGTCGATTTAGGAATACGATAGTTCGTTTCACCCTGTTTGATGTACGCACCGAAGCGTCCGCGCAGCACCTTGATGTCTCCCCAATCATGGATAGGCAGCGAGGCGTTCTGCTTCTGCTCGACGAGCTCAACGGCATCCTCGAGTGTCATGCTGAAGGGGTCAGCCCCCTTGGGCAGTGAGGCAAAGGTCTTACCGATGCGTACGTACGGTCCGTACTTGCCGTCTGCCACCACTACCTCGTCGCCTTGGTAGTCACCCAGGGTGATTGGTAATGCGCGGTCAAACAGTTGCAATGCCTCGTCAAGGGTGATCGTGAAGATTGACTGTCCTTTCTGCAGTGATGCGAACCGTGGTTTCTCGCCCTCGGTGTTACCAATCTGTACACACGGCCCGTTCTTCGTTATGCGGACTATCACCTCCTCGCCCGTCTGCGGATCGATGCCGAGCGAACGTCCGGCAATCTTGCCTGTAGGCACTTTGTCGATGAGCGGATGGAAGGTCTTGTAGAACGCATCCACGACCTTTGTCCAGTCGGCTTTGCCTTCGGCAATACGGTCGAAGTTCTGCTCCTCTTTTGCGGTGAAATCGTAACTGAGTATAGCAGGGAACTGCTCAACGAGGAAGTCGTTGGTCAGTCGTCCAAGGTCAGTCGGCAGCAGACGTTGCGACTCTGCACCGATGTTCTCCTGCTGCTTCTTTTCAGCGATGACACCGTTCTTCAGCGTCAGGGTGGTATAGGTGCGTTTGGTACCGGTTACGTTGCCCCGGTGCACATAATCGCGCGCCTGAATAGTCTCGATAATGGTAGCGTAGGTGGACGGACGTCCGATTTCCAATTCCTCCATCTTCTTGACGAGTGTTGCCTCGTTGTAACGTGACGGCGGAGTGGTGAAACTCTCGCGTGATACGCACTTGTCCAACTTCAGTGCTGCACCTTCGTCCATAGGTGGCATCAAGCCACTGCTTTCCTGCTCAGCGTCATCGTCGGCGGACTGCACGTATGCGCGCATGAATCCGTCGAACAGCACCACTTCGCCACTGGCTACAAACAGGTAGGGTGAGTCCTGTGCGGTTATCTCTATGCGCGTCTGCTCCAGTTCGGCATCCGCCATCTGCGAGGCGAGCGTGCGTTTGCGGATAAGGTCGTAGAGTTTGCGCTCATCCTCGCTGCTGCCGGCTGTAACGTGGTTGATATAGGTCGGACGGATAGCTTCGTGCGCCTCTTGTGCACCTTTGGACGTGGTGTGGTACTGGCGTGATTTGTGGTACTCTGCGCCATAGGTTTCGATGATCTGCTTCTTGGCTGTCCCGATGGCAAGCGAGGAGAGGTTGACCGAGTCTGTACGCATGTAGGTTATATGTCCCGCCTCGTAGAGCGATTGTGCCAGACGCATGGTCTTTGAGACGGGGAAACGCAGTTTGCGTGCCGCCTCCTGCTGCAGGAGCGAGGTGGTGAACGGCGGTGCCGGCGTGCGGCGTACGGGGCGTTTCTGTATCGACTGGATGGTAAAGGTCGTGTCCGCACAGCTCATGAGGAACGCGCGTGCCTCCTCTTCCGTAGCAAAACGGTGGTTAAGCTCGGTGTGGAGGGTTACCTTTGCCCCCTGGTTGTCCTTGCCTGTGAAGTCTGCCGACACCTTGTATTGGACGGCAGGAACGAACTGCTCTATCTCTCGTTCGCGCTCAACCACCAGACGTACCGCCACCGACTGCACGCGTCCTGCACTCAGGCCGGCAGACACCTTGCGCCACAGCACGGGGCTGAGCTCAAAACCTACTATACGGTCGAGCACTCGTCGCGCCTGCTGCGCGTTAACGAGATTATAATCAATGTCTCGCGGATGGGCGATAGCCTCCTTGATAGCGGTCTCCGTTATCTCGTGGAACGCTATACGGTGCGTGTGCTCGGGTTGGAGTTTGAGTACTTCCTTCAGGTGCCAGGCTATGGCTTCACCTTCACGGTCCTCATCGGATGCCAGCCATACCGTTGAGGCTTTGGCGGCTTCCTTGCGGAGAGTGTCTATCAGATGGAGTTTGGACGGCTCAAGCACATAGTTCGGGGCATAGCCATGCGCAAAATCGATACCGATATTTCGTTTGCCCGTGCCCTCGATGTCACGTATATGACCTTGTGACGACAGCACATGATAGTCTGCGCCTAAGAATTTTTCAATCGTCTTTGCCTTAGCCGGAGACTCTACAATTACTAAATTTTTGCTCATTTACGATACAGTTGTCTGAAAAAACGGCTGCAAATATACGACAATTTTTCCAAATATGCAAATACTTTGTGATTTTTTTATATTGTTGGTTGAAAAAATGGAATTGTGCAAAATTTATTTGCATATGTCATTTTTTTTTCGTATCTTTTTGTCCGCTGTGGATTTTTGGATATGAAACGAGAGACCTGAAAGTGCAAACAAGCGGGGTAAAGTGGCAATAAGCAACCTGTCGCCGAAAAAAAAATATAGACAAATATAGATTTTTCACCACTTTATTAGCAAGACGCTTGCAAATGTCAGATTTTTTGAGTACCTTTGCATTCGCAAACGGTAGTGAAGCACCAACCCAGCCAACGACAAACCTTGTCAACATCATTTATACACACTGTAAACGAATAACCAACCCAATAAACATTATTTAACATGAAAAGAATCTTTCTTATTGCGGCAACTGTTGTACTGTCTGTTGCCGCCAACGCCAAAGTATGGCGAGTGAATTACGACCAACCCGAAACTGCGGACTTCCAGACCTTGAAGGACGCGACCGGCAGTGCGAAGTTCAACGCAGGTGACACCATCTATGTGGAGCCGGGTATTCATCGCGGTAGCGCGGAGCAGAACACAGCAAATAAGAACTGCACCATCATCGGTCCGGGTTGGGGATTCCAGTCGTCAACGAACACCTTGCTGGATGTAGAAAGTGCAATCTTCCTGAATGACATCCGACTGAGCGCAGACTCTATTTCCATTCAAGGCATCGTTTGTAATGAATACTTGCGTATTTGGTCCAGTGCCACACATGCTTACATAGAAAGATGTAAAGCTTATTTAGAGTGCACCAAAGTGAGCGATTTGGTAATACGGAATAACTATTTATCTACTTTATGGCTATCCTCTGGGCCGGTGTCGGGCGCAATAGAAGGGAACATAATCATAGGCACCTTCAATATAGCATATCCGGATGTACGTCTGGTGATTGACCATAACACCATCTGTGTAAGTAATTACGGAGTAGACTACTTAACATCGCTGAAAACGATTGTTACCAACAACATCTTAATCAACACGAACAACAGCAGTTTCTTCCGGGATGAAGCCTTTACCTCACAATATCCGATTATGAACAATGTTGTATCCATGACGGCAGCAACAGTGGCAGACGATGAAGCAAGATATGCCAATTTCGTTTCGCAGAACACCATCGGTGCTACAATTGAGAACACCTTCACTCGCCACATCGAAACAGGCATCACAGACGATGCAATGTACTACCAAGTGAAAGCCGGAGCAGCAGCCAAGACGGCTGATGCCAATGGCGGCGAGTGCGGCGCGTTCGGTGGCGAACATCCGTACCAACTGCACGGCCGTCCCGCAGGTGTGCCCTACTTGTACGACATCAACGTGCCCAAGCACACAACCAACAACAGTCTGAGTATATCCTTCAAAGTAGCAGGCAGCAATGAATAAGAATCAGTTAACACAGCATAACAGTCCGTTCCGGCGCCGATGGCTGTGGTTCTGCATTCTTTGGTTAACCACTATACAGATAACTACAGCGCAATCGTACCGCGCCGAATACTGGGTGGACAATGACCCTGGTCTTGGTCGTGCCACGGCGTTGGCAGTCGCGGCAGGGTCTGTTCAGGCAAATATCCCGACCAGCGCACTGGCAGACGGCTGGCACACCATGGGGTTGCGTGCGAGGAACAACGTGCGTTGGTCACAGACCTACCGCTACATGTTCTACTCCGAGGAGTATGCCGTGACTGACATCACTGCTGCAGAGTACTACATTGATGATGACCCCGGACTGGATAAAGGCACGTCTATCGCCTTCACGCCGAGCAGCAACACGATTGCCTTCAGCCTTGACAACCTCAATGCGTTGGCCGACGGCTGGCATACAATAGGTATGCGTGTACGCAAAGGCGGCAACTGGAGCCAGACCTATCGGTACATGTTCTACACCAACGGTCATGCCATAACGGACATCACCGATGCGGAGTATTATATCGACACAGACCCTGGATTGGGCAAAGGTTCGGATATTCCGTTCACGCCAAGCGCAAGTTCCATCACGTTCAGCTTGGACAACCTTGACGCATTGGCTTACGGCTGGCATACAATAGGTATGCGTGTACGCAAAGGCGGCAACTGGAGCCAGACCTACCGGTACATGTTCTACACCAACGGGCATGCCATAACCGACATCACCGATGCGGAGTACTATATAGACAGCGACCCAGGGCTCGGCAACGGTTCGGACATTCCGTTCACGCCAAGCGCAAGTTCCATCACGTTCAGCCTTGACAATCTGAATGCTTTGGCTAACGGCTGGCATACAATAGGTATGCGTGTACGCAAAGGCGGCAACTGGAGCCAGACCTACCGCTACGCGTTCTACACCGATGCCAACAGTTCCACCGGCATCACCGCCGCGGAATACTTCCTAGATACAGACCCGGGCTTCGGCAAAGGTTCGTCTATTCCGTTCACGGCGGACGCAAGCACCATCTCGTTCAACCTGAACAACCTTGACAAACTATCCGACGGCTGGCACAGGATAGGTCTGCGCGTAAAGAAAGGCGGCAACTGGAGTCAGACCTATTTCCGTTCGTTCCTGAATGCGGACATCGAAGCCCAAATGAAGGTGGAGAAGGTAGAAGCATGGTGGGATAACGACCAGGCATCTCCGGCCGCTGTTCCGTTCACATGGAGCGATGGTGTGGCAACCGTCAGCAACTATGCGATGGACGCTACAAGTCTGACTAACGGCAAGCACCTGCTTCACCTGCGTGTTACAGCTGACGGACGTGAGAGTATCATTCGCACCTACGATGTGTGCAAGACCGCTGAACCGGCGTTCGAGATTATCAATGACGCCGTTTGCGAGGGACAAGTGACGTATTTCGAAGACATGACCGCTAATTCAGACGCTTCTACCACATACGCATGGGATATGAACGGCGACGGCGTGACCGATTACACCGATGCCGGCGGCGTGACCTACACGTATGCTTCGGCAGGTACATATACAGTCAGTCTGACCGTTACGAACGGAGAGTGCGAGGCGACGTACTCGCAGGAGGTAGTTGTCAACAGCAGTGCCAATCCGACTGTATCGCTGAGCGTGACGAACAACGTATGTGTCGGCACGGAAATGACACTGACTGCTACGCCTGCCAACCCCGGTGGCACACCGCAGTACGAGTGGCTGTGCAACAACCGTGTGATAGGTACGACAACCGCACCAACGTTCGCGTACAGCGCGTTTGCCAATGGCGACAAGGCGGCGGTACGTCTCACGGCGGACAACCCATGCGCTGCGCAGCCTGTGGTGACCAGCGAGCCGGTGACGATGGTTATTCACCCGTTGCCTGAGCCTGTGCTTGCTTTGCCAGCGATTATCTATACCGATGCGGGCATCGTGCAACTGGCAAGCTACGCTACACCGGCAGGCGGCAAGTTCTACCTCGACGGTGCAACAACGCAGACTTCATTCATCCGCGCGAACACCGTGGGCGAAGGCGAGCACACCTTGCGGTATGTTGTGACCAGTGAGCACGGCTGTACGGCTGAGACGCAGGCGACATTTACCGTCATGCAACGGCCCAAGTACACCATTACGTTCGTTGATGAGGACGGGACGACCATCTTGCAGCAGTCGCAAGTGAAGCTCGATGCTATGCCTGTACCGCCTGCTGATCCGAGCAAGCCTGCTACAGCGCAATACACGTACACTTTCAGCGGCTGGACGCCTGAGGTGACGACTGTCACAGGCGATGCAACGTACACGGCTACGTACAGTAGTACGGTGAACAAGTACACAGTGACGTTCGTGGACGAGGACGGCACAACCGTGCTTGCCTCTGCCGAGCATGAATATGGTGCTACACCTGTTGCTCCTGCTGACCCGAGCAAGCCTGCCACGGCACAGTACACGTACACGTTTGCAGGCTGGACGCCTGAGGTGGCTACTGTCACAGGTAATGCAACGTACACGGCTACGTACAGCAGCACGGTAAACAAGTACACGGTGACGTTCGTGGACGAGGACGGCACGACAGTGCTTGCCTCTGCCGAGTACGAATACGGCGCAACGCCTGTCGCACCTGCTGACCCGAGCAAGCCTGCTACGGCGCAGTACACGTACACCTTTGCAGGATGGACGCCTGAGGTGACGACTGTCACGGGCGATGCTACGTATAGGGCTACGTACAGCAGCACGGTGAACAAATATACCGTGACGTTCGTGGACGAGGACGGCACGACAGTGCTTGCCTCTGCCAAGTACGAATACGGCGCAACGCCTGTCGCACCTGCTGACCCGAGCAAGCCTGCTACGGCGCAGTACACGTACACCTT
>JAFSXJ010000028.1 GCA_017444065.1 Paludibacteraceae bacterium | reverse complement strand
TGCTCACCCTTCCGCGTACCTATCGCCCGCCTCGCCGCCGCCCAGGCCGCCGTCGAGGACGAGAAGTAAGCAGACTGTCTAGCAAATATAAGGGCGCATCAAATCGGTGCGCCCTTATATTAACTCTTGAACTTATGACCAATTCATCCCATCGCGAGCATGCCTGGTGGCACGATTATAAGGAGCGTGGCATTTATCTCATAACCATCGTTGTCAAGGATCGCCAACATTTGTTTGGCGAACTCAACAACGATGTCCGCAATCCCGAAGTCATACTCTCCGATTTAGGCAAAGCCGTCCAGCGCGAGTGGTTCGATACGATTGAGATTCAGCATTCCAAAGTTCGCGACATCCGCGCTTTGGGTTCGGTTGTTATGCCCGACCATTTCCATGGCATCCTCTTCGTCGAGCAGCCGATGGATGTCGGTCTTGGTGAGATCATCCGTTGCTTCAAGCTCGCCTGCACCCAAGCTCGCAATCGGCTGTGCCCGCCTGCCGCATCTCCCGTTTCTACATCCCTGTCGAGTTGTCAGCCATGCATGGCTGACCTTCCCGACAAGCCCCTTTCCCGCATGTCACACAACCAGCGCGAAGCCTACTACGCCCGGCATCCCGAATCAGCTCCTGTCTTTGATGACAACTTCGACGATTCCATCTGTTATCGCAAGGGGCAGTTGGATAACATCATCCGTTACGTACAGGATAACCCTCGCCGCGCAGTCATGCGTGCCGTCTATCCGCATCTGTTCACTCGCCGCCAGCATATCTCTATTGGTGGTCAGGATTATGCCGCCTATGGCAATCTTTTCCTTCTCCGCTGCCCATGGAAAGAGCAGGTCTTCTGCCACCGTTGGCAGATGGATGGCGACCGCCGCGATTATAGCACACCTTACGAAACAACTTCCGAGTTCGCTTACGAACGTGCCACTTGGCTACAAGCTGCCCGTTCTGGTGCAGTCCTTGTCACGCCTGGTATCTCCAAAGGCGAGCAGCAACTACTAAACGACTGCTTGGACGAAGGCCTTCCTCTCATTCACTTGCAGTCTGAACCTCTTCCACCTGCGTGGAATCCTCCCATCCGCCGCCACCAGCTTTGTGAGCAGGGCAAACTACTCATCCTCGCCCCATGGCAGTTAGACGTTGTCGGCGAAGTCAACGGTGTCCCCGCCGACACAAAGTACAGCCGTTTCCACAACCTCAACACCCTCGCTCAACACATTTGCGAATCAGATATTTCTCTGTCCATTCATCTGTAGTGTGGCTTGTTTCGTCTGTACATTTATGATTAGCTATCATGTGCCTGTAGAGCCGTCAACCATGCATGGCGTATAGTAACCTATACCTGTTGAGTTGTCAGCCATGCATGGCTGACCGTTGTTCTTTTCTGCTCACCCTTCCGCGTACCTATCGCCCGCCTCGCCGCCGCCCAGGCCGCTGTCGAAGACGAGAAGTAAGTCATCTCTCTATACAAAAAACAACGCACTCGTTCGGGTGCGTTGTTTTATTTTTTTTAATATGTGCATTTTTGCTGAAAATGTAACATAATGTTGTTTTGAGGAAAGTTCTCAAGCACACCGGCATTTATAATTACGGATTACGAGCCGTTTACATGATTTGCGTTGCAAAAATAGCAAAAATATTCCAATACTGCAAACATTTAGCGGATTTTTGCTCATAAAATTTGCAAATATGCAAAAATTGTCGTATATTTGCGTCCGCTTTACATTTTTAGCATTGGGGATAGGATGGTTTTGACAGCAGGTTGAATAGGTATGTAAGCACGCCGAGCACTGCAGAGACGCTCGTTAATATCGTCTGTAAAACTATAACTGGCAACTACAATGTAGCTCTCGCCGCTTGATCGAAGTACAGTAGATCAACTTAGCGTCGGTACAAGGTACTGACCCGAGACGTCACTCCAAGCCGTGTCTGTGGGCTGAATGGGTAAAGTGGCGCGGAAATTCACAGAATAGGTCTCGCAGGCTGCGATGCGATGCCGAAACTTAAGCAGATAAGCCGGTAGTTGGTGGCCTGGGTCTTGCTACCGGACGAAAACGAAGGCCAGGATAAGCGTGTAGAAAGCGTATTGATTCCTTGTTTGGACGCGGGTTCGACTCCCGCTATCTCCACTCGCCGTCGGCAACACGGTCGCACCGGATGGCGCTCTGCGCCATAAAAGCGACGTGTGCCTCGGCTCTCCCCACCACAACAAGTTGTGTCGGGGACCCCAAGTAAGAGTATTATTTCGAAGAGTTAGTGAAGAATATCCGGAATTTTTGCATCATAGCGCACATTGACCATGGCAAGTCAACGCTCGCAGACCGTATGCTCGAACTGACGCATACGGTGGATGTGCGTCAGATGGAGAATCAGGTGCTCGATGACATGGAACTCGAGAAGGAACGTGGCATAACCATCAAATCCCACGCCATTCAGATGGCGTACAAGGGCTACACGCTCAACCTGATTGACACTCCGGGGCACGTGGACTTCTCTTACGAGGTCAGCCGTTCTATCGCCGCCTGCGAAGGCGCGTTGCTCGTGGTGGATGCTACGCAGGGCGTGCAGGCGCAGACCATTTCCAACCTTTATATGGCTCTCGAACATGACCTGGAGATTATTCCCGTCATGAACAAATGCGACATGGACTCCGCCATGCCCGATATGGTCGAGGATGAGATAGTTGACCTGCTCGGTTGCAAGCGCGAGGAGATTCTCCGTTGTTCCGCCAAAACAGGCGAAGGTGTGGAAGCCATCCTCGATGCCATCGTCGAGCGCATCCCTGCACCGGAGGGCGACCCCGACGCACCGCTGCAGTGCCTCGTCTTTGATTCGGTCTTCAACTCATTCCGCGGAATAATCGGTTACTATAAAGTGGTCAACGGCACGATGCGCACCGGCGACCGCGTACGGTTCTTTAACACCGGCAAGGAGTACGACGCCGACGAGATAGGTGTTTTGAAACTTGACATGCAGCCTACAAAAGAGATATCTGCAGGTAATGTCGGATACATCATCTCAGGTATCAAGAATTCCGTCGAGGTCAAGGTCGGCGATACGATTACCCACGTCGCCCGCCCCTGCGAAAAAGCCATTGAGGGCTTTGAGGAAGTCAAGCCGATGGTGTTTGCCGGAGTCTATCCCATCGAAGCAGAGGATTATGAGAACCTGCGTGCCTCGTTGGAGAAATTGCAACTGAATGACGCCTCGCTTAGTTTCACGCCTGAGTCCTCTGTGGCACTCGGTTTCGGTTTCCGTTGCGGCTTCCTCGGACTGCTGCACATGGAAATTATTCAGGAGCGCCTTGACCGCGAGTTCGACATGGACGTTATCACCACCGTACCGAACGTTAGCTACAATGTCTATCTCAAAGGCGGCTCAATGAAAGAGGTGCACAATCCTGCCGGCATGCCAGACCTAACAGAGATAGACCACATTGAAGAGCCGTACATCCGCGCCTCGATTATCACTACCAGCAACTTCATCGGTCCGATCATGACCCTTTGCCTCGACAAACGCGGCGAACTGGTCAAGCAGGAGTATATCTCCGGCAACCGCATGGAGCTCCTTTTCGACATGCCGCTCGGTGAGATTGTCATCGACTTCTACGACAAACTCAAATCCATCAGCAAGGGCTACGCGTCTTTCGACTGGCATCACAACGGGTTCCGGCCCTCCAACCTTGTCAAGCTGGATATCCTGCTTAACGGCGAACAGGTCGATGCACTATCTACGCTCACGCACCGTGACAATGCAGTCGATTTCGGACGACGTATGTGCGAGAAACTCAAGGAACTACTTCCGCGTCAGCAGTTCGACATAGCCATCCAGGCGGCTATCGGCGCGAAGATTATCGCTCGCGAGACGGTCAAGCAGGTCCGCAAAGACGTGCTCGCCAAGTGTTACGGCGGTGACGTCAGCCGTAAGCGCAAACTCCTTGAAAAGCAGAAACGCGGCAAGAAACGCATGAAGCAGATTGGCAACGTCGAAGTGCCCCAGAAAGCTTTCCTCGCTGTCCTCAAATTAGATTAGTGGAAAATGAATAATTGATAAATGAGATTTCGCCGTGAGATGTCAATTATCAATTGTCAATTATCAATTAATGACTCCCACGGTTGAATATATACGCGAGCACTTCGATCTGTATAATCGTCAGATGTTTGGCGGGACACTAACTGTTCCGCCAATTTATTTGACGAATGCGCGCACATATATGGGGCAAATGACTTGCCGCAAGCGTACAGGGCTGTTCGGCAAGAAACATTTCTCCGATTTTGCACTCCGCTTCAGCCGCCGTTTCGATTTCTCCGAAACCGAACTGCAGGACACCCTCATCCACGAGATGATTCATTACTATATCGCCTGCCATCAGTTGCAGGACATTTCGGCGCACGGTCAGTTGTTCAGACAAATGATGAACGACATCAATCAGAAGTACGGCCGCCATATCACCGTCTCACACCGCATAACGAATGAGGAACGACTGCAACTCATCGGCAGCAAGCCTCGTCCGCGCATCTTTGCTGTTGTCAGGCTTGCAGACGGAGAGCACTATATAAAATCCGTTCCGCGCATCGAGCAGCGTGTGCTTACCATGCATCGCCGCATCAGTTTCTCGCCGCAGGTCAGTTCACTCACATGGTACTATTCCTCTGACCCCTTCTTCGCTCTTTTCCCCTCATCTATGGGTACTCGTATGCAGCGTGTTGACCTTGTCGAACTGCAGCTGCACCTTGCTTCCGCCACACCGCTGATTTGTGACGGACGTACTCTCCGACGCGGATGATTTTCCCCGATGCGAATAAAATTCGCAATATTTTTCAGGAAAAAAGCATTGACTCTTGCAAATATCATTTTTTTTTCGTACCTTTGTGGTGTATTTTGTCGTGTTGTGTGCGACTTCACTGTAAAACATTGAAAATTAACAACAACAATACCATACATTTATGCTATTAGCTCTTCAAATTATCACGCTCATCGGTTCCGTAGCGATGCTCATGTACGGACTGAAGGTGATGAGCGAAGGCCTGCAGAAGATGGCGGGTAGCAAGCTGAGCAACGTGCTCGGTACGATGACTACCAACCGTTTCACGGGAGTGTTGACCGGTGCGTTCATCACGGCGGCTGTACAGTCGTCAACCGCAACATCAGTCATGACGGTCAGTTTCGTTTCTGCGGGAATCTTAAGCCTGGCTCAGGCAATCTCGGTTATCATGGGTGCGCACATCGGTACGACATTCACCGCGTGGATTATGGTCCTTGGCGGCGGTTCGTTTGACCTGCGACTGGTAATCTATACGATGATTGTGCTGGCGGTAGCCCTGATTTACACGAAGAAGAACGCCACGCTGGGCGACTTCCTGATTGGTCTGGCATTACTACTGTTAGGCTTGACTACGCTCAGAATCAACGCCACCGAGATGCACTTGGACAAGATGGAGCCTGTCCGTAACTTCTTTATTGCAACATCGAGTTGGGGATATGGCAGTTATTTCCTGTACCTGCTGATAGGTGCCATACTGACGTTCTCCGTTCAGTCGTCAGCTGCCATCATGGCCATCACAATGACGCTCTGCTCGACGCACGTGCTGCCGATAGACATGGGTATAGCCCTCATTCTTGGTGAGAACCTCGGTACGACCATCACGGCGAACGTTGTGGCACTGTCCGCTCCGACGATGGCACGCCGTGCAGCGTTGGCACACTTCGTGTCGAACTTGTTCGGCGTCATTTGGGTGCTGTGCGTGCTACGGTACTTTGTGAGTGCAATATGCCGCTTGTGGGGCGTGGAGTTCACGCCGGGTATCCCGAGTGATGTGTCGCCCGACAAGCTGAACGCCATTCTTGCCACGTTCCACACAGGCTTCAACGTGACGAACACCTTTATATTGATATGGTTCATTCCGCTGATTGAGAAAGTCGTGACAAGAATGCTTCCGAGCACTCCGGAGCAGAAGGATACTGAAAGCCAGCTCAGGTTCATCTCGGCAGGTCTGATGTCCACCTCCGAGTTGTCAATCCTGCAGGCATGGAACGAGATTCATGTGTTCGGTGTGCGTACGCGCCGGATGATAGATATGGTCAGTGACCTGTATCATACGACCGACGAGCAGGACTTTGTCAAGATATATTCGCGCATAGAGAAGTACGAAGGCATCTGCGACCGTATGGAGGTGGAGATAGCCGGCTACCTGAACCAGGTGGCGGATGGCCGTCTGTCCGACCAGTCGAAGCGTGAGGTGCATAAGATGCTTCGTATCGTCAGCGAGCTGGAGTCGGTCGGTGACGCGAACTTCAACCTCTCACGTTACATCTCCTACCGTCATCGTGACAATCTCAAATATACTGAAGAGCAGAACCGCAACATCGAAATGATGGAGTCTCTGCTCGCACAGGCTGCCAACAAGATGGTCGAAGCTCTGGACAAGGTACATATATCGGACAATGAATTTGTGGAGATGATGAGCCTTGAGAGCGAAATCAACAACTTCCGTGACGACCTGAAGGCGGAGAACACCATCAATGTGACCGGACATGTATATGACTACCTCACGGGCGTCAACTACATGGATACAATCTCCGAGTTCGAGAAGATGGGTGACTACATCATCAATGTCGAAGAAGCCATTTACGAGAAGAAACACGACAAATAATCTTCAAATAGGAAATTTTCAAATCTTCAAATATGAATTATTTAATTCATCGTCATATAGGCCTGAGTGAAGCCGACAAGCAGCAGATGCTGCAAACGCTGGGTTTGAGAAGCGAAGACGAACTTATTCGTCAGGTCATGCCTGAGGATATCCTGCTGCCGGAGGACAAGCAGCCGCAGATTGATGCGCTCACCGAGCAGGAGCATCTTGATTCGATGCACGCCTTGCAATCACAGAACGAGTGCCGCCGCACGTATATCGGTCGCGGCTGGTACGGCACACTCACGCCGTCCGTCATCACGCGTAACGTACTTGAGAACCCCGTGTGGTACACTTCCTATACCCCGTATCAGGCGGAGATTTCGCAGGGCAGGTTGGAAGCACTGTTTGCTTTCCAGACGCTCATCAGCGACCTGACCGGTCTGCCTCTCGCCAACTGCTCGCTGCTTGACGAAGCGACAGCTGCCGCCGAAGCGGTAACAATGATGCGCAACCTGCGCTCGCGCCAGCAGGTCAAGGATGGTGTACGCAAGGTGTTTGTCGATGCGAAGATTTTCCCGAACACCTTATCAGTTATGCGCACGCGCGCAATCGGGCAGGACATCGAGCTTGTCATCGGCGATTATGCGGCATTCACGCCCTCACTGGAGTTCTTTGGTGCAATTGTCCAATTGCCCAATGCCGATGGATCGATTGAGGATTACACACTGTTTGTCGATGACTGTCATGCTGCAGGACTGAAGGTGGCTGTGATTGCTGACTTGATGGCGCTCTGTCTGCTCAAGCCGCTGAATGCGGACATCTGCTGCGGCTCGGCGCAACGTTTCGGCCTGCCGATGGGATTTGGTGGCCCTACAGCCGGATTCATGGCTACGCGTGACGAGTTCAAGCGCGAGCTGCCGGGACGAATCATCGGCCTCTCACAAGACCTGTATGAGCGTCCCGCCTATCGTCTGGCTCTGCAGACACGTGAGCAAAATATCAAACGTGAAAAAGCGACCAGTAATATCTGCACCGCTGAAGCCCTCTCTGCCATGATGGTGGCTTTCTATGCTGAGTATCATGGTGCGGAAGGCCTGCGTCAGATTGCTGAAACCATTCATGGCAAGGCTGTCTATCTGAGCGAGATGCTGCAAGCCTACGGTTATACGCAGGAGAACAGTGAGTTCTTCGACACGCTCAAAATCTACTTGCCCGAGCAGGTCAGTCTTGACGCACTCAGGCAAGCCGCCGAAGATGCGGAAATCAACCTCTACTACGCGCCGGAAGGCTGGATTGGTCTGTCGCTGGACGAGACGGTTACTGTAGACAATATGAACGACCTCTGCGACCTGTTCGCCGGTTTGGTGGACGGCATGGCAATGCCTATAGAGGACGAATCGGCATTCGATGGTCTCTGGGCTATCGACGAGAACCGTGTCCGCGAGGCGGATTATCTGCAAGCCGATGTGTTCAAGAACTACCACACCGAGACCGAGATGATGCGTTACATGCACCGTCTGGCGCGCAAGGACATCAGCCTCACGCACTCGATGATTCCGCTTGGCTCGTGCACCATGAAGCTCAATCCGGCTTCGGCTATGCTGCCGATCACCTTCCCGGGCTTCCTTGCCGTGCATCCCTTGGCACCGGCTGAACAGGTGCAAGGCTATATGCAAATTCAGGAGGAACTCAAGCAACTGCTCTGTCAGATTACAGGCTTTGAGGCTTGCACCCTCCAGCCTACATCCGGTGCCGCAGGCGAATACACAGGCTTGGTAACCATCCGTGGCTATCTCGCCAAGCATGCACCTGAACGCAAGGTGCTGCTTATCCCCGCTTCTGCTCACGGCACGAACCCCGCCAGCTGCGTGCAGGCAGGTTTTGAGCCGGTGGTGGTCAAGTGCGACGAACTGGGCAACACCGACATGGCTGATTGGCGCGCTAAAGCCGAGGAGAACAAGGACCGTCTGGCAGGCTGCATGATTACATACCCGTCCACGCATGGCATCTTCGAGACGGCAATCCGTGAGATGTGTCAGGTTATCCATGACAACGGCGGACTCGTATATATGGACGGCGCGAACATGAATGCGCAGATCGGCTACACTTGCCCCGCCTTCATTGGCGCGGATGTCTGCCACCTCAATCTGCACAAGTCCTTTGCTTCGCCTCACGGCGGTGGTGGTCCCGGTGCAGGTGCTGTTTGTTGCAATGCCAAGCTGGCGGATTACCTGCCTTCGGAGGATACCAACCGCGTATCATCAGCCGCCTATGGCAATGCAAACATGTCGCTCATCGCCTACGGATATATCCGTATGATGGGAGGCGAAGGACTGCGCGAGGCGACAGCCGCTGCCATTCTTTCCGCCAACTACATGGCAGCCAAACTCAAAGACGCCTACGGCATCGTTTATACGGGTGCGAACGGCAGAGTAGGGCATGAACTCATACTCGACTGCCGTCAGTTCCATGCCATCGGTATCACCGAGGCGGACATTGCCAAGCGTCTGATGGATTACGGCTACCACGCACCTACGCTCTCGTTCCCTGTGCACGGCACGCTGATGGTCGAGCCTACGGAATCCGAATCGCTCGCCGAACTCGACCGCTTCATCGCTGCCCTGCTCAGCATCCGTCAGGAGATAACCGAGGTCGAGACAGGCGAAGCCGACCCGAAGGACAATGTGCTCGTCAACGCTCCGCATCCCGAGTATGAGGCGGTAGCCGACGAGTGGAATCATCCTTATCCGCGTTCCAAGGCCATCTATCCGACACCCGACGTGGCGGCTAACAAGTTCTTCATCCCTGTCGCCAAGGTCGATAACGGCTTCGGCGACCGCAACCTCATAGCACGATTCAGCAATGGCATTTAAGTTGGAACAGATATACAAGGCTAAGGCGGTAATCCTAATCAAGGAGTACCTGCTGATTATGCTGTGTACCATACCATACGCCATCGTGGTGAACCACATTCTGGTGCCACACGCCATCGTAGGAGGCGGTCTGACGGGTTTCTGCGAGATCATCTACTTCGCCTCGCACCGCATCATACCTATATGGGCTTCGTCTGCTACGTTGAATATCCTGCTGCTCGTTGCAGCGTACTTCACTATCGGCAAGCGCTACGTGTTCCGCACGTTGTATGGCGTGTTCTGGCTGACGTTCTGGCTGAAGATTATACCGGTGCTTGAGGTGCCGGTTATCACTGACCCGTTCATGGCGGTTGTGCTGGGAGGCATATTCAACGGTACGGCTTTGGGACTCGTGTTCCTCAACAACGGCTCAACAGGCGGAACGGATATCGTGGCAATGATTGTCAACAAGTTCCAGCATCTGCCTATGGGACGCGTGCTGCTCATGTGCGATATTGTTGCTATCTCCTGCGGCTACTTCCTGCCGGAGGTACGCAGTCTGGAGAAGGTGCTGTTCGGCTTGTGCTACACGTTCATCAGTTCTACGGCTGTGGATTGGATCATGAACCGCATGCGTCAGTCCGTGCAGTTCTTCATCTTCTCCAAAAAGTACAATGAGATAGCTGATGCCATCATTCATGAGGTACATCGCGGAGTGACGTATCTGAACGCGGAAGGCGGTTATTCCGGGCAGCCATACAAGGTTATCACTACCGTTGCCCGTCAGCACGACTCGGCGAAAATATTCCGCATCGTACGCGACATCGATCCTGCCGCATTTGTTACGCAGTCGCAGGTGCGTGGCGTGTTTGGCGAAGGCTTTGACCGACTCAAGGACACCCGCTAATTCATCATCTAATCATGTATAACGATGACTCAATCTCTTCATGAGCAACTCTACGGAGGTCATTACGGGCAGACACCCGTCAAGACGGTCTTCGAATATGTGGCAATCTTCCTTGCCATGTTCCCCATGGCGCTGATTGTCAACTGGATTATCTTGCCCTTGAACATCGTTTCCGGTGGATTGACTGGTATCTGTGCTATCATCTACTATGCTACGCGCGGCCTGTTCCCCGGGCTGTTCGCCATGTACGGCGGCTCTATACCTGTGTGGTTGACGACACTCGTGTTCAACCTTATCTTGCTCGCTATAGCGTACTTCACGGTCGATTGGCGTTTCTGCGTCCGAACTTTGTTCGGCACGCTCACCCTGTCCATGTGGTACCGCGTCATACCTATCCGCGAAACGTCGCTCATTGATGACCCCGTGTCCGCATGTATCGTCGGCGGTCTGGCGTTCGGCGTGGCATTAGGTGTCGTCATGTCCAACAACGGCTCATCCGGAGGTACGGATATAGTGGCTAAGGTTGTTCATCATTACCGGGATATATCTTTGGGTAGGGTGATGATTATCTGTGATTTGATTATCATCGCTTCATCCTACATGTTGCCTGTCCCCGAGCAATATATGACCGACGGAATGACTGCGCAGGCTATAGCTGACTTCAAGACACGTCGTATCCTGTACGGCCTCTGCATGACCGTCTCCTACACCCTTTCTGTCGATACGATGATGACGCATCTGCGGCGCTCCGTGCAGTTCTTCATCTATTCCCAGAACCGCTATGCGGAGATTGCTACGGCCATCAATGTGACCGTCAACCGCGGTGTGACGGTTCTTGACGGAACAGGCTGGTACTTGCAGCAACCGATGCATGTCGTCACCGTATTGGCTCATCGTCATGAGGCGGCACAGATCATGCGCATCGTCCACGACATCGACCCGAACGCGTTCGTCAGCCAAGCGAACGTCTCAGGCGTCTTCGGCAAAGGATTTGAGGCCTTCAGCCGGTGATGCTTATTCGTCTGTACACGTAATTAGGTTTATGACATGGTATGCAAACTGTTGCGAATCAGATAAAATGAATGATAGTATTAACCCTTAACCCCTACCCGTATGAAAGATATCAAAGGAACCAAGACCGAGCAGAACCTCATGGAGGCGTTTGCCGGCGAATCAATGGCACGCAACAAGTACACCTTCTTCGCCTCCAAAGCCAAGAAAGACGGTTATGTGCAGATTAGCAAGATTTTTGAGGAGACGGCTGCCAACGAGAAGGAGCATGCCGAACTCTGGTACAAATACCTCAACGGTGGTAAGATCAGCGACACCACGGCTAACCTTGCCGATGCTGCTGACGGTGAGAATGCCGAGTGGACAGACATGTATGCCCGCATGGCGGCTGAGGCGCGTGCCGAGGGATTCGACGAGATTGCCGAGAAGTTTGAGCAGGTAGGTGCTATCGAGAAGCACCATGAGGAGCGTTACCGCAAACTGCTGAAGAATATCGAGGACAAGATTGTCTTCTCCCGTGACGGTGACTGCATCTGGCAGTGCTCCAACTGTGGCCACATCGTTGTCGGCAAAGCCGCTCCCGACGAGTGCCCCGTCTGCCACCACGCTCAGGCTTATTTCCAACTCTTAGCACAAAATTACTAATATGTTAGCAGCACTATTTACATTACTGACGCTTCCTTATTCATCGGAAGCGTTGGAGCCGGTCATCAGTCGTCAGACGATTGAGTATCACTATGGCAAGCATCTGCAAACTTACGTCGATAACCTCAACAAGATGGTGGCAGGAACGGAGTTTGAGTCAATGCCGTTGGAGGAGATTGTCTGCCGTTCGCAAGGCGGCATCTTCAACAACGCCGGACAGATACTCAACCACAACCTGTACTTCACGCAGTTCTCGCCTGTAGCGGCTGACAACCATGCGCCCAAGGGGGCTATCCTCGATGCCATCATCCGTGACTTCGGTTCGTTCGATGCCTTCAAGGCGGAGTTTGAGCAGAAAGGCACGACACTTTTCGGCTCAGGCTGGGTGTGGCTCTCTGCCGACAAAGACGGCAGGCTCGTTATCACACAGGAGCTGAACGCTAATAATCCTGTCACCAAAGGCCTCAAACCCCTGCTGACGATGGATGTGTGGGAGCATGCCTATTATCTCGACTTCCAGAACCGCCGCGCTGCGCACCTTCAGGCGTTGTGGCAGATCATCAACTGGGATGAAATCAACCGCCGATATACCGCCAAATAATCGCTGTTGTTCTTTGAGATATTTATGTTTATGGCCGAGTTTGGCTATTCTCGCAGAGTGTGGATGGAACTGTTGGAGCACCCGTCAAGTTTACTTGAAAGAGTGCTTTAACGGATTAAGACACAAGGCGTAAAAGCGCCATAGCCAAATTCGGGGTTATAAAGGTTTATTTTCTAATAAAAGAATTTTTTGGATAATTTTGATAATTGTTGAACTAAAAAACTGATTCATTATGGCAAAGTACATTTGTGATGTCTGCGGGTACGAGTACGACCCTGCAGCAGGCGATCCCGACAACGGCATCGCTCCCGGCACTTCCTTCGAAGATCTCCCCGCCGATTGGGTTTGTCCCCTCTGCGGCGTCGGCAAAGACCAGTTCTCCGAAGCGTAATTTTCGACACATGACGCATGCATCTTTGCGTGCGTCATGTGTTATAACTAAACAATTCTATATTCTACCACTATGCTACAGATTGGAGACAAGATGCCGGCGTTCAGCGCGGCAGACGAACAGGGCAGGGTAGTAACGGACAAAGACCTGCTGGGCAAACCGACCGTCATTTACTTCTATCCCAAGGATTCCACACCCGGCTGCACCGCCGAGGCGTGCAACATCCGCGACAACTACCACTCGTTCCTTGCGCGCGGCTATCAGGTCTATGGCGTGAGCAAGGACTCGCAGGCTTCGCATATCAGGTTCAAACAGAAGTACGACCTGCCTTTCCCTCTGCTGAGTGACCCGACCACCGCCATGCTTCAGGCTTTTGGCGCATGGGGCGAGAAGAAGAACTACGGCAAGGTCAGCATGGGCACGCTCCGTAAGACATTCATCTTCAACGCCGAAGGCATCCTCGAGCGCATCATCGAGAAGGTCGATACCAAGAACCACACGGCGCAGATCTTATAATAGTATGGAAATATTCTTGTTGATACTCGCTTTCCTCTGCATGCTCATCGGCATCATAGGTTGCATTGTGCCCGGGCTGCCGGGAACGCCTATCGCCTACGCCGGTCTGTGGATTGCGCAAATCACTGACCGTGTGGATTTCAGCTGGCAGTTTATGCTCATCTGGGGCATCGTTGTGGTGGTTGTCTCTGCGCTGGATTATGTTATTCCGGCATGGGGCACGAAGCGTTACGGTGGCACGAAGTGGGGCGTGTGGGGCAGCACTATCGGCGTGTTTGTCGGGCTGTTCTTCGGCGCGGTTGGCGTGATCGTCGGACCGTTGGCAGGGGCTGTCCTCGGTGAACTGCTTGGCGGCAAGGAAGTCGTTCAGGCGCTCAAAGCCGGGTGGGGTAGTTTTGTCGGTCTGCTGTTCGGCACAATCATCAAACTCGTCTGCTGCGGACTGATGACCACCGCACTCATACAAGCCATCTGGTAGAATCCGCCGTTAAGGTTTCAGCCGCAACTTTTTCAATCGTGATTTGATGGCACTTTGAGTACGTGACAACTGGCGCATCATCTCCGTGATAGGTGCGCCTTGTCTGGCCAGCGCGAATAGCAGCCAGTCATCCTGTACGCTCCAGCGGCTGTTATGTCCCGTACCATTCGTTTTGCTCGTCTTGCTTTTCTTCGCCGGCTTCTCCATGATCGGATTGAGGGCGGACATCGGTGCTACGAACGTGTTACGCGCTTGCAGCAGCGATTCGGATGATGGCGTTTCGGTCTTTTCAATCGAACGCATCAGGTGCATCTTCTCGTGCACTCCGAGGAACAGGTCGTTCATCAGCGGCTCAAAATCCGACACATCGGCTTTGTTCTTGCTGCGGCACGGATGGTTTGCCACATCCTGTGCCACCGGCTCTATCAGCGGCAGGAAATACCGCACCGCCG
>JAFSXJ010000027.1 GCA_017444065.1 Paludibacteraceae bacterium | reverse complement strand
GGATCGTTGCTGTTTTATTACATCCAAATGAATGTCGTGCGACTTCACCACTCTCGATTTTCCTATTGTATCTAATTCACTCATATTCTCTCATAATTACCACGCAATCAACCCGTACCGGCAAACATCCTTCCCCGTAAAATCCACCTGCACACCTATGTTCTCAAGCGAACGCATCACATTGCACCCGATGGCGTCCCATGGCACACGTGCCTGCTCGGGGTGAGCGCACTTATTCGGCGGGCAGCCGCCTTCGCACAGCTCGCAACTGCCGCCGATGAACGACTGCGCCAGCGGATTGTTGCGCTTCATCAGTTCCGACTCCAGAAACAGCATCGCCCTGTGCAACTCGTTGCCTGCCTCTCTATATTCATCCTCTAACTTGACGGGGTCCCCAAAAGCAATTGCCAAGTTGGTTTTGGGGAAAGCGGAGGCGTGGGTTGCCTTTGTGTCGCCAAACGGCACCCGATACAATCCCATAGCCGAACGCGAGACCACCGCCAGATGCTCATATTCGCCGATAAGTTTCCTGTAGTCCAGTTGCGGCAGATGCCCCGGACACGTCCATTTGGCGTGGTAGTTACGGCAATGAAAGCACTTCAGCCGCACGCGCTCCTCAAACACCAGGTCTTCCTGCCGGATAGCCATCACATCCATCGCCGGATAGCGGCTGTGCAGTATGTCTCTCAGTTCGTCCGTTGTCATAGTTCGCAGGTTTGCCCGTTATTTGCCCAAAGTCTCCAATGCCAGCCGTGTCGCCTCGCGTATCGCTCCTTGCCCGCCGGCGGTGTGCAGCACGCGTATGCCCGGCAGAGCAAGCACCTCGGGCATGGCGTTCGGCGGACACATCGGATAGCCGACTGCCTGCAGCAGGTCGATGTCGTTGACATCATCGCCTACAAAACACACTTCAGCCAAAGTGATTCCCAACTCGTTACAAATATCCTGTGCAGCCTCACGCTTGGTGCGGAACGGCAGTTCCTGCGGTTCTGCTTTGGCGGGCGAGTAGCGGACACACGGCTGTTGCGAAGCCTTGCTGCCTGTCCCCAGATACAGGTACGCCAGGTTCAGTTTCCGCGCACGCCTTATTACCAGCTGCACGCGTTCGCTCGTCAGTATGCCGCAAGGCACACCGGCTTGCTGAAGAAGCATGATTCCCATGCCGTCATACACGCAGAAACGCTTGTACTCGTCGCCGCCGTCACCGTAATACATACCGCCGTCAGTCAGACAGCCGTCCACATCCGTGAGGAACAATTTTACCATAATTCGTCTTATATATAATTCAAGCCTGCAAAGTTACGAAAAAAAATTGACATTTGCAAATATTTGCGACAAATATTGCATTTTTCCTGATTTGGGAATAATTTTGGATTATGATGAAAGAAAACGAGAGCAGAAAAAGTTTGGCATGGTTTTTGCAGGTAAAATATTAGAACAAACCAGCCATGATTGGCTGATACCTTGTCGGTTATGAGCCCGTCACGTATGGGCAATCTCCCTCTAATCACACTCTAATCGCGTTGAAACGGCCCTGTAATCACCCCGTTAGGTATCGACTCCGGGTCGAGTCAATGTGTAGTCAATCCGTACTCGATGCGTACTTACCACAGTAATACGTATTCCGCGGCATATATTCCGGAAAAACGAGGACGCTATGCTAAGTCGGAAAAGCCGGAACGTGGGACAACAAGCCGGAACGCTTGGGAAAGGCGGAGAAAAGCAACAAATTGTCAAGCAGATATTATAAAAACAAGGAATAATGGGAAAAATACCGCCGCAGAATGCCAAAATATTTGCATATATCAGAAAATAGTTGTACCTTTGCACCCGCTTTTCAAAAAAAGCAGTGTTCTTTCGAACATAAATCGATGAGAGAACTTGTTCTCGAAATCGACGAGGTCCATTAGCTCAACTGAATAGAGTACCACACTACGGATGTGGGGGTTGCAGGTTTGAATCCTGCATGGATCACCAAACGAAGAACGGAGCCAAGGTATACTTTAGCACGTTCTTTTTTTTATAAGAAAACAAAAACCAATAAATCGCTTTGACACCACAGGAGTTACAGACCATCAAGAACCGGTTCGGGATAATAGGCAGTTCGCCAAAGCTCGACAGGGATATAGAGATAGCGGCACAGGTAGCCGTTACCGACCTGAGTGTGCTTATCACCGGTGAGTCGGGTGTGGGCAAGGAGCACTTCCCGCAAATCATCCACGCCTATTCGCCACGGAAGCATGCCAAATACTTTGCCGTGAACTGTGGAGCCATTCCTGAGGGGACGATAGACAGCGAGCTGTTCGGTCACGTGAAAGGTGCGTACACGGATGCTCGCGCCGAGCGCAAAGGTTACTTTGAGGAAGCTAACGGCGGCACGCTGTTTCTGGACGAGGTCGGCGAGTTGCCGTTGCCAACCCAGGCACGCCTGCTGCGTGTGTTAGAGACGGGCGAGTTCATCCGCATGGGTTCGTCCGAGGTGCAGAAGACATCGGTACGCGTTGTTGCCGCCACGAACCTCGACATGAAGCGCGCCATAGCCGAAGGACGTTTCCGCGAAGACCTCTACTTCCGCCTGAACGCTGTAGAAATCAAGGTGCCTGCTTTGCGCGAGCGAAAAGAGGATATACCTCTGCTGTTCCGAAAGTTCACATCGGACTTCACGAACAAGTACGGCATGCCGCGTATCCAGTTGACGGACGATGCGACCGAGCTGCTGAAGAGCTACTACTGGTACGGTAATGTGCGCCAGCTGAAGAACGTATCGGAGCAGATCTGCGTGCTGGAGCAGTCGCGCGAAATCAACGCCGAGACGTTGCGCAAGTACCTGCCGTCGAACGAACATGAGCAACAGTTGACGCTGTTCGGTGCCACGCAGACCATGGGCGGCGACCCGTACATGAACGAGCGCGAGTTATTATACAAGGTACTGTTCGACATGAAGCGCGACATAGCCGAGCTGAAGCATCAGATGGCTGCTGCAACCGGCGGCGCGACGATGCCCACGTCAAGCACGATGATGCCCTACGGCGAACATCGCGAACAAACGCAGGAACCTGAGGTGCAGGAGGCGGAGGTCATCCGCGAAATGCCGCCGATAGTACAAGAACCCCTGACGATGGAAAGCGCCGAGGAAGCGATGATCCGCAAGGCACTGGAGCGTCACGGCGGCAACAGGAAAGAAGCCGCAGCCGAACTCGGCATCAGCGAACGGACGCTGTACAGGAAGATTAAGAAATAATTGATAATTGATAATTGACATTTGATAATTGATAATTGACATTTGAAAGAAGTCGAGAAAGTGAAAAGCGAAAGGGTACATAGTAGGTTGAAGAAAGGACTGATAGCCCTTTCCATTTTCATGTTTCAACTTTCATTTTTCACGTCGTGCATGATCAGCTATAAGTTCAACGGCGCGAGCATCGACTACACCAAGACGCAGTCCATCTCGATTGCCGATTTTCCGAACAACGCGGCACTGGTCAACCCCAACCTGTCGAACAACCTGTCGGAAGGCATCCGCGACCTGTACTCGCGCCAGACACGCCTGCAAATTCTTCGTCGCGGCGGCGACATGGAGCTTGAGGGCGAGATAGCGGATTACAACATAACGCCAATGGCCATTGCAGCAGACAACATGTCTGCAGAAACCAAACTGACGATTGTCATCAAAGTGCGCTTCACGAACAACAAAGCGCCGGAAGAGAGCTTCGAGAAAACATACAGCGCCTTCCAGACCTTCGATTCATCGCAACTGCTGACAGACGTCCAGGACGAGCTCTGCGCAACAATGATTACCGAACT
>JAFSXJ010000026.1 GCA_017444065.1 Paludibacteraceae bacterium | reverse complement strand
GAGGAGATGATGCGGGCACGCAAGTTATGCGCCATCGCCAATGCCAAGATGCCGGACGATATGAGTTATATCCAAGACTTGGAGGAGCTGTTCGGTTGCAAGTTGGACGACGTGCGTATTCTGACACCATTCATCTGCGATTTTGGCAACCGCGTGAAGTTTGGCAAAGGGGTGTTCATCAACCATTCGGCTGTGCTGAGTGCTTCCGGAGGGATTGAGTTTGAAGATGGTGTGGCTATCGCGCCCTGTTTCCGCGTGGCGACCATCAACCATGACTTTAACGAACGTCATACCATTTACACCTACGGCAAAGTGACGATTAAGAAAAACGCGTGGATCGGCATGAACGTGACCGTTTGTCCGGGCGTGACGATTGGCAAATATGCGGTTGTGGCTGCCGGAGCTGTGGTGACCAAGGACGTGCCGGACTATGCCGTTGTAGGCGGTTGTCCCGCCAAAATCATCAAGATGCAAAATCCCGAAGAACAAAGAGAGTGATTGAATAAGGAAGTCTTGAAACGAATATCTTTTATTATCTGTACCCTTTGTGCCTTTACGAGCACAATGATGGCGCAGAACGATAGTGTTCTGCTGGTATATTTCTCCCGCGCAGGGGAGAACTGGAACATGAAGAACGGCAACGAAGTGGGACCGATAGAACGCGGCAACACGGCGGTGCGCACATGGATACAAGGACTGAACGTACCCAAACAAATGCAAAAAATGGACATCACCATCGGCGGTGTGACGCAGGCCGCGACCTTGGTGGACAACTCTGCCACACAAGCGCTGGTGACGTGTTTGCAGAACAACGATGTGACTGTAACGCTCAACTCCAGCGGAGGATTTGAGATATGGGGTGCACTGGGTTTCTCGCTGCCGACAAGCGACGAGCAGATAACCGCACAGCCCGGCGACATCATCCTTTATAACGGCAGTAATATCTGTATGTTCTACGGTTCAAACTCGTGGAGCTACACGCGTCTCGGCCATATCGACTCACTAACTGAGAGCGAACTGCGCACCTTCCTCCATGCCGGCGAGAGCAACATCAGCGTCACCCTTTCGCTGAGCCATACCGCTACAGAAGTCAGTAATGTACAAAGTGACAAAGGACAAAGTACAAAGGTTCTCCGCAACGGGCAACTCTTCATCGAGCGTAACGGCGAAACCTATACGATAGAAGGCAAACGATTATAAACAACATAGTATGAGAAAAATAATCTTCACCATGCTGGCGGCGGCGATGCTGGTCGCTTGCAACAAACCAAAAACAAGTATGCAACTGACACAAGAATGGGACAAACTATTCCCGCTTTCCGAACAAGTGAACCACCAAAAGGTGACGTTTCATAACCGCTTCGGTATCACCCTCATTGCCGATATGTACACGCCGAAAAATGTCAAATCACAAATGTCAAATGACAAATACGCCGCTATCGCGGTGTCCGGTCCTTTCGGCGCAGTCAAGGAACAGACCAGCGGTCTCTATGCTCAGCATCTGGCTGAAATGGGATTCCTAACCATCGCCTTCGATCCTTCCTACACCGGCGAGAGCGCAGGCGAACCGCGTCGCATGGCTTCCCCGGACATCAACACCGAGGACTTCCTGGCTGCGGTGGATTACCTGAGCACCTTACCGGAAGTGGACCCCGACCGTATCGGTATTGTCGGTATATGTGGTTGGGGAGGCATGGCCATCAATGCTGCTGCGCTCGACCCACGCATCAAAGCTACCGTGACATCTACGATGTACGACATGAGCAAGGTCACTCGCGAAGGCTATTTCGGCAGCGAAGACACGCCTGAACAGCGTCATGCCAAACGAGCAGCTTTGGCTGCACAACGCACCGCAGACTATAAGAACGGTACCTATCAACGTGCCGGAGGTGTGATTGACCCGTTGCCGGACGATGTGCCGCAGTTCGTCAAGGACTACCATGCCTACTACAAATGTCCTCGTGGCTACCATGAGCGTAGCGGCAATTCCACAGACGGATGGAATGTGATAGGTTGTCAGTCCTTCCTCAATATGCCCCTGCTCAGCTATGCCCACGAGATCCGGACGCCTGTGCTGCTTATCCACGGCGAGAAAGCCCACAGCCGCTATTTCAGCGAATATGCGTTTGAGCGCATGACCGGCAAGCATGTGGAAGGCGTCAGCGTGAAGGAAGGCAACAAAGAACTGCTCATCATCCCGGGTGCCAGCCATGTAGATTTGTACGACGATGTAGCCGGTGTCATCCCATACGATTATATCGCCTCCTTCTTCCAAGCAAATTTGAAGTGATAGAAGAAAAAATCCATTAAAAATCCCACAAAACTTGCACATGTGGGATTTTTTTTGTACCTTTGCGGCGTAAACGTCGCAAACAAACACAATAATACTATGCAAATCCTTATTTTACAAGGCTCGCCGAGAGCCAAAGGCAACACCGCTTGGATGGCGGAAGAGTTTAAAAACGCAGCCGAAGCAGCAGGTCATCAAGTGACGCTCGTCAACGTGGCACACAAGCATATCGCAGGCTGTCTGGCGTGCGAGTACTGTCACGGAAAAGGCAACGGAG
>JAFSXJ010000025.1 GCA_017444065.1 Paludibacteraceae bacterium | reverse complement strand
GTTATTGATATCAGTTACTGTGGAAGGAATAGAAATAGAACGCAACTTGCGGCAACCCTCAAAGGCATTGTTACTAATTGTCTGCAAGGAATCAGGCAAAGTAATTTGAATTAGTCCCTCCAAACCATGGAAGGCATGTGCGCCAATAGTCGTGACGCCATTGTCCAGAACGATGCTTGTGATTTGCGCGGCATAGTCGTGCCAGGGGACATCGCTGCTGCCGGAATAGTCCGCCATGGCACCTGAGCCGCTGATGGTGAGCACGCTGTCACAAGAGAGAGACCATGTGAGGTTGTCGCCTTGTGCGCCGCAGGTGCCTTGAACTACTTCGCAACCTTGAATGAGTGCGTGGAGATAGTTGGTGGTGGCAGTACAACCGGTATTCGGGTCAAGAATAAAAATTATAGAATATACGCCTGCTTGCTCAACGGTAAGCTGGTAGTTATCGGAGAGTGAGGGGTACTCCCGTACGTTCCAGGCATGGTTGCTGATAACCTTGTACTCGTAGGTTGTATCGGCGGCAAGACTGACAGAATCAATCAGGTAGGTGTAGTTACCTGCTTCGGCTTGCAGAGTCATCTCGGTGGTAGAGTCTGATACATCCCATTCGTTGCCAAAGAGGGCTGCCGAGCCCACGAGGGAGTAAACGTATTCACCGTTGCTACAGCCATCGCCGTTAGCAATATACACGTAGTCGCTACTTTGCCCGTAGGCAATCTTTATATAGATGGAGTAGCAGCCGGCGGTGTTACATATAAGTTCGCTGTCGCCTACGGTGAAGTTTCCCGATACTCCGCCATCCTCCAGCTCTGGTCGCCATGTGCTGTTGTCGCCATGGAAGAGATTGATTATCTGTATCTGGTCGCCTGCCTGCAGGTTAGTGGTAACGAGGAACTGACCTATGTACGAGCCATCGGATACGCGGCCTGTGTACGTGCCTTCAATCACCTCGCTGCCGTTCACCTGTATGCCATACTCTCCCGGCGAGAAGATAGCCGTGATTGTTGTGTCTTTGTCCAGATAGATGGATCGCGGGTTGTCCCAACTGTCATTATCTGACCAGCGGTCGAACATCCATCCGCCGGTGCTGATGCTTGCTGTCAGCTCAATCGTCGTACCGCGCGGGAAATCCTGATCGGTGTACGACACGTATCCCGCCTCCTCCGGTGCAACTGTCGCCGTGAAGTGAACGGTCGAACTGGTGGGTGCAAAGCTTCCGCTTACGCATATCATCTGCCCGTCGCACTGCACATAAACGCTGCCTTCCTCTGCAAGAGTGATGACAATATTGTCATCTACGTCAGTGGCTATGTTATCCGTGCATCCGGTATTCAGTGCCGAAAATCCCATAGCGCCATCCCAACTCGTATTCTGCGGTAGCACCTTGAAGGAGTACAAGCCCGCGGCGAGAATGATTGTTGTGTCGTTCGTCTGGCTGAGCGGCTTGGCGTCTGCCAAGCTCCATGCACCAAGTTCCTCGGCGTTGCCTATCAGGTAATAGGCAGCAGTTGTGGTTGTGCCGGTGCCATTGTTGATTGGGTAATACACACCTTCCGAGCATCCATCCGTACCTGCACCTATGTAGAGTTGGTCATCCTCATACTTGAGCTTGATATAACAATCGTAGCATCCAGCCACAGTACACACCAAATAGCCCAAGGATGCACTACCCTCAAAACCACTGACACTGGCAGCATCAAGCTCTACCATCCATGTGGCGTTGTTGTTTGTCAGGTCGATAATCCGGATAGTGTCGTAGGCATTGAGTTGTGCATGTGCGAGATACTGCTGTCTGCCGTTCGTATCCGTTCCTGCCTCTTCTGTAGTCACCACTCTGTCGCTGTTAATAAGTATGCCGTAGCCTGTGAGGGTGGTTGTGCCGCTGTTCTCGATTGTGAAAGCAACAGCATACGTGTTCGTCAGCGAGCCATCGGAGGTTGTGACGGTGAGTGTGGCTTGCGGATTGTCGGACGAGGGCTGGTCAACCGTGACCTGCAGACTCTCGTCGTTGAGTGTGTACGTAACATTGGGGTAGTTCGTCGTGCCGGAAGGTAAAGAAACCTGATACGAGAATATCATCGGGTCAAACCCATCTAACACCACCCCGTCCAGATAGATTCCTGACAGGTATGCTTCGCTCGTGCCGCCCGTCGTAAGGTCGGGGTTGACAGCTATGGTCATCTGGCTCCAATACTGCTCACTCTGGTATAGGCTCATTGCATCCTCGGGCACATAGGCGGTTATCTGGGTCAGCTGACTGCTGCTGAAGGTGTTCGACATCAGGGTAGCCGGCGTAGTGCTGACGCAATAGATTGACTTCAACGCCGTGTGGTTATAGAAGGTGTACTTGCCAATCGAAGTGATATAACCTGCCAACTTGACGGTTGTTATCTGCGTGCGGTAGTTATACCAGGGCACGGATGATGCCGAGCTGTAGTCGCTAATCACGCCATCGCCGGCGATAGTCAGGACGTAATCGTCGGTCAGTATCCAGGAAATACCTCCATCATCAATGGTGCCGCTTTGCAGCTCCGATTGGGCGAGGAGTGAAGTGTTGGCCAGTAGCGTCAAGGCGAGTAATAGGATTGAGCGTCTCATATTGATGGCTGTATTTATTGCGTTAGCAAAAAAATGTTATACTTATTCAGCCTACAAAGATACGAAAAATAAATGACATTTGCAAATATTTTTTGTACTTTTTGTATATGCTATACAAATTTGCATAATCTTACTCTCAACTTACTCCCGAAAAGGTGAACACAAAAAATCAGTTATCGGAGGTTTCGGGCAAGACATACCCGAGGCAGGAGACATAGATGAACAGTATCGACATTGAGTAGAACGAATAGGTCTCAAAGATCTGCATAAAGAGGTACGTCCAGAGGGCAAACAACAGGATAAATCCTACGTCTCGGGCGACCGGTGACGAGTGACGGGCGAGGGATGACAGGTGTAGATGCGTTGTGAGCAGCAACAGGATAAACGCGGAGAGGCAGACCCAGCCACCCTTGAGCAAGATATGCAAGACGAGGTTGTGCGTGGTCAGTCCTTCGAGTTCGAGCTGGTACCACTGGTCATCGTGCTCGCCGTAGCCGACAACAGGCTGACGTTCGATAAGACGTTTGGAGGCATTCCAGACGTGTGTACGGAGGGTGAACGTAAGGTCCTTCTTGAGCACATGTTCGACGAAGTACTCCGTGCGCGGCGCATCGGTATCCTGATCGCGGAACACCGCCCATGACTGCAAGGCAAAATATACAGCAACGAAGAGCACTACGCTCAGTATGCGGAGCGTGGAGAGACGAGATCGGTGATACGCTGTGAGGAGCATGAGCACACCAAAAGCAAGAATGAGAGAGATTCCTACAAATGAGGTCGTCGAACCGACGATCACGAGCGTAGCGGCAGACAGCAGCACAAGCGTTACGAGCACCACACGGTAGAACCATCGTTGGCGGTATTCGTCGTGTGGCAAGAGCCGTAGCAGGAGCATATTGCTCACCAGTGCGAAGAACAATGCCTTGCCCATATTGTTGTAGTTGCCTCCGAGCAGGAAGTACATCTTGCCATTAACCTCATACTTCCACAAGCCTCCCGGGCGCCAGAGCAAGAGGACAAAATTCAAAGCTATGAACACAAGCAGGATGAGCGTTGTGGCCTTGAGGGGAAAGAGCGAACGACGGACAAAGAACCACCGGCAAAGTGCCCAGAAGATGAATATATCCAGCGCCATGAGGGTGATAGTCAGAATCTGCGTATGGTTAATCAGGCAGCAGACATACATCGCCACAGCATAAACGAGCAGCCCGAGGTCAACAGCCGTAGGCTTACCCGGCGTGCGCAGCACAAGAATAACCGCCACAGGCACGAGGGCGAACTTAGCCGCAAGCAGCGCAAAGTGCACCAGCGGCAAAGCACCCGTAAAGAGAAATCCCCTCGCCAACATAACGATGAAGGCCAAGATAAACAGCAACCTATTAACGCGAGCGTTTTGCACGATTGAACGAATGAATGATTAGCCAAACAGTTCCTTGCGGCAAATAATACATAGCGCGATCAGGCCGATGAGTATGGTAGCAATGAACGCTACAGATAGGTGGTGCGGCCCGGCTTTCTCGGTAGGCACGGATGCATTGCTCAGGGTAGTGAAGATCTGGTAGTAACGCATCTGTGCATTGAGGAGGATCGCCTGTCGTGAGAACGACTGATGCGCCTCGTTGAGCATGTCGGCATACGCCTTGTCACCACTCTTGAGAGCCTCAAGGTACTGATCGTGCACAAAAACGATCTGCTGCTCAAGGTGCTCATAGACGCGTTCTGTCTTATCAAGATAATATTCCGAAGTAACCTGCTTGAGTATCTCCGCAGCTGATTGCGCGACCAGTGCTGCCACCAACGGGTCTTGCGCCTTGATAGTGAGCGTAGTGAGTTTGGTCTGACGATCGACATAGCAGCTAATGTTCTTCTGCGCAAGCCCTATAGCCTCTGCTACTCTTCCACGCGGGAAGAACGGGTCCAATTCCGGCAACGGCTCACCGACCTCAGCGTTCTTCTTACCACGCATGAGGCGTACGAGAGCTTTGTGCCAAGGATAGCGGTTCTGCGTTTCGAGGTACTCGTAATACGTACCGGTGAAGCTGGTATCAGCCGTCATGACAGGCGTTGCGAGCACACGGCAGATAAAGTCGGTAGAAGCCACAAGGGTCACATAGTCATCCGGTGAGATAGAGTACGCAATAGCCGAGAGCCCGAGGTCAAAGTTCTCTGGACGGTTGAGCGTGAATGAACGGTAGCCCTCTTCCGAATGAACCATCTCGGTGGAAAGTGCTATTTCGCTGGTGAAGTAGTTGGGCACGCTGAACGTCAATGCCCATACCAAGATGAATGTAACAGGTATGAACCAATACAGAAACACCCGTTTCTCACGGATACGGGCACCTATGGCTGCCCAGTCAAATACTTGAAATTCTTGCATATATATGTGAGTTATCAGTTTTCAGAAATCAGTAATCAGATTATTTGTCAAGTTGCTCGTAGATGGAATTGCGGCTGTGGTACTCCGGCACAATCTTCTTCATTAGCTTCACGGACGGGAACGCCAACCCCTTCTGCGCCGAAACGATAAGTTCGTCAATCAGTTTGGACATCTTGTCGTAGTCGTTCTCGCGCACATTGGCAACCATAATCTTCTCATTAGATGTTGGTATGGTCAGCTCTTTCTGGTTGAGCAGCTCTTCGTAAAGCTTCTCGCCAGGACGCAGACCGGTATATACAATCTTTATATCCTTGCCGGGACGGTAACCGGCCAAACGAATCATGTTCTTCGCCAGGTCGGCAATCTTCACCGGTGCGCCCATATCGAAGCAGAATATCTCCCCGCCGTTGCCCAAGGTAGATGCCTCAAGCACCAGACTGGACGCTTCGGGAATAGTCATGAAGTAACGGATGATGTCGGGATGCGTCACCGTCACCGGTCCGCCGGCTGCAATCTGCTTCTTGAAGAACGGCACGACACTGCCGTTGCTTCCCAGCACATTACCGAAGCGTGTGGTGATGAACTTCGTGACCGAAGCATCGCCGGCAGAGAGCTTGCGGAACAGCGACTGAACATATATCTCCGCTATGCGCTTCGATGCGCCCATGACGTTCGTGGGGTTCACCGCCTTGTCGGTGCTAATCATCACGAATCGTTCCGCACCGTGCTCAACAGCCAGGTCGGCCACATTCTTCGTGCCGAGCACATTCGCCAGAATAGCCTGGGTCGGATACTCCTCCATCAGCGGCACATGCTTGTACGCCGCAGCGTGGAAGATGATTTGCGGATGATACTCCTCAAATACCTCGCGGAGCATCTCGCGGTTGCGTACATCAGTTATTACGCGCGCATAGGGCTGCTTGGGGAAGTCCTTGCTCAAGTCAAGGCTCAGGTCGTGCAGCGGCGACTCGGCTATCTCCGCCAGCACTATCAGCCGCGGCTTGAACTTCGACACCTGACGTACAATTTCGCTGCCGATAGACCCTGCTGCTCCCGTAACCATGACCACCTTGCCGCTGATTACCTGGTGCACGTTGTCGGTATTGATATGTATCTCAGGCCGCTCAAGCAGGTCTTCCACCTTAATCGACTCGATGCTACCGATCTTCTGGGTCATCTCCTCGTTCTCATCCTCGTGGAAGTCAGTGAAGTACGGTGTGGTTAGAATCCGTATGTCGCTGTCAAGGAACACCGCCAGGTCTTTCGCCGGCGTGATATGCTTCATCTTTAGCGGCGAAACGATGATATCCTGCACCTCTTTTGCTTCGAGCAGGCGGATGATGTTCTCATCTTTCACGTACACCTTCAGTCCCAACAGTTCATGCTTGACGTTGTCTTCGGCATCAGCCAGAAAGCCTACGGGACGGTAGGGACTGTCCATACTGGAGTTGAGCATCTTGGCTATCGCCAGACCGGCGGACTGCGTGCCGTAAATCATAACAGGACGAGTGCCCGGACCATGGTGCGACATGTACTCAAAGCTCAGTTTGATG
The DNA here is from genome assembly GCA_017444065.1 of Paludibacteraceae bacterium. Taxonomy (GTDB): domain Bacteria; phylum Bacteroidota; class Bacteroidia; order Bacteroidales; family Paludibacteraceae; genus Colicola. The sequence goes on along the minus strand of JAFSXJ010000025.1, from coordinate 43,957 downwards.
GTCACACGCCAGGTCACCAGCAGTACTATACCGACAAAGACATACGTATAAAGGATAGAATTCAGTAGCAGGCTGGTGCCCGTCACGTAACGCACGACGCTGTTCACGATTACAGGCACCAGGCTGGCGCACAGCACGGCGAACACGACCTTCGTGGCATCGACAAACGTCGAGAAACGCAATATACCCGAATACGTGTGGAACAACCAGAACGCCAACGCCTGGCACGCCATAATGATTGCCGCCTGCTGCCAGATGGCCAGCACGCCTTTTTCCACATGCAGGCCTGCAAGGTTGTAACTGATCATGTAACTGACGACATACGCAATCAGTGCCAGCAGCATATCTATCAGCAGCACTCCCCACTTGGGCAGGTAGGTCAGATTAGTCACATGACTGAATATGTCTGAACGTTTGAGTTCGGAAAACTTATGTTTCATATTATCGTATTATGTTTGCGAATGTTAGAAAAATTATCTTCAGGTACTCACCTGTTGTCCGGTGGTTGATATACCGCATGTTCAGTGCAATCTTGGCCGGAATGATTTGCTCTATATACGTCTTGTCGGGATTGTCAGCCTTTGCCAGAATAGCGTTCTCGTCGATATATTCGATGGACGCATAATCCGTTATTCCGGGACGCACTGACAGCACGCGTCGTTGCTCGTCGGTATAGGTGTCCACATAGTGCCTTACTTCCGGTCGCGGGCCGACAAGCGACATGTCGCCTGTGAACACGTTCCACAATTGCGGCAGTTCGTCCAGTTTGTACTTACGCAGGTAGTAACCCGCACGCGTCACACGTGGGTCGCGTTCACCTATTGTAATCAGACTCATCTTGTCCGCACCTATGCGCATCGAGCGGAACTTTAGCAGGTAGAAGTCCTTGCCGTCCTTGCCTACCCTCTGCTGACGATAGAACACCGGCCCGGGGTCATCCAGCACGATCCACAACGCCACAATCAGGAACAACGGAGACAATAATACAAGTCCCAACAGGCTGAAAACAATATCACAGAATCGAATCATCGGCAGGATTTTTATCTGTTGGCAATCACATTACTGTATTGCTCAATAATATAATCCACCTCTTCGTCTGTCAGACGCGTATGAAGCGGCAATGTCACCTCATTGGCGAAGTGAGCATAGGCGTTCGGATAGTCAGCAATATCAAAACCGAGTTGCTTGTACGCGGTCATCATCGGAAGTGGTTTGTAGTGCACGTTGGTGACTATACCCCGCTCCGCCATTGCTACGATGACAGCCTGTCGCTGCTCGAGCGTAGCCCCCGGTATACGCGTCAGGTAGAGGTGACCGGACGACAGGTGATCGTCGGTATAATGGCTGAGCACCTCAACACCCAATGGTTTGAAGGCGGCATCGTAACGCTCGATTATCTCGCGCCGGCGCGCCAGAAGAGACGGATAGCGCTTCATCTGCACCAGACCGAGAGCTGCCATGATATCCGTCATGTTGCACTTGTACCACGGGCCCACTATATCGTACTCCCACGCGCCGAGTTGCGTCTTAGCCAGGGCGTCCTTGGATTGACCGTGCAGTGACAGCAGTTGCAACTGGTGGTACAACGCCTCGTTGTCAATGCCAGGTATTGTACGCCAGGTGAGTGCTCCGCCTTCCGCCGTGGTGAAGTTCTTCACGGCGTGGAAACTGAACGCACTGAAGTCCGCTATGCTTCCAACCATCCGCCCGTGCCACGAGGCACCAAAAGCGTGCGCTGCATCCGCGCAGATGGCTATACGACCTATCGCACGCTGCAACTCACTGGAAGGGCGGAACAGTCCTTGCTTACGCTCTGCAATGGCAAACAGCCGGTCATAATCACACGGTATACCTGCCAAATCAACAGGGATGATGGCCTTCGTGCGTTCGGTTATAGCAGCCTCCACGGCATCATAATCCATCTCCAGACGATCCGATTGAATATCAACAAACACAATCGTCGCGCCCACATGCCACACAACCGATGCCGAAGCGGTGTACGTATAAGCCGGCACAATAACCTCGTCGCCGCGACCTATACCTAACAGACGTAGTGCCATCTCGGCACAGGCGGTCTGTGAATTCAGGCACACGGCACGCTCCGTTCCAACGTAAGCGGCTATCTGGCGCTCCAACTCCTTGGTGCGCGGACCGGTGGTAATCCAGCCGGACAAAATGGCGTCACGTACTTCACTTGCTTCCGCCTCAGTCATATCCGGCGGTGAGAAAGGTATGTTAAATCGTTTCATATCAATGATTGGTTTTCTCCTGTTTGATTACTTGCTGCAGGCAGTTGGTGAACTGTTTCTCAATTATTTCGTATGTCAGATGACCCGATATATAGTTGCGCGCGTTTCTGCCGATTTCTGCACGACGCTGCTTGTCAGCAATCAGGTCAATCACCACATCGGCAATATCTTCATAGTCGTGGCAGATAATTATATCCCGCCCGCTGACGACATCGTCCAAACCTTCCGAGCCTATGTCCGTTGTCACCACGCAGCAACCCATGGACATTGCTTCCAGAATCTTGTTCTGCACACCTGCACCGGAAATCATCGGCACAACTACAACGGTGGCATCGCGCAGATATGCTTGCGGGTCATCCACAAAGCCCGTTACTACCACACTATCCGCCGCCAACTCTCTGACAGCCCGCGACGGACGCGTGCCGACGATATAGAATGTGGCTCCGGGAACGGCGGCTTTTATCCGTGGGAAAGAATGATGCACAAACGTAGTCACCGCCACAATGTTCGGGTCGTAATACATCGAGCCTACAAATACGAGGTTCTGCTTGTCATTCGTCTGCACTGCCGGACGCAGTTCAGTGCTGTTGTTGATCACATGAATCTCCTTGCAGGTCGTTCCTGCATGACGGAGGATATACTGGCGGTCAATATCCGAGATGATGAAATGCCCCTGGAACTCGCGGTAAATCTTCACCTCATACTCCGTCAGACGCTTGTACTCAATACGGAACACAAGTCGCTTAATCAGGCCTACATTATCTATCTCCTTCCTGAACCTCATCGACAGAGCGTCCACATAATCAATCACCTTGTTGCACTCCTGCCCTACCACGTATTGAGCGGCACGCACATTGTTGCAGAACACAAAGTCATATTCGGACAGATGGCTGTCAATATACCGTTGCGCTTCGGGTGAATAGAAGTAGGCGCATTGCAGCGGTTTGCGACTGAACAGCCCCAGACATCCCCGCACAATCATCGCTATAGTGGAGGTTGTGAAGCCGGTCACATGCTTGCAATAGGCATACAGCGGCGACAGGTCTTTCGGCTGCAACGAACGCTGGCAGGTATATACGACATCCACGTCACATGTCCCGGCTAACATGCGAATCATCTGCAGACTCCTGATTGTCGCACCGTCTATGTTCGGCAGCAGGGTCTTTGAGTTAATCACTAAGACGTGTGGGCGTTTCATCATTATATTTCTGCTTTGAATTCCACTATAAAATGTCTTTCCCTCTTATCCACGGGCGGCAGTTGCATATAATCCTTGTACAAATTCCGCAGATACGGATCATACTGATTGGGTATATGCACCTTTACTCCCTCAAACTCCGCCTCGCCGGCAGGCATATACACCTCACGGGGAAAGATCTCCCCATTGTAGTATTTTCTGCCCGTAGGTATGCCCCATGGACGGTCGTCGCGCTCGGATGCCACAAAGCGGTCAAACCACCACACCCATTTGCGGTGAGGGATGATTCCGAACACTTTGCCCAGCATACATTTGATGCGATACCGGCGGCGCATATTCTTGTCAAGCGACATAAATTCTTTCAGGTGTTCGCTCGGGTACTTGGCGTACAGAACGAGGATAGATATGAATTGCAGTCCGTTGGCTATCAGCCCCTTTACCGCCTGTCCGAAGCGTGTGAACGGAACAGCGTCCAGAGCAAACACGTCGATTGATATGCCTCGCGGAAAGGTGGGATTGTCGCTATAAATATCCACGTTCAAGGTGTTCTTGCGATAGATTTTCAAGAACACGTTCTTGGCGTCGGTTTTGGCGTTCGGCGTATTGTACTCATAGTTCTCACCCAGAGCCCCTTGCCCGAGCAGCGTAATCAGTTGCTCGTAGTCCCTTCGCGGCATCAGCAAGTCAAAATCGTCGTCCCACGGGATGAAGCCCTTGTGGCGTATCGCCCCCAGACAACTGCCGCCGCACAGCATCACCGTCAGGTTGTGCGCCTCGCACAGACGGGCTATATCAACGTACATGTCCAGCAACGTCTTCTTCAGAGCTTTGCCTTCCGCCTCGGTCAGTTCACGCAGGTATGCAGTGCGCTTGGCGAGTTCGTTCATCAATTCAAAATCTGACTTCATTCTTTATTTTCTGACGATATATTTGTCTTTGTGCTTGTACTCCTGATTCGACACAAAGAAATTCTTTAACCACTTGTTTGCGCCGTGGAAGAAATCTGCGTCGTACTTCTTTCCAATCCGTATGAACTCCACAACAGCCTTCAGTCCTCCGAGTTTGGCAGCCCACCTGAGGGAGTACATCAGTGAGTCCTGAAACTCCGGCAGACCTATCTGTCGCAGGTAGGCGTTGTTGCGCAACAGGACCTCATACCGGCACCGACGGGTCTCCAGCGAGTGCTGGTGTACCAGACTGCCATGGGAGATAGTCACGCAGTACACCTCATCTGTATAGGCTGCCACCGTGCGAGCATATACGCCCACAAGGGTTGAGAAGTGCACATCGTTTCCCCAGCGCGTCTGCTCGAACTGAATATGATTGTCGAACACCACATTCGCACGAATCATCTTGCCCCAGGGTTCGTAGTAGTTGTAGCGCAAGTAGCCCTCGGTTATATGATAAGGATTGCTCTGATAGTCATCTATCCTGTTCTTCATCTTTAGATGTCTGTCACCAGGCAGACCTGTATCGGAATAGACACAAATGGAATAAAAGTATATCAGTTCCGTTTGGTCATCCCGATGCGCATCAAAGTAATCCCATGCCTTAGGCGTGAAGTAATCATCAGCATCGGCAAACAGCAGCCATCGGCAATCGCTCGCCTGCTGCAGTCCTACATTGCGCGCATAGCCGGCTCCGAGACCTTCCTTCGTTTCGGTGAGGCAGACATTGCTGCGCTGCTTGCACACCTGACGTATCTGCCCTGCATACTGCGGGGCGCTGTTATCGTCAATCACCAGCACCTGTATATCCTCCCGCTCGGGGATGCTCTTCAGGCAACGCTCCAGCAAATCCGGAGTGTTATAATGGGGAATGATGACACTATAGTTATACATGCTTGCCATCTCTTACTTTTTTCTTCTTACGTCTATCACCTCGCCTGTGGCGTCGGAGAAGACGGTATTGAACGAAGCCACCGCTACGTCCTCGGCGGGCAGCAGTGAGCCCTCAGGTTCGTTACCGAAGTTCTGCACGCGCATAGGTGTCTTGGTGCGCTCGGGGTTAATGCAGTTGACGCGGATACTGAAGGCGTTCCACTCTTCCGCTATAGCCTGAACAAAGTTCACAATGGCCGCCTTGGTTGCCGAATATAGACTGTACATCATTCGTCCGCGGGTATAACTGCTGCTGGTATAGAACAGCAGCGAACCACGCGTATCTCGCAGGTACGGGAACGCCTCACGCGCCACATTGATTACGCCTAACAGGTTCACATTCAACGAAGCCATGATTGCATCCGGTGTCATGGATGTCAATGCCTCCTTCACCAGTACGCCTGCCGTGTTGACCACCACATCTATGCGGCCTTCCTTCGCAGCCACCTCGCTCAACGCCTGTCGGACATTCTCCGCCTTCGACACGTCGCAGCCGTTCTGTGAACGCGAGAACGAGTATATCCGCGCACCGTGCTTCTGCCCGATACTGACCATCTCACCGCCTATGCCGTAACTGCCGCCGAAGATCACTATCACCTTCTCCTTCAGTCCCTGAAGGGCTTCCGCCGAAAGATGCTTCTGCTCGCCGCTCTGCGTACGCAGCTGGAACAGTTTGTCCAGCAGGAACAGATCCTCAAGGTATGTAAGTTTCATGTTCGAGTTCTCGCCTGCCACGACGAAGATTGGCTCTTCAGGCAGGTACTTGCGCACCGTACCGCAATCGTCGGTAGTCACAAAGTTCGGGTCAGCTAGGGCTATCTCGTACGCCCGGCGTATCGTCCTGCGCTTGAAGCACTGCGGTGTCTGGCCGTTGCGCAGATTAGCACGGTTGGGTATGAAGTCGATACACTCATCGGCATCCACCGAGATGATGGTGTCGGTCGTCTTAGCCGCCACGTCAACGGCATTGTAGTGCTTGAGCGCTTCAATGCAGTCGCGTATGATTCGCTCGTTCACCAACGGCCGCACCGCATCGTGGAACAGCATATTCGCCTCGTCGTCAGTGTATGCGTTGATGGCAGCCAGACTGCTGTCATAACGCTCCTTACCGCCGTTCAGGATCTTCTTGACTTTCTTGTACTGGTTCTTCACAACCAGTGCCTCTACATCGGTTACATAATCCGGCTTGCTGACGATGCATATCTCGTCAATCAGGTCACAGTTGTCAAACACATCTATCGTGTGCTCAATCACCTGTTTGCCTGCTACTTTCAGGAATTGCTTCGGTATGTCATTTCCCAGCCGCGAACCGCTGCCGCCGGCAAGTACAACTGCTATATTCATATAGTTGCTATTTGATTTTCGTTTCTGTTTGATTACTTGTAATCATTCGTCATACAGCGCATCGTGCAGCGCTTCAAGATATTGGTGCCCAAACTCCGTGTCAGGCTCCATATAGTTGCCCTCTGCCCATTCGTTCCACGACTTGAGGAAGATTACCTTGTCGCCGTCCGTATTAGGCTGGGTGGCGTCGATGATCTGCTTCACATGCTGCTTGAACAGAGCCGGTGTGCTTCCTGTGAATATCGTTCCCACATAGCCGCGCCGCGGCGTCGTATCCCAGTTGGGATATATGGTCGGATAGACATCTTCTTTTATCAGCGATGTGTCGTACTTCTTCAGCACCGCCTTGTACGGAGTGGTGATTGCCCAATTGAACAGGTGTGCAGCCAGTTTGCGCAAATCGCCTTGGTTGAAAAAGTAGAACAGGCAGTCATAATTCAGCGCATCAAACGGCAGGCCACGGTACATATCCAGTTCCTCCTTTCTTCGGCATTGAGCGATGAAGTAGAACCCGCCCAGACCTTCATTCTTCGCCAGTTCTTGCCAGCGCTCGATATGCGTTTGCATCAGCGGATTCTCATGGGGCGTATATATGAGGAACAACAGCCTGTTGTCTATACGCATGTATCGCGGGTCTTTGAACGCCGGCAACATGGTGTAGAAGTGCCGGTCGATATCCTCCAAGCCGGGATAAAGCTGCTTGGCAAGCAACTGCTTGCTCAACGGAGATATCTCGCTGTTCCACAGTTTCTTCTCCCAATTATGGTTCGCCCAGCCAAGACAGAACGGGAAATCCGGCTCTCCGAGCCTGATTACCTCTTGCAAGGGTTTCTCCAACAATTGGCGGCCGTTCCCGAACCAATAGTGCCAGTAGCAGAATCCGTCCACACCGGCCTCTTTGGCCAACTCAGCCTGTTGCTGACGCACCTGAGGGTCGAGCAGATTGTAGTATCCGAGGTCAGCAGGTACGTGCGGCTGTTTGTGACCGCGGAAGAGCGGACGTCCTTTGCTGACGTTCGTCCACTCCGTAAAACCCTTCCCCCACCATAAATCATTCTCAGGTATCGGGTGGAACTGAGGCAGGTAGAATGCTATTATCCGCGCACGTTTTGTATTCGTCTGATTAGCCATATTTGCTATCATTTAATCTGTTTAATCACTTTTGCCGGAACACCTGCAGCAATGCAGTACGCCGGAACATCTTTCGTCACAACGCTACCGGCAGCTATTACTGCCCCGGTGCCTATTTGCACATTCCCGAGAATGACGGCTTTGTCGCCAATCCACACATTATCACCAATGACTATTCTCCCTTTCGTAATTAACTCTCTATCCTGCGGACGAATTTGCAAATCTTGCAATTCTATATTACCATGATTGTTATCGCTAATTAACACATCATTACCAGTAAGAAGGTTGTCTCCGATTTGTATTTGGTTGATGGCGGTTATATGGCTTCTGTTACGCATGACACAACCATTGCCTAAATGTATAGTTGGAGTGAATGATACTCCCTTGTAGTTCTTCCAAGCAGTAAGTTCAACATCCGGATAAAACGTACAATCATTGCCAACTTCAATACACTCCTCCCCGACTAATTCACGCCATCTGCCTGTCACAAGACTGCCTTTGCCCCATAGTTTAAACTTTCGACATGAATATCCGGTGTACATATAATCCTTCGCCCTGCCGAGATAATAAACAATTTGCCGGGGTAGTATATATGACCACGCCTTTCCTAAAAACAGTAACAACTTTCTCATCTTTCCATGTGATTGATTATATCGTTATAGAACTGGCATACAGCCTGTTGGTGGCTCTCAATGGAATATAATTGCTTGACAGCCTGCTGTCCGGCTTTAATCATTGGAATATATGATTCTACACCCGTTTGGCTTACTTGCGATAGATATTCCACCAGTTCGTCCTGTGTTTCATATCCCAAAGCAATATCCTGTTTTGTCAGTTCAAATCCATTTTGTAATTGCTCTTTGATGCCACACACATTTTTACCAATCACCAATGCTCCGGCAAACATTCCCTCTGCTACCACGAAGCCAAAACCTTCAGCACGGGACGGGACAACCAGAGCGAGCGCGTGCTGCATCAGCGGCAACATGTCATTTCGCCACCCAAGGAACCGTACATTACTACTGATGTGCAACTGCTCAGTTATTCTAATCAGTTTGTCCAAATAGTCCGATTCACGTGTACCTCCGGCAATCCACAATGGACAAAGATGTTCCATCTTCACAGAATAGACTGCATAGGCAAATAGCAACTGTTCTATCCCTTTTCCTTCTTCTAATCTGCCGGCAAACAAGAAATAGTTCTGTTTGGGTAGAATAAGGTTTGTTTGATTGACATGAAGAACGCCATCGTATATCACTCGCGATGTCGGCCAGTCGAGCAAATGGTTATATCGTTGAATGTCCCGTGTAATGCATATCGTGTAGGATTGCTTGGATTTTAATTTCCGTCGGAAAAGGCTTACGCAGGGATAATGATGGAATTTGAAATCAGATATACCATACTCGCGAATGTGCCAAACATGAGGTAGGTGCAATTTGCGGGCAGCTCGAAAACCGATATCGTTTACACTGGTGTTAGTGTGAATGATATCCGCCTTCCAATCTTTGGCTATTTGAGCCAAACGACAAGTTGCACGAGCGTTTAACCATATACGTCCAATCAATCGCGGAACAAACAACAGGAAGTCTTGAGCTCTGTGTAATGGAGGATAGACACACATTCGATAATCCAACACACTATAACGGATATGCCGTTGACGTAGGACCTCGGCTATTCCTGTATCATCAGGCAAGACGAAATGCGGGATGACATCCTTCGCACCATCTATCAGGTTCATCACGGCTTTTGTTGCGCCACCCATACAATCTGTTGCACTTAGTATGTAGAGTACACGTATCATTCTTCAATTCTCGGCTTGAATGCAGGATAGTAATATAGAAGGGTCAACAAATATGCAATCAAAAAGAAAGAGTAATATTCAAAAATCATCATAAAAAAGAAGACACTCACACCTAACAGCAATCGGGATAAAGTCCGCTCATTAAACTGCGAAGCACAACGTTTTACAGCGAATACTACCAGCCCTACGAACATCAGCAGCAACGGGTAACCTCCGTACAACAGAATGGTGTAAATGAAGTTATGTGCTCCGGGACCGTCAAGCATCTGTTCGTTCCACACCTTATCTTGATACCCATACCCTATCCACGGAGATTTTGCTATGAGATCGGCAGAGTTTTCCCACAATAGGGAACGACGGGTAAAGGTCGTATCCTTATGAAGCACGTTCTCCATAAAATCGACTATCGCTGTAAGATTACTTATATCTGACAATAAGAATACGACAAACAGCTGAACCACTACATAAAAAATAACAAATGAGATTACCAGCACATTATGTTTCTTTATCCCTGCCAGCAGCCACAGCATAGCAAGCATAATTATGCTCACCGTTGATGTCATCGATCCGACAAACAGCACCGAGAAGAGAGATGCTGCCAACAGACATACCATGTTTATCTTGGCGCGCATATTGCCCTTGCACAACAACATGTTAGTCGTCAGCGCACACACGAATCTTGCTCCCATGCCGTTGTAATTGCCTCCCAGCAGGTAATAACCGTTTCCACTAATCGGATCTGTCCACAGCCCGTCGGGGTGCAGGATAAGTAACAGCACATTCAGGTAGATATAGAATGAGAGCGCTGCTGTTGTCGCCTTCAAAACGGTTTTAATATTCTTCTTGTACACATGAAACATCATGAGCAAGATCATTATGTCAATAGAAGGACCTATAACCGTGGCGACTTTGCCATGACCGATGAACGTTGCGAATAACAGATATACGAAAAATACGGCCCAAAGTATTTCGTACCGGTTAACTGACTTTTGTAGATACAAAAACGCTACGAAGAAGAATACAAGATAGCGAAGTAAGGACACCGATAAATCGATGAGGAAGAATGCATCAAACACAACGGCAGCATGGCTGATTAGGATAAAAGCCATGATGTAGATGGTTATCTTGCTATTTACTATCTTGTTGTTCATCTGCGGTCAAGTGCAAGCATATGCTCTACTACACGTTTGGATACATTTGCATCCTTGAAATCATTAAACCTGTTGTGCGTATCAACCATGTATTGCTTCGGGGCACGAATAAACTCTATCAAGTCATTCAGCGTATTTACAATCTTTCCGGGAAGCTTTTCTTCAATATCCGCCTCATAGAATCCTCGCCGGTCAATGTATTGCTTCATATCATTTAGCACAAACGCCATCGGACGATTCAGCACATCATAGTCAAAACTGACAGAGGAATAATCGGTTATCAAATAGTCGGTAGCTCCCAGCAATGGATAAAGCTGACTTTGAAAATCCTTAGGCCGCACCACCAATATATTACTAAAGGTTGGGAAGGCTACCTGTTGAAGTTTGTCATACATATGCAGTTTGACAATCAACAATCCGTTTATTCTCTGCAAGAACGCATCCAATGCGGATAATTCATCCATACTGAATCCCGCCAGTTTGGTCTCATCGTATTGTCCCTCGAGCGAATCAAGCAGAATATGCTTGCGGAATGTAGGCAGCCATATACCGATACTGCTATATGCCTTGGGGTCAATACGCAAGCGTCTGAAAAAGTCAGTCGTGGTAAACATCAGGTCTGTCCGAGGCTCGCCGGTAACCCATACATTCTCTATAGGTAACTCAAATGAATGAGCCAAATAGCGTTGCCAAATTGTGTTGGTGGTAACAAGGAAGTCTGAGTTAACGGGTTCTTCATTATTATCTATTCCCACTTTCTTGAATCCTGTTCCATGCCAGAGGTTGATGCGTTTGCATCTATTGCGGAAGTGATAATCGTTGTAAAACGAATGCGAATAGATCAGGTACTTCGCCCGCAACAGATACCACCATTGTTGCAATGCGTTAATCGGTACAACAACCGACGAATTTTCGGCTTGGATAGCCTTTACGACCTGCCTGTTCCGCACATCATCCACATACCATACAAATCGGTAATCTGCATAAGCCCGATGACGGAGCATGTATTTGTACAGGGCATACGGATTGTCCGAGTAATCAGGCGAAGAGCGAAACGCAACAATCTTTCCTTCAGGTATTATTACCGAAAGGATATACATCAGCCTCTGTTTTATGGAACGAAGATTGTTGTGTCTCATTTTCTTACTAACATTTGTTGCAAGCCTTCTCTCTCACGCTTATTCAGCACAACGAAATATGCACATGCCGAATACAGTGCCATAGAACCCACAACGGTTACTAACAGTCTATAATCGTGATGGACATACCGGGTAATCAGACAGCAATAAGCACCGCTCAATGCTATCGGAATGACAATACGGCATATAACGGTTGTAAAGTAATGACGAATTGACAACCCTTGCACAACTTTGATATACGGCAACCTTATTGCAGCACACAGGCACTCAAATACCAGATAGCACCACATAACTGATATACTTGGCAAGCCTCTATGCAAACAAATCCATGCGGCCGGCAACGTCATCAGTTTAACCGTGTTGATGATGAGAGAATAGTATTTTATCTTGCCCGTCGCCTGATTAGCTATAGTGAGTCCCATCGTCAGCTGGTCGCAGATACAACTGATGAGGATGAACCGGCAAAAAGCCGTTGTATGTTCCGGCACATTACCCAACCAGAGTTTCAGTACTGCATCCATCTCAGCTATCAACGGGATAGCTATCAGCGAGAAGAGTGTAACGGCATATTTGCTGGCCAATGCCGACAACTCCAATACCCGTGCCTGCTTACCCTGACCGGCCGCTTTTACTATCTGAGGACTCATCGAATTGGCTATCGACTGGGCTATGAACGCGGTAGCACCGTTAACCTGTAAGGCTATGCCGTAGGCTGCATTCAGCGCACTTCCAAAAACACGGTTCAGCAGTACGGCTATACCTTGAGTACGAGCAATGATGCAACCGGTGGAATACATCGTCCAACCGGCAAAACCGCTCAGGTTGGCAATACTTTCCTTGTTCCATTCACTCACGCGCGGAAGATGACATTCGTCGTATTGGCACAAAGAATATACAGTAAAGGCAAACAAATCAAACAAAGATATACCCACTAACAGACATGAATAGGTGATTAACTTATCGGAGTGAGCAATATACGTCAGGAATACGGCAACTAACAAACGCAGCACGCCGTCAAGCACGTCAATCACAGAGATGTACACAATGTTCTCTCTGGCGATAAACAAAGCTCTGAACGGGGCGGTGACAAGCGACAGGCATAACATCAATGCCGTTGCAGCATATACCCATGAAGCGGCATCTAACCGTTCGGGTTCTATCCGTAGGAAATTATTTACTATTGGCAGATACAATGCAGCAAATAGCAAGACCAAACAACCGGCAATGAGCAGATGCAACAGCACGCTGTTGCCGAACTGCTGATATACTTTCTCAGTCTCACCCGTCCCATGATAGTACGATAAATACCGCTGGGTAGTACTTACTAATGCATTCGTTGCGAACGACAATAGCGACACCACTCCCGCAACAACGCTGTATATACCGAAATCCGTCTGACCGAGTGCGGCCAGAATAAGTCGGGTCGAATATAGCGACAGACACACGTTGATAATTGTCCGAGTGTATTGGGCTGCCGTGTTGATTACTATGCGTTGTTGTGAAGTCATTCTTATCGTTTCAGCAGGTGGCTAAATGCTTGTTTCTCATCCTTATCCAAAGCCGTCAGCCAGATGGCGAACACACCGCCCGTGACTGCACACAGCATCGTAAACACCAGTCGGTACGGATGGTCGATGCAGTGCACGCACAGGTAACTGATACCCGTTATAACCGCTATCGGAACAATCACACGCAGCATAACATTTTGCACAAAATGCCAAACGTCAATATCGGCTTGGTGCTTCATCAGCAACAGTCGCAGCAGCGAACCGAGCAGTTCCACTGTCACGTAGCACCATACGGACGTCACAGGATTCATTCCGAACAACAGGCACACCCAGATTGCCAGCAACGTGCTTAGTTTGAACGAGTAGAACACCAACGTGTACGTACGTATATCACCTATCGCCTGATTGGCGGAGGTCAGTCCATACGACAACTGGTCGCACACTGCCGCCAACAGCATCAGTTGGCACAAGCCTACCGCATAAGGAGGCACCTCGGTCAGCCAGACTCGCAGCACGGTCTCCATCTCGAATATCAGCGGGATAGCCACAAGTGCCAGCAGCAGACTGGCGTACTTGCTCATGTATTCCGCCAATCGTAACATCCGTTCGCGGTCGCCTGCGCCCTCGGCTTTCATAATCTGCGGATTCATGGCGTTGGCAATCGAGGTCGAAATGAACGACACCGCTCCTGACACCTGTTGCGCCACACCGTAAGCCGCATTGGCTACCGTACTGCAAAAGATGTTCAGCAGAATAGCGATTCCCTGGTTACGCACGATAATACAGCCTGTGCCGTAAATCGTCCATCCGGCAAAACCGCTCAAGCCGTGTATATGTTCCTTGTCCCACTCGCGCCAACGCGGCAGGTGGCATTCTTCAAACGCAGGCAGTGCATATCCCGCAAAAGCCAGAAGATTGAACAGCGCGATACCTGTCAGCAAAACGGAGTAAACAATTAGTTTGTCGTAACCGGTAATATGCGTCAGGAAGATGGCTATCAGCAGTTTCAGCACGCCGTCCAGCACATCAATCACAGAGATATATACGATGTTCTCCCTCGCGATGAACAGCGCGCGGAACGGTGCAGTCAGGAACGCCAGAAGCAGCATCACAGCCGCTGAGAAATATACCGCTGTAGCGGCAGACAGACGCTCGGGCTCAATATGTAGAAGTTGATAAACAATCGGATATTCGACCGCTGCGAGTACAACCAGCAGCCCCAGACCTATCAACAGATGCAGCAGCACACTGTTGCCGAACACCTGATAGACCTTCTGCGGGTCGTTCTGCCCGTGGTGGTACGACAGGTATCGCTGCGTGGTGGTCACCAGCGCGTTCGTCATGAACGACAACATCGCCACCACACCTGCCACAACACTGTATATGCCGAAATCCGACTGACCGAGTGCGGCCAGGATAAGTCGGGTCGAATACAGCGACAGGCACACGTTAATAATCGTCCGTGTATACTGGGCTGCGGTGTTAACTACTATGCGTTGTTGTGAGGTCAAGGAGCGATAGATATTTATTCGTCTTCGTTACCGGCAAGCATGAGCGCTGCCAATTGGTCCTTGCAGAGCACGCAGAAGGCGGCGCCTGTTGCCAGCACCAGCATTGCCAGAACAAACAGCATCCGTTTCGGACCTGAATGTTTCTTCGGCACGGAAGCTGACTGCAGCACGGTAAACACCGGAGTGTTCTCTTGCAGCCGTGCTTGTGTAGCCAGATATTGTTTCTGAAACGAGGTGTAAGCCGATTGCTTGAGTTGCATTTCCGTCTCCAGGTTCTGCGCCTCAATGCGGTACTGCTCCAGATTGATGCCGCTGTGGCTGTCCACGAAGCGGATGTACTTCTTGCTCGCTTCCTGGTATTCGCGGTAAGAGCTGTTCATCACATCCTCATAGTAACGCAGGTCAGTGCGGTTCTTCACCGTGCGGTATTCGGTGATAAAGTCCTGCAATGCGGCACACACTGAATCCGCCATGATGGCACAGACGAGTTTGTCCTGTGCTGTAACGCTGATGGTGATAGCGTCGGTCTTCTTGTCAATCTTGCAGTCTATATTCTGCTGCATGAGTTCAATCACGTTCCACTGCGCCTTGGTCAGGCAGAACACATCCACCTGCTTGTCACTCTTGTTCTTCAGCACCGGAGCAGCCTCCTTTGGAGTGAACCAGCTGCGAACCTTGTACTTCAAACGCTTCCAGAACACGAACTTGTGTTGCGTTCGCAGGTAGTCGTAGTATGTCCCTTCGTACTTGCCGTCGGCGGTGGACACCTGCGTGTCGAACAACTTGACCAGGAAGTCCGGCGAAGCCAGCAGGTCGGGATACAACTGCGGATAGACCGCATCCTGGCTGGTCATACTCCGCATGTCAAAGCCGAACGACGAGGCCAGCGACTGCAACGAGCCGGACGCACCTGCATTCTGCGCCTCGGGAGCCAAGAGAACCTCGCAGGTATAGTACCGCGGCACACAAAGGATAAGCGCACATGCCGCTACGAAGGTTGCCGGCCAGAGCCAGTAGAACACTTTCCTACGTTCCCACAAGGTGACGAACATCGCCTTTATAGGGTTCGTCTGCTCGGCGGTTGGTATAGTTTTCGTTTCTTCCATACGTTCATGTTTTATTTCTTCGTTGCATTGATGATAAGTGTCGTCAGCGTTGCTGCCACACTTGCCAGCGAGGCACTCGCCGAAGCGATGCTCACCCACTGTGTCGCATTCCCTGACTGACGTTCCGGCTTGCTCGGCACCACAATCTCGCAACCGGGTTGCACCTTGCCGCCGAAAGTGGGGTGCACCTTGCCGTTGGCGTAGATGATATAGGCCTTGCAGCGGCGTGCCTGGTTGCTGAATCCGCCTGCCTGGTTGATATAGTAGCGTGCGTTCTTGCCCTTGATGTAACTAACCGTGTTCGGGTACAGCACTTCGCCGTTAATCTTCACCGTATTGTTCACGGTCGGCACAATCAGCACATCGCCTTCGCGCAGCGTTATATCCTCATCGCTGCCGGGGTTAGCCAGTGCCTCGGCCAGATCGATACCTACCCAGTACGTGTCGCCCAGGTCGAGCTTGTCCATGTTTACGCTGTCCTTGGTCGAAGCGGCTTTGTTCATCTTCAGCAACTGGTCGCGGCGGAGTTTCTCCTCTTCGGTCATCCGGCGTTGCAGACGTGCACCGGCGGTAAACGCGTGACTGCTCAGTCCGCCGGCTTGCAGCACCAGGTCAGACAGGCGGTCGTCCTGCGTCTTCATCGTGTATGTGCCCTCGAACAGCACCTCGCCTTGTACCCTTACGTTCATTTGCTGACCGAACGCCGGACTGCGGCGAACGAACACCTCGTCGTAAGGCTCCAGCAGAAAACCGTGCTCGTTCAGGCCGAGGCTGTCGTTCAGCTCCACGGTGAACAGTTGCGTCTTGATCTGCATCTCTTCCTTGGCTTTCGGGTCAATCACCCTGCGGGCGATGTCCACCTTGCTCAGCGAGGCTTTCTCGGTCAGGCCGCCGGCACGAAGGATAAGGTCCTCCACGCTCTCGTTGTGCGCGTAGGCGAAGGTGTCCGGCTGATAGACCTCGCCGTGGATGACCACTATCAGGTTCTCCAGCTCGTTCTTCCTCGACGGCACGAACAACTGGTCCTCGTTCCTCAGTTCGACATCATCGGTCTTGCCGTCAAGTATGCCTTGCAGGTCGATGGCCAATGCCAGATACGTGCGGTCAAGCTGCATCCTGTACAGCACGGCACGCGTAGCCGAAGCGTCTTCGCTCAGACCGTCTGCCGCAGCAACCAGACTACGGATGGTGGTCACGTTCTCGTCCAAGCCATAGTAACCCGGACGGAACACTGCACCCTGAATCTCAACGGTGTTCTTCAGTCGTGGCAGGATGGCCGCCACGTCTATCGAGTCGCCGTCCATCAGGCGGAACGAACCGAAGTCCGCATTTCGGATCGTGTGAACCGATTGCGCACCGGCGTTCTTGCGCATCACGCGCACGGCGTCCGTATAAGCCTCACCGCTGAAGCCGCCGGCGAAGTACAGCAGCCTGTCTATGGTCTCGTCCTGCTTCATCTCGTAGTACATAGGACGTTTGACCTTGCCGTCGATGCAGGTCAGTGCGTTGTACGTGTTCACTATCACCACATCGCCGTCCTCCAGACGCACGTCACCGTCCAGCACACCGTCCATCAGGTAACTGTACAGGTCAATCTGGCTGAGCAGTTGGTTCTGACGGAACACGCGGATCTGACGCAGTGTACCTTTGTCGGTTATACCGCCGGCCATATACAGCGCGTTCATCACGTTGGCGAAAGCCGAGAGCTGGTACGAACCCGGTGTGGTCACCTCGCCCATCACGTTGACGGTGATGGTACGTGTCTGCCCCAGACTGAGCATGATCTGGCTGCCCTGATAACGCTTGCCGATGGTGTTCTTCAGCCTGCGTGTGGCTTCGATGATGGTCAGTCCGCCGAGCTTCACCGGTCCGTAACCGTCGATGGTTATCGTGCCGTCCGGACTGATCGTGCTGCGCACATTCAGTTGGCCTGCGCCGTAGATGTCAATGATGACCTCATCGCCTGCACCGAGCGTGTAGTTCTTCGGTGTAGCCTGGTTCATGTTCGGCTGGAACTGTGCGTCTGGCGTACGGAAAATATCCTGCCCGAACACTTTCAGTTTCGGTTGCTCCTCAGGCATCGGCTCACCGAACATCTGCTGTACAATCTGCATCGCCTGGTCGTTCATCGCGGGCGACACCTCGCCGTTGTTCTGACGCTGCGTGCCTGTCTGCTGATTGTTGACGGACGTCTGACCGGTCTGCTGCATCTGCTGCATCATGTTCACCTGCTTGCTCACACGCTGCAACTGCTCGATCGTCGCACCCTCGCGCATCAACTGCTGGGCTATCTCCTGTTCGGTCTTGCCTTGCTGATGAAGCGTCATCGCCGATTGAATGACCTGCTGGTCAGTGAGTGCCCACACCTGCATCAGCGGAAGCATGAGCATCGATAGTAGTAGAATCGTTCGTATATTGTTCATAATTCGAATATTGGTCTCTGAAATATCAGGATTAGCCGGAATATCCGGTTAGTCTCGTAGGTATATGTCTCGTGTATACACTTTCTCTTTCACATCGTCCAAGCTCGCATCGTAGCGGTTGGCAATAATCGCCTGGCTCTGGCGCTTGAATGCCTCCAGGTCGTTCACCACCCTGCTGCCGAAGAACGTCGAGCCGTCCGTCAGCGTCGGTTCGTAGATAATCACAGTCGCGCCTTTGGCTTTGATGCGCTTCATCGCGCCCTGAATGCTCGACTGCCGGAAGTTGTCCGAGTTCGCCTTCATCGTCAGCCTATACACGCCGATCACACAACTCCTCTCCTGCTTGGCATCGAAGTCGCCGCGGTGGTAGTAGTCGTAGTACCCGGCCTTGGCAAGCACGCGGTCGGCGATGAAGTCTTTCCTCGTCCGGTTGCTTTCCACGATAGCGCCGATAAGGTTCTCAGGCACGTCCTGGTAGTTCGCCAGCAGCTGCTTCGTGTCTTTCGGCAGACAGTAACCGCCGTAACCGAACGACGGATTGTTGTACTGCGTGCCGATGCGCGGGTCAAGGCACACGCCCTCGATAATCTTCTGCGTGCTCAAGCCTTTCATCTCGGCGTAGGTGTCCAGCTCGTTGAAGAAACTGACGCGCAACGCGAGATACGTGTTGGCGAACAGCTTGACCGCCTCAGCCTCCGTGAAGCCCATCATCAAGGTGGGTATATCCTGCTTGATGGCGCCATCCTGCAGCAGGGCGGCGAACAGCTCGGCTGCCTTCACCAGACGCTCGTCCTGTAAGTCCGTGCCCACGATGATGCGCGACGGATAGAGGTTGTCGTACAGCGCCTTGCTTTCCCTGAGGAACTCAGGCGAGAACAGGATGTTCCTGCTGCCCGTCTTCTGGCGGATGCTCTCGGTGTAGCCTACCGGCACGGTCGATTTGATGACCATCACGGCGTCGGGATTGACCTTCTGCACCAGTCGTATCACTGCCTCCACGGCAGACGTGTCGAAGTAGTTCCGCTGCGGGTCATAGTTCGTCGGAGCGGCTATCACCACGTACTCCGCATCCTTGTACGCCGACTCGGCATCCAGAGTGGCGGTCAGGTCCAACTCAACCCGTTCGCCATCAGCGGTGCGCCCTTCGCCGTTCAGATAGTTCTCGATGTACTCGTCCTGTATCGGAGACTGACGCTTGTTGAGCATCTCCACCTTCTCCGGCACGATATCCACCGCCGTCACATGGTTCTTCTGCGCCAACAGCGTCGCTATCGACAGTCCCACGTATCCCGTTCCTGCTACTGCTATTCTCATTTCCATGTGTTCGTTATGTTACACTTTAGGCCTGTTGAGTCGTCAGCCATGCATGGCTGACTTTTACAACCTTGCATCCACAAACTCACGCGGTACAAAGTTCTTCACGTCAAATATCACCGCTCCTTGCTCTTTGTACTTCCCGAAGTCAAACGTCTTGAACTGGTCGTGTGCCACGCAGGCGATGATAGCCGCATACCGCTTCTTCGGGTCAACGGCGGCAATCAGCTCCTTGCCGTACTCATGCTTCACCACTGCCGGCGATGCCCATGGGTCGTAGATATCCACCTTGCAGCCGAAATCCTCCAGCTCGTTCGCGATGTCAACCACCTTCGTGTTCCGGCAGTCCGGACAGTTCTCCTTGAACGTCACGCCCAATATCAGCACGTTCGAGTCCTTTATCTTGTGGTCTTTCTGTATCATCAGTTTCAGCGTTTTGTCGGCGATGAACTTCGCAATCGAGTTGTTCACGGCGCGACCGCTGAGGATAACCTGCGGGTCGTAGCCCAACGCTTTCGCCTTGTGCGCCAGATAGTACGGGTCAACGGATATACAGTGCCCGCCTACCAGACCAGGGCGGTACTTCAGGAAGTTCCACTTCGTGCCGGCAGCCTCAATCACATCATTCGTATCGATGCCCACGCGGTCGCAGATGAGGGCGAGCTCGTTCATGAACGAGATGTTCACGTCACGCTGGCTGTTCTCCACGGCTTTGGCGGCCTCAGCCACCTTCATGTTCGGCGCTTTGTGTGTGCCGTTCAAGAGGATGCTGTTGTAGAGCGCATCCACTATCTCTGCCACCTCGGGCGTCGAGCCGGAGGTGATCTTCTTGATCTTCGTCAGGGTGTTGACCTTGTCACCCGGGTTGATGCGCTCGGGCGAGTAGCCGCAGAAGAAGTCCTTGTTGAACTTCAATCCCGAGAATTTCTCCAGCACGGGCACGCAGTCCTCCTCGGTGCATCCGGGATAGACCGTACTCTCATAAATAACGATATCGCCCTTGTTCAGCGTCTTGCCTATCGTCTCGCTGGCCTTCAGCAGCGGCGTCAGGTCGGGGTTGTTGAAACAGTCGATAGGTGTCGGCACCGTCACGATGTACGTGTTCACCTGCTTCAGTTCGTCGGCATTGCTCGTGAACGACAGACCCACGTTGCCCGTGCTTTTGTACAGGTCGCGCGCCTGCTTCATACCCACCAGGTCAGCTTCCAGAGTATGGTCCTTGCCGGCCTCCAACTCGTCCACGCGGGCCTGATAAACGTCAAAACCGATCACGCGGTACTTCTTTCCATACTCAATCGCCAGAGGCAGACCGACATAGCCCAGGCCTACCACGGCGATAGTTCGATTTGATAAATCCATGATTCTTATCTTGTGTTTTGTTTTTTCTTCATTTGCCTTCGTCCCTCTCACGCATACGACGCTCGTCTTCTTGCGTATATGCCGCTCGCTTCTCACGCATACGACGCTCGTGCGAACGCGTAGGCGAGGTGACAAAAAGCGCGCAAAGTTACGAAAAACTTTTCATATTTCCAAATTTTCATGCACTTTTTTAATAAAAGACTGCATAATTATTGCTTTTTGCCACTATTACCCTACGATTTTCAGTTGGCATAATTTTTGTTTGTAACCTTTTGGACATTCGCGTATCATATAAGCAGAAAATGCTTTTTCGCCCGACTGACATAGAACTTATCCGCGGCGTGCTGCAGGACAACGACGCACGTGCCTTTTCCACGCTCATGAAGCGTTACACCTCGCAGGTCTATGGTGCAGCCATACGCCTGATGAAGGACGATGACAACGCCCAGGAGGTCGTGCAACTCGCTTTCATTCAGGCGTACAGGCAACTCGGCTCATGGCGCGGGGAGAACTTCGGTGCATGGGTCACCGTCATCGCCAACCACATCGCCCTGCGTATGCTCGAGAAGGAGAAACGACGGCAGAACGAGCCTCTGGACGAGAACATCGACCCGCCGGACGAAACCTACAACGAACAGAAAGAGCAACGCCTGCAAGACCTGGAAACGGCTATAGCGGAACTGCCGGAACAAGACAGGCAGATAATACGCTGGCACTACTACGACAATCTCCCGCTACAGACCATCGCCGACAGGCTCGGACAAACGGAAAACAACATCAAGGTTCGCGTCTTCCGCATACGCGAACGATTAAAAAAACAAATTGAAAATGGCAACAATGACTGATAAAGATTTAGACATGCTCTTTGAGCAGTCCGCCCGACGCGAACAAGCCGCCGGGTTTATCACAAATCAGGTTATGCGCACCATCCGCCGTGACTTGCGCCGCAAGCAACTGCGCAAGTGGGCGAAGCTGATAGGCATCTGCTTCGGCATGCCGATACTGGTGGTGCTGTATGCTTATGCGCTGTTCACCTACATTCCTGACATGCAGTTGCCGCTTCGCATAATCACATTCGTCCTCCCGCTCGGAACAATCGCCGTCTGGGCTGGCAAGCAACTCCACGATTTTCTGCTGTCTGATATGTAACCTTTGTGCAGTTCTTGTATCAAATAAGGAGAAGGGCGAACGGTAGCCCGCAAACAATAAACGTATAACCATCCAAATAATTAACATTATGGAATCATTTATGGATAACTTAATCCCGCTCACAGCGATTGTGTTCTCACTCGGCTTGCCGATTGTTGTTATGGTCTTTTATTATATCTCTGTTATGCACAAGAAGACGAAAGACAAGGAGATCCGCCAGCTCATCATCGAGAACAACACCGACCTCGAGACAGCCAAACTGCTCATCGACGAACCGAAGAAGCAGAAGCACCTACTTGGTCCTGTTAATACAGACATGCTTCGTTGGGCATGTATCCTCCTTGGACTGGGTCTGGGCGCGTTCATCAACTGGTTTTTGAAAGGTGTAGGGCTTGAGGTGGACAAAATCTATTTCTGGCTGATCATCGCCTTCGGCATCGGTGTAGGCATGTTGTGCTCGTTCTTCGTGGAGATGTACCTCTTCAAGAAGTATGGCAACCAATCCGGTGACGAATCGGACCAAACGCCCGGCAACACAAGCACTCCGAACTTGAACTGAAACAGAACCGGAGAAGAGCCATAGCAGGACCAAAGCACAGCCAAAGTAGGGCCAAAGTAGGGCCAAAGCACAGCCAAAGTAGGGTTAATGTAGAATCAAAGTAGGGCCAATGCAGGGCCAATGTAGGGCCAATGCAGGGCCAAAGTAGAGGGCTTACCATAGGATAACCGCAACATACCCGTATGATAACCGTAGGATAACGCCCTCAAAATTCATAAAGTTGGCAATTTTTCGCCTTACACTATATATATACTATGTATATATATACAATTTGACCAGAAATCGCCATAAAATCAACATAATCACCCCGCAACTGGATAGAGCATTCCGTTGCGGGGTGGTTGGCTGTCCGAGGGCTTCGTCATTTCGAACACGCCGGTAAAGATACAAAAATTTTCTGGCATTTGCAAAAGAAAAGCGAAGAAAGTAGAAAATAAGTGTAGATTTCCGGCAAAAGATTTGCAAATGTCGAAAAAAAGTCGTACCTTTGCATCCCGTTTTGTGCAGACACCGACAAATGAACGAATTTTTAGAAAAAGAGGAACAGGTACTCAAGATGCTCAAGACCGTGTATGACCCGGAGATTCCGGTGAACATCTACGACCTCGGGCTTATCTACCGCATTGATATTAGTGACGACGGCATCTGTGCCATTGACATGACCCTGACGGCTCCCAGCTGTCCGGCGTCGGACTTCCTGATGGAGGATATACGTCAGAAGGTCGGAACGGTCGAAGGCATTACCCGCGTCGATGTCAAACTCGTCTTTGAACCTGAATGGAGCAAAGACATGATGTCCGAAGAAGCCAAACTTGAGCTCGGATTTCTTTAGCAACCGATAGCCAATGGCTAACGGCTAATGGCTAATGGCCAACAACTAACGGCCCAAACATATGGTATATTTCTTAAGTGACGCACATATAGGCAGCCGCGCGGTGGACGATGCAGGACATCAGCAGCGGTTCGTGGAACTCCTGAACACCTTGGCTCAGGACGCTACTGCCATCTACCTGCTGGGCGACATCATCGACTTCTGGGCGGAATATATTTGGCGGGACAACTCGAAAGAGGAGTACGAGCCCGTCTTGGCTTGCCTCAAGAGCCTCACCGACAGCGGCATAGCGGTGCATTACTTCATCGGCAATCATGACATCTGGACCTATGGCGAACTCGCGCGTCGCACCGGCATGACTGTCCATCGCAAGCCCGAGTTGCTGACCATCAGCGGCAAACGCTGCCTGCTGGCGCACGGCGACGGACTGGTGCCGTCGGGCTACCTCAAGCAGTTCCCGACCGATGTGCAGAAAAAGATCCGCTCGTTCATGCGGCTGCGCCGCCTCTTCCACAACCCCGTGGCGCAGTTCCTCTTCCGCCTCGTCCCGCCAGCATGGGGCAACCGACTCGGCTACAACTGGGCGAAACGTTCGCGACTCAAGGAGCTCGACAACCCATGCGGATACAAAGGCGAGAATCGCGAGGAGCTGGTCCTCTACGCCAAAGAGATGGAGAATTCGGCCGTTAGCAACCAACAGCCAATGGCAAATGGCAAAAGACCGAATATGGACTACTACATCTTCGGTCACCGGCATATCGAGCTCGACCTGGAACTCGCCACCGGAGCACGCGTACTTATCCTCGGCGACTGCTTCCGCCAATGGACCTACGCCGCGATGGACGAACAAGGACAACTGCAATTGGAATGCTTTTCCGAATAAATCCGTAAAATCCGTACTCAATAATGAACACACGCGAACAACAATTAGCAGCGTTCGACCGCCTGCTTACCATCATGGACGAGCTCCGCGAGCGCTGCCCTTGGGACCACAAGCAGACCTTCGACAGCCTGCGGCAGAACACCATTGAGGAGACATTCGAACTGGCGAACGCCATCTCCAAGCACGACATGCAGGAGATAAGCAAGGAGCTGGGCGACGTGCTGCTGCATGTCGTCTTCTACGCGAAGATGGGCAGCGAAACGGGCGACTTCGACATAGCCGACGTCTGCAACCGGATTTGTGACAAACTTATCTTCCGCCATCCGCACGTGTACGGCGAAGCCGCAGCCGCCAACGCCGAAGAGGTGAGCAAACTATGGGAACAGGTCAAACTCAAGGAGAAAGGCGGAAACAAGACCGTTCTCGGCGGCATACCCGACTCCCTGCCCTCACTCGTCAAAGCCTATCGCATACAGGACAAGGTGGCGAACGTTGGATTCGACTGGGAGAAGCGCGAAGACGTGTGGGCGAAAGTCAAGGAGGAATTAGCCGAGTTCGAAGCAGAGATGCGTCAATTACCAAATGACCAAACGGTAAATGACAAAATGGCAAATGAATTTGGTGACCTGCTGTTCGCGATGATTAACGCCGCTCGGCTGTACAAGATTCGCCCGGACAACGCACTCGAACAAACGAACATCAAGTTCATGCGCCGGTTCAACTACGTGGAGCAGCGCGCCAAAGAGCAAGGACGCGAACTCAAGGACATGACGCTCGCGGAGATGGATGCGCTCTGGAACGAAGCCAAACATGTTTTGGGGCATTAGCCCTTGACAGCCAATGGCTAAAAAAAGTCCCACGTGGGACTTTTGAAGTGCGGCATAAAAGACTCGAACTTTCACTCCGTGAGGAACCAGATCCTAAGTCTGGCGCGTCTACCAATTCCGCCAATGCCGCGGAGCGAGCCTTGGCAAGCGACGCGGACAAAGAGCCGTTACTGCCAAAGCGGCTGCAAAAGTACGACTTTTTTTTGAATTATGCAAGAGAACAAGCAATTTTTTTATCATAGACTGCCGAATAATATCAAAATTGTTCACTGCCGTACGCAATCCGCGGTGGCATACGTCGGAGTGATGATTGGTGCCGGAACGCGTGACGAACGGCCTGAGGAGAACGGTATGGCGCATTACATCGAGCATTGCGTATTCAAGGGCACTGTCTTTCATTCGGCACGACAGATCATCTCGCAGATCGAAGGCGTCGGCGGCGAAATCAACGCCTACACCACCAAAGAGGAAACAACCTTCTACGCCGCCACCCTGAACGAGCATGTGCCGCAGACGCTACGCCTCATCTCGGAGATGGTGCTCTGCCCGACCTTCCCGAAAGCCGAAACGGACAAAGAGCGGATGGTCATCTACGACGAGATTGAGAGCTACAACGATTCGCCGAGCGAGCTTATCTACGACGATTTTGAGAACATGCTCTTCGCCGGTCACTCGCTTGCACAACCTATCCTCGGCACCAAACGTACGCTCAGGAACATATCCAAATCGCCCGACCGACCGCGCGCATGGATGGCGCAGCACTATCGTCCGGAGCGGATGGTCGTTTTCTGCCAGGGCGATATTCCCGCCTCGCGTTTTGTCCGTCTGGCGGAGCATGCTTTCGGCGGCTACACCAACAACTTGCCGCCTGACCGTCAGTTATCATTCGCACAGGAAGAAGACCGACAGCCGCAATCGGCATCCTATCAGAAACATACCCACCAGACCCATGTCATGCTCGGAGCACGTGCCTACCCTATTGCTCACGAGAAGCAACTGCCGCTCTATCTTCTGAACAACATCCTCGGTGGAGGCAGTCTGAACTCGCGCCTGAACATCGCTCTGCGTGAGTCCCGCGGACTGGTTTATACCATCGAATCAATCTACACACCGCTGTCGGATACGGGTTACTGGAGCACGTACTTCGCCTGCGAGCCGGAGCAACTGGAGCAGTGTATGTCGGTCATCAACAGGGAGTTACAACGGCTCATCCGCACTCCTCTCACACCGCGCGAACTGCGTGCCGCACTACGTCAGCTGAGAGGACAGATGGCCATCAGCGCACAGAACGCCGAGAACAACGCTCTCGCTATGGCGAAATCCATGCTCTACCGCGACTATGCACCCACATGGCAGGAGACGTTCGAACAGATAGCGGCAGTCACACCGGCACAACTGCTGGAGGTCGCACACGAAATCCTGAACCCCGATAATCTTGTCGTTTTGAAATACGCCTGACGCATGTTCATTTTGGCGGCAAAACGCAACTTTTTGCAATAAAAAGGTGATAAAATGAGGTAAAAACATTACATTTTGCACTTTTTTGCTGTAAAAGCTTGCTTTTTGCAGATTATTTTTGTACCTTTGTGCGCTTTTTTGTACGCATTACGCGCCAAACCTTAAAAATTCATGCCTACGCACGAATGGCATGGTGTGTATGCGTATGGGTGTGCGCGTATATGTACAATAAGGTAGAAGAATAACAAAACAATATAATTAATGAAGCGATTTTACGTATTATTAGCCTGCCTGTGTCTGTTGCCTGTAGCCTTACTGGCACAGATGAAGGTGAAAGGTACGGTTCTCGACGAGAACGGTGACGGCGCTATCGGTGCTGCCGTTCAGGTTGAGGGAACAACAATCGGTACCGTGACAGACTTTGAAGGTCAATTCGAAATCACTGTACCGGAAGGTAAGAAGTCACTGACAATCTCCTACCTTGGCTACAAGACTGTGACAGTTCCGGCCAAGCCTACGATGAAAGTGACGCTGGAAACGGAAAGCCAGCAGATTCAGGAGGTTGTCGTACAAGGTATGGTCAAGCAGGACAAACGTCTGTTCACCGGAGCAACGACCAAGTTGGACGCTGACGAGACGATGCTCTCCGGTGTGGCTGACATCAGCCGTTCGCTGGAAGGAAAGGCTGCCGGCGTGAGCGTGCAGAACGTGAGCGGTACATTCGGTACCGCACCGAAAATCCGCGTACGTGGTGCTACATCCATCTACGGCGCATCGAAGCCGCTGTGGGTAGTTGACGGCGTCGTACTCGAGGACGCCGTGGAGATGAGTGCCGATGACCTGTCATCAGGTGATGCCAAGACGCTGATCGCCAGTGCCATTGCCGGTATCAACGCTGAGGATATTGAGAGTTTCCAAATCTTGAAGGACGGTTCGGCAACCTCTATCTACGGTGCACGTGCCATGGCAGGTGTGATTGTCGTTACCACCAAGAAAGGTCAGGCTGGCAAGTCGCGTCTGCAATACACCAGCGAAATCACATATCGTATGATTCCGTCGTACAACGACTTCGATATCTGTAACTCGCAGGAGCAGATGGGTATCTATCAGGAGTTGGAACGCAAGGGATGGCTGGAGTACAGCGCACTGAGTAGTGCCAAGAACAGCGGTGTATATGGTTTGATGTACAAACTGATTGACCAGGCAGAAGCCGGTGGCGTAGGTCTGGAGAACACCACTGCCGCCAAGAACGCATACCTGCGTCAGGCGGAGTTCCGCAACACGAACTGGTTCAAGGAGCTCTTCAACCAGACAGTGATGCACAACCACTCACTATCCTACTCCGCCGGTACGGAGCGTGCACGCGTCTATGCTTCGCTCTCAGCAATGCAGGACCCGGGATGGTACAAGTCCAGTTCTATCTCGCGTTTTACCGGTACGGCTAACGCCAATTTTGATTTGCTCCCCGGCAACAGCAAGCAGAAGCTGACCGCTGGTATCAATTTCATGGGCAGCTACCGTAAGCAGAAAGCACCGGGAACAATATCCTCGCAGACCGACCCTATCTCAGGTGCGGTAAGCCGTGAGTTTGATATCAACCCGTTCTCATACGCCACGAATACTTCTCGTGCGATGGATCCGGATGCCTGGTATCGCCGCAACTACTGCGATTTCAATATCAAGGACGAGTTGGACCGCAACTACATCGACATCAAGGTTACCGACCTCAAGTTCCAGGGCGACATTAGTTACAAACCCGTTCGCGGTTTGGAGATTAATGCGCTGGGAGCTGTCCGCTACTATCAAAGCACGCAGGAACACAATATCACCGACCAGTCGAACCAGGCTCGTGCATATCGCGCAGGTATAGATCCTGAGGATCATACTATTCGCGAGAGTAACAGTTTCCTCTATACCGATCCTGACGACAATAAGGCGCTGCCGGAGACAATCCTGCCCAAGGGAGGTATATACAACCTCACAGAGTACACCTTGCTATCCACGGACTTCCGCGCAACGATTAGTTATAACCGCGACCTCGGTCGTAACGGTGATCACATCATCAGCCTCTTCGGCGGTGGCGAACTGAACTCGACCGAGCGCCAGTACAAGTGGTTCCGCGGTTGGGGATACCAGTACGACAACGGTGGCGTACCTTTCACGGACTACCGTTTGTTCAAGCAAAGCCAGGAGGAGAACAGCACATACTTCTCCAACGACTTTGGCTACTACCGCAACCTGGCATTCTTCGCCATGGGTACGTACTCCTACAAGGCACGTTACACCCTCAACGGTACTGTGCGCTACGAAGGTACGAACAAACTCGGCAAGAGCCGTTCAGCCCGTTGGCTGCCGACATGGAACGTTTCCGGCGCATGGAACGCACACGAGGAGAACTGGTGGAACGCTACCTTCGACAAATGGTGGACATACGCCAGCCTGAAAGCCAGTTACTCGCTGACCGCCGACCGCGGTCCGGCATGGGTGACTAACTCACTCGCCGTCTTCCAGAGCTACAGCCCCTACCGCCCGAACACCAACGCTTCGGAGACGGGTATTGAACTTTACGACCTTGAGAACTCCGAACTGACATATGAGAAGAAGCACGAGTTGAACATCGGTCTTGCTCTCGGATTCATCGACAACCGCATAAACCTGGAGTTCGACTGGTACAAACGTAACAACTTTGACCTGATTGGTCTGGTGCTGACAATGGGTGTGGGCGGTGCCGTTACGAAGTACGCCAACGACGCTACCATGCAATCGCAAGGTTGCGAGTTCACACTTTCGACCGTGAACGTCAAGACAAAAGACTTCAAGTGGACCACCGACTGGATATTCTCTTGGTCGGAGAACATCATCACCAAGTTGGACTCTCGTCCGCAGGTGTATGAGCTGGTTTCGGGTTCCGTTATGAGCCGTAAGGAGGGGTATCCTGTAGGTGCCATGTTCTCGTTCCCGTTTGCCGGTCTGACCGAGGAAGGTCTGCCCACCTTCTACATCAACAAGGAGCACACCGAGATTGCCGGCCCCGGTAACTACGAGACCCTTGACTTCCAAGCCTTCTGGCCGTCGAATACCGAACCGGACGAGGAGGTGCCAGACTACCTGAAGTATGAGGGTACGGTTGAGCCGACTATCACCGGTTCATTCGGCAACACCTTCTCATGGAGAGGCCTGAAACTGAATATCTTCTTCACCTACAACTTCGGTAACGTGCTGCGTCTGAACGACCTGTGCTACGTGTACAGCAGCCAGTACAGCGACCTTACCGCAGGTATGAAGGAGATGAAGAACCGCTGGGTTGTTCCCGGTGACGAAGCTGTGACCACAATCCCGGCTATCGCCACCAAGCGTCAGTACCAGGAGATTCACAACCTCTATTGGGCATACTCGGCATACAACTACTCGACCGAGCGCGTAGCCAAAGGTGACTTCATCCGACTGAAAGAGTTGTCGCTGAGCTATGACCTGCCGGCGAAGTATTTCGAGGGACAGAAAGCCGTTTCGAACTTCGGCGTTAAGGTGACTGCCACGAACTTATGGCTGGCATATGCCGACAAGAAGCTCAACGGTCGTGACCCCGAGTTCTATAACACCGGTGGTGTGGCTTCTCCTGTTCCCCGCCAGTTCACGCTGACAGTTAAATTAGGATTCTAACCCATAAACACGAAGCAGATATGAAAAAGAACTTCAATATATTGTATATCGCAGCGTTGACGCTTGTAATGGGTGTAGTGACAGGATGTGAATTCCTCGACAAGAACCCTGATATGCGTGCTTCGATTGATACGAAAGAAAAAGTACGTCTGTTGCTGGTTTCTGCATACACGAATGCTAACGCCGGCGTTATTTGCGAGTTCAGTTCGGACAACGTCATCGACAACAACTCACCTGACGATACCGGTCACGCCAACTCGCTGCTGGCGCTCAGTAAGATGTATGACGAAATCTTTGCATGGCAGCCCGTTGTCAGCAGTGGTCAGCAGGATTCGCCCAAATACATCTGGGACGGTTGCTACTCGGCTATCGCCGCTTGCAACCAAGCACTGAAAGCCATCGAAGAGTTGGAGGCACAGGGCATTAACATGGATGCCGAAAAGGGCGAAGCCTTGATAAGCCGCGCCTACCATCACTTCCTGTTGGCTACAGTGTTCTGCCAGACCTACAAAGACGAAACGCTCAGCCGCCAGGATTCGGGTATTCATTACATGAAGGCTCCGGAGACGACCGTCAAGCCCGTCTATTACCGCGGAACAGTGTATGACACCTATATGGCAATCCAGGAGGATATTGAGGCGGCTCTGCCGCTGGTGAGCGATGAGTACTATACCGTACCGCGCTACCACTTCAATGTCAAGGCGGCGCACGCCTTTGCCGCACGGTTCTACCTCTACACCCGTCAGTGGCAAAAAGCCTTGCAGGAAGCGGATTACGTTCTGACCACAGACGAGAATGCCATACTTGGCATGCTCTTCGATGCACGCTACGCCCTTGTGGACTGCACGGATATCCAGACGGAGATGAACGCTTGGATTGACGCCAAGTCACCGGCTAACCTGCTCATCTACACCACGATGTCGCAAGCCAGCTACACGGTATTCTCAACCTATGGTCGCTACCAGTTCAACCGTGACGCACGTAACTACACCACTTCCGGTCCAGGCCCGTGCTGGAGAAGCCGTTTCCCCGGTTATTCCGTTTGGTCGGCAGGGCAGGAGTATGGTTCGTTGCTCGCGTACTTCTACTATCTGTTTGAGTACACCGACAAGGTGAACGGCTACGGCTATATCCACGGCGTAACACGCGCGTTCACTACCAACGAGACGCTGCTCTGCCGCGCAGAAGCTAAAGCGCAGCTCAACGACCTTGATGGCGCAATCAATGACCTGCGTATGTGGGCTCAGAGTTATGACGTGAACGACAACAGCCGGATGGATACACTTCCTAACGGAAATGTCAACCTCACGCTGGCAAAGATTAAGAACTTCTACACCAATGGTGCTAACCGTAACATCTCGCCTGTGCTGCACAACACGGACATCTGCCCCGCTTGGACAATGTCCGCCGACCAGATTGCCGTCGTACGCTGCGCACTGCACTTCCGTCGTCTGGAAACGATACATACCGGTCTGCGTTGGCACGATCTCAAACGCTACGGCATTGAGATCACCCACCGGCAAGGAACTGACCCCGTTCATACCCTTGTTTGGAACGACGACCGTCGTGCTATCCAGCTGCCGCAGGAGGTAATACTCGCTGGTATGGCAGCCAACCCGCGCGTCATTTTGGGTGATGAAGGTGGCAGCAGTAGCGTAACAGCTATAGCCGTAACGGACAACGAGCCTATCCGCACCAACTTCCTTGAGGCGAAAGCGCTCGGTGCTACAATCACGCGTGAAACCAACGACTAATAAAACAATACGAATATGAAAACGAATAAGATATATCAATTTGTATTGGTCTGCGCATTGCTGATGGGATTGGCATCGTGTCAGGAGAAGACGGAGTTTGGTCCGTCAATCTTCATCGACCCCGTCGAAGACCCCAACGCTTATACGCGCGACTTTGACAACTGGCTCTACGAGCACTACACTATTCCTTACAACGTAGAGTTCCGTTATCGTTTGGACGACAACGCCACCGACCCGAACTACAACGTAGTACCGGTCAGCATGGGTATGGCGGATACCATCGCACACGTAGCATTGTATCTTTGGTACGACGTGTACGACAAGGTTGCGCCTAAAGGATTTCTCAAGGAGAATGGTCCGCGTATCATCCAACTTATCGGTTCGGCGATGATTAACGCCTCACAGGGCACCGAGAAACTCGGACAGGCTGAAGGTGGTATCAAGATTACGCTGATGAAGGTCAACCTCATGGAGACGAACAACATCGAACAACTGAACGAGTACATCTTCAAGACCATGCACCACGAGTTCTCGCATATCCTCCACCAGAAGAAAACGCTGCCGAAGGAGTTCGAACAGTTAAGTGCTGCCGACTACAACCCCGACGGATGGCAGTACACATCCAACACAGAGGCATGGCAGTTAGGATTTGCTTCGCCATACGGCGGAAGCCAGGTACGTGAGGACTTTGTGGAAATCATTGCCAACTATATCGTCAAGTCTGACGCCGACATCAATAAGATGCTCACCATAGCCGGACAGGATGGCAAAAACGGAGCAAAGATTCTTAACCAGAAGATTGACATCTGCCGCAACTGGCTGATGGAGAAATGGGATCTTGACCTCGACGCCTTGCGCGCCGAAGTACAAGAGCGCCAGAAAGTGATGGATTGGGATAAGATTATGAATCTCGAATTTCAGAACAACTAAGTAGCGATAAACAACAGTGAGTATGAAAGCAAAATATCTATTAATAGGATTAGCGCTTGCGAGCGTGCTATGCGCCTGCAACCGCGACGAGGAGAGCTTGTTTGACCGGTCTGCCGCCGAGCGTGCACAAGACGCTTTGAACAATGCAAATACCGTATTGGTATCGCCGGCTAACGGTTGGGAGATGCTCTATTTCGCCAACACCGATTCGCGCGGATATAACCTGATTGTTAAGTTCGACTCCAACGGTCGTGTTTCTGCTACGGCAAAGAACGCCCTGACAACCAACAATCAGTTAAAAACCGATGTCAGCACATGGGATGTGAAGCTTGATTACGGTCCCATCCTTACCTTCGATACTTACAACGAGGTGCTGCACGCATGGGCAGACCCACAGACTGACGGAAACGGTTATCTGGGTGATTACGAGTTCCTTATACTTAGCGCTACCAGCGAACGAGTTGTGCTCAAAGGCAAGAAGCATTCGGCTTACACCATTCTGCGACCGATGCCGGACATGACGCCTGATGATTACTTCCAGGCATGTGCTGACGGACTGACGAAGTATTTCGGTAACGGAAATATACTTACCCTGCAACAAGGCGACAAGTTGTTCTACCTGCACAACGGTGCTTCCGGCCTGTTCAACATCATGGAATACGGTCAGAAGGCTGCTACCGAAGACCCGGAGAACTACCCCATCTGCCCCACTCTGGACGGCTTTATGATGAGCTATGGCTTCAACGACCAGCGTAACGAGCGTCTCTACACCTTTGAGGGCGACAAGTTCGTGGGCGAGAGTGGTAGCATTATCAGTTCGGGCGACCTTAACCAGCTCTTCATGACCTATATTGATGTCAACAAAGGCTGGACAGCTAACCTCACTTCATCAACTGGTGCGTTTGCAGAGGCTGTTTCGGCATTCCAAAGCCAACTTGTTTCCCTTACCAGTGACAACAAAGCCAAGGTCAACAGCGTGGCAATCACCTATTCGGATACCGTATTCCGCTACGCAGGCGCATATATCCTGCGTATCAAGTACGAGTACAAGAACAGCAGTAACAAGAAGACCACACTTGTTGCCGACTTTGCTGTCAACGTATCGAACACAGAAAAGGCTGGACATATCGTTGTCACACTGGATAAACCCGCCAACGAAACGGCAAGCGTTTGGTATGCAAATCCGAAAGCTGACAAACTGCCGGAACTCGTTGCTACGGTTACTAACACATTTACTTTGTCCGCCGACGATGCTCTTAATCCGACGAAGGCACTCAAACTCACTGATGACAAGAGCACTATCGTCATGAGCGGTTCAAGTAGTTTGAAATAACAACAAACGGAAGTCGAGAGACTTCCACAGGTATTAACTAATAAAACAACATTGGTATGAAAAAGTTCTTACTTATTGGTGCATTGGTTGTAGCAAGTCTGGCTAATGCACAGAACATTGACCTCTCCAAGGTACAGAAGGTACAATTCAGCGGCGAAAAAGCGCAATTTGTTGATGATCTTCCCGTACAGGCTCAGTTTGAATGGCGTGACTCGAAAAATTATATCGAGGAACTGAACGCTTTCCGCGCTCCCAAACCCGTTGAATATGATGCAGCGGACACATATTATGCACCGGGTTCGTTCTATCTCGGTCTGTATGAAGGACTGAGCGGTTATAACCTCGGTTTCATTCAGTTCCCGCTGATGGACACTGCTAAGTACATCAACGCTTATGGTGCTACCTCTTGGTCGGTTAACGGCAAATTGGTTGCTGAAAACACTGCCACCTATGCAACACGTTATTGGATTAATGGTATGTACTATATGCCTGAGACGGCTGATCATGACCTCGAGATTGGCGATGAAACATATAGTATCAAGGGCACTATGTATGGAAACGGTACCAAAGGTCAATACGTCCTCTCTGCTATGGAGGGCAAATGGCTCAATGGCGAAAACTCATATCTGACTCTCTGCGCTATGGAGACTGACACGCTGACCGACACAGGCGACTTCTATATGGTAGGTGGCAAGCAGACCGGCGACCCATATCAGGACGGTTGTGGTATTCACTTGGATTCTGCCGACCGCGTAACAACCGCTGATACACTGGGTATTCTGGTTGACAACCGCGGTTTGATGAAGATCGAGAAGATTCTCTATCCTATCTACAATGCTAACCAATTGAATGACTCGTTGGTTTTCCCTGTTGATGCCGTACTGCGCGTCGCTCTGTTCCCGTTTACCAATAATGGTATTGACTTCACCGACACGATTGCTGCAACAGAAATCACAAGAAAAGATTTCGTCAACGCCGGTGCTAACTGGGGTACGATTGGTACACTGGCTGCCAAGTTCTATGATACCGACATCTTCGGCGCAACAACGCAAGTTCCTGTTTATGTTAACGGCAATTTCTACGTTCAGTTAACCAACTTCAATGAGAGCGGCTGTGACTTCGGTATCTATGAGGACTTCCATAACCCGTTCACCGGTACTACCGTTTATCAGTACAAGGGACAAATCAGTCCGCGCTACAGCCGTGGTGCAGGCGGCAAATGGGGACAAAACCTTGGCGTCAGCTTCGATGCTTACTGGCCGACACTCATCAACGATACCACAACTACTGAGAACGCTGCTCTGCCCGCACAGCCGGCTGAGGGTTGGGATCTCAATGCTCCTGCGGCAGGTGGCTTTGCATACTATGACGAGGACACCGAGAATCAGGCAAGTTACCTATATTCCAACGTATATCCCGAAGATTGGGCTATCGATTACGATGTAGATTGGATTGAAGTGGTTGTTGACACCACTTATTGGAGCAACTATGGTGTGGCGATGGTTGGCATCTATGCCGAGGAGATTCCTGCTGACGTAGAGACTCGTTCCGCTGTCGTTACCATTGATGCTGACGGTGCTGAGCAGACATTCAACATCACACAGATAAACGACAGAAGCGCACTCGTCACCACCAAGCCTGACGAATTGTTCGACAACAAGCTCTACAACGTGCTTGGTATCGAGGTCGGCGAGGACTACAAGGGTGTAGTTATCCGCAACGGTGAGAAGTTCATCCGCTAATATACGCCGAATAGCCGTATATTGCTCCGCCTCCGATGGTGTGCCGCAGTCGTATTGCGACGCGGCATACCGGTTGGGGCGCCTGATGGGCGAAGCCGGTATCGAGCTTGTCTATGGCGACGGAGGAATAGGGCTGATGCGTCACCTTGCTGACGGTGCACTGAGCGCCGGCGGCAAGGTGATTGGTGTCATTCCGAGGTTCATGGTCGAACAGGGATGGAACAACCCCAGCAGCACACAAACCATTGTCACCGGGACGATGCATGAGCGTAAGGCTGCCATCGTCGGAATGGTCGATGCTATGGTTGCCCTCCCCGGAGGTTTAGGCACGATGGAAGAACTGTTTGAGTGCCTCACATGGAAGCAGCTGGGCCTGCACGGCAAACCCGTCGTCATACTCAACACCGACGATTTCTACGCACCGGTTATCGCAGCATTGGACAAGATGGTTGCCGAGCGGTTCATGCAACCCATCCACCGCAACGACATGTTCAGCGTGGTTTCTGCTCCCGAGCAGGTACTACCCGCTATCCAAGCCGCAGCTACCTGGGGCGAACACATGCGCAGCCGGGCACGCACTATCTGAATGCTGCCACCCACAACCTAATGCTAAACCATGCCCGATGCAGGATTACATATTACCGCCGCACTTACTGCCTCATGGATGCCATGGGTCTGGCTGGCGATGGTCGGACTGATATGGATGAGTTGCATGATGCAACCTCAATATTTGCACGGTCTGCTAAGCAATAGTTTCGCCTCGTTCACAGTTAACGCACCCGAACAAGCACCGAGTATAGGTTCGCAGATTGCACAATGGCTATTCAACAGTATTGTTCCGGCAATCACAATTTACACGCTGGCGATGCAATCGGCTGTGTACGGAACGGAACTGTTCGCTACTATCCTGATCTTGTCGTTGCTGACAGATGCCTTTCGTGCCCTGACTGCAATCGTGGTGCACTATACGTTCCGCCTCGGCAAACTCACAGCACTGGCATATATGCGCTATTTCTCGCTCAGGTCGCTGTTCACATTCGTGCTGTTCATCCTTGTGCTGCTACTCGCATACACCGTAGTGCAACTCCCATGGCTCATGCTGATGGGCTTAACAACGGTGGTGTACTTGATTTTTCTCGGTCTGCAATGGGCAAGATTGTTTTGCGAATCGGTGATGGATATAGCAGGTTTGGTTATCTACCTGCTCACCGTCGAACTACTGCCGACCGCACTGCTCTTTGAAGCAGGCAAACAATTATACTTATGACAAAGAATATCCTAATCACGCAGGTTCGTCCTGCCGGTGAACATAACCCTTACGACTTACTGGAGCATCACCACGACGTACGCGTGGACTTCCAGCCGCTGGTGCAGATGGTCGGACTCACGGCAAAGGAGTTCCGTGCACAGCATATCAATCCCCTGGATTATACTGCAGTCATCCTTAACTCGAAAATCAGCGTTGACCACTACTTCCGCATTTGTCAGGAGCTGCACATCACCGTTCCGGAAACGATGCACTACTATTGTATCAGCGAGGCAGTAGGCAACTACTTGCAGAAGTATATTGAGTTCCGCAAACGACGCATATTCTTCGGCGAGCACAACACATTCGCCGACATCATTCCTGCTATGAACCGACGACCGCAGGAGAAGTACATGATGGTCGTAGGCGAGAACTACACCGACGAACTCATCAAAATGTTCGCAGAGCACAAGATTTCTGTCACACCGGCGGTCATGTTCCGTCAGACAGCTTTCCCTTGGCCCAAAGACAAAACGTTTGACTACGACATCATCGCGTTTTTTACCGCCTCGGGCGTTCGGGCTTTCATGCAGAACTTCCCGAAGTTTAAGCAAGGCGACAAGGCGTTCTTCTGCTTCGGTGCCAATGCCGAACAGGCACTCCGCGATGCAGGTTACACCGTCAATGGTGTAGCTCCGTCACCCGGCTGCCCGTCTATACTGTCCGCTATCGAGCAATACTTGTCACAAGAACCTTGAGCCCTGAATGCAGCATTCCTTTCCCAAATCCATGCGTCTGTGCGGTGAACTGCGTATCCGCGCCACACAGTCACAAGGCAAGCGTTACGTCGTGTGGCCTTTACGGGCACATGTACTGCCGGCCGAAGGACAGACGCAAGTCATGGTTTGGGCACCCAAATCGCTGCACAAGCACGCCGTGGACAGAAATCGGCTGCGACGCCTGATGCGCGAGGCGTACCGCCTGCAATGCGACCCGCTGAAAACTCTCGAAGACGAAGGGCACGCCTTGCATATCGCTATCTATCACATGGACAAGCAGATGTCCGACTATCCGCAGATTGCCCGCGCCATGCGCAAACTCATTGATAAGATATCAGCCAATCTTGGCTGATTACACCATGAAGCAGTTACTCCGTCATATCTTCCTTCTGCCGGTATATTTCTACCGCGCCTGCATCTCGCCGCTCACGCCGCCTTCGTGCCGCTTTACGCCGACCTGCAGCCAGTACATGATTGAAGCGGTGATGAAGTACGGGATATTCAAAGGCGGCTGGCTCGGCATCAAACGCATCCTCCGATGCAACCCTTGGGGCGGTTCCGGCTACGACCCCGTACCCGTTATTGGACTAATTATATTTTTGGAATTTTCTTGAGCAGATTTGTTTTTTCTCGTAAGGAAGTTATGTGGACCATAATGACCGAACGAAAAAAGCAAAGATGCCAAGAAAAAACAAAAAAACTATGCTTAGGATTGATATTATAACATGTTGCCCGGAGTTACTTGAAAGCCCCCTCAACCACTCCATTGTTCAGCGGGCAAAAGACAAAGGTCTGTGTGAGATCTACGTCCACAACCTCCGCGACTATACCCTTGACAAGCATCGCAAGGTCGATGACTATGCGTTCGGGTTCGGTGCCGGCATGGTGCTGCAGATTGAGCCAATCGACCGCATCATCAGCAAGCTGACCTCCGAACGGCAGTACGACGAGATTATCTTCACCGCACCCGACGGAGAGCGGTTCAACCAGCAGGTGGCCAATCAACTTTCGCTCAAGCAGAATATCATTATCCTTTGCGGACATTACAAAGGCGTTGACCAGCGCGTGCGCGACCACCTGATTACCAAGGAATATACCATCGGCGATTTCGTTCTTACCGGCGGCGAGATGCCCGCAGCCATCATGACCGACGCTATCGTTCGTCTGCTCCCCGGAGCACTTGGCGACGAGACATCCGCCTTATCCGACTCGTTCCAGGACGGACTGCTCGAAGCTGGCGTATATACGCGTCCCGCCGAGTACAAAGGCTGGAGAGTGCCGGATATTCTGCTCTCAGGCCACCAGGCAAAGATTGACGACTGGCTCTACGAGCAGTCACTCGAACATACACGCCAGCGTCGTCCCGACCTCCTGGGAGAATAAATCACAATTTTTTTGCAACTTTGTCGGGGTTAAGTCGGAGTTTTACCGAGGTTTGATACAACTCAGCTATGAATCGTTTGTTTATAACAATCTTGTTAGTGGCCTGCACCGCAGGTTTGTATGCCGTCTCTCCGTCAGGCACACTGCCCGTGATATATATTACCACGAAGAACAAGCAGGATGTCAGCCGCGACAAAGCCATTGATGCCACACTCTATATCACTGCCGGAGGCAATTATGCTGCTCTTGCCAGCGCAAACAATCCGCTGCCGCTTACCATAAAAGGGCGAGGCAACTGGACATGGAACGCATTTGACAAGAAGCCCTACAAGATTGTTTTTGCACAAGGTCAAGGGCAAAAGCTCCTCGGCATGCACAAGAGCAAACACTGGGCACTCCTCGCCGGAGCAGATGACTACCTCGGTTTTCTCAAGAACACGGTAGGATACTCTCTCTCTAAACGCATAGGCCTGCCATACACACCTCAGCAGGTACCGGTAGAACTGGTGCTCAACGGCGATTACAAAGGGCTGTACTTCGTCACCGAAACCATCCGTATCGACAACGATCGTGTGAATATCCATGAGCAACAGGATGGTGAGACCCGCTCCGACATCATCACAGGAGGTTGGCTCGTGGAGATTGACAACTACTCTACCGAAGGCAATATCAGTTTCAATGAGGACAACGGGCAGTACATCATGTTCACGCCACAATCGCCGGAAGTACTATCGTCCGTTCAACGCACGTACATAACGAATCAGCTCCACAGCCTTAACGACGCCATCTATGGTCACGGCAGCATGTCGTTGGACGAGATTCTCGACCTCTCAGATGCGGCAAAGTTCTATCTCGTGCAGGAAATCATGGAAGACTGCGAGTCGTACCACGGCAGTTGTTTCCTTTACAAGGACCGCGACACGACCAACACCCGCGGACAATGGGTTGTGCCCAAATGGCACTTCGGCCCGGTATGGGACTTCGGCAATGCGTATGACCGCCATCAGGAGCGCTTCATCTACGACGGACCAACGTTCTCGCAGATTTGGATTGAGCAGCTTTGCCACAACGAACTGTTCTACGAACGCGTACAGCAACTGTGGTATCAGTACCGCAAGAGCGGTCATAGCGAGGTGCTCGCGGATATTGATGCTTTCGTCTCTACCGTATCTTCTGCCGCCAAACGCGATGCCGAACGGTGGAAGAACACCAACGTCCGCACCAACGAAGATATGTCCGACCGCAAGAAGGAGTTCCTCTCACGCATGAACTGGCGCATTAACTGGCTCTACTCGCAGTGGGGCGAAGGAGACAGCACGCCTATCTCCGATGCTGTTGAAACTGTTCAGACCGATGTTCGCCCGACAACACACATCATTTTCCAGAGCGGAACGCTCCTCATTGAGCGTGACGGACACAGATATACCGTTACCGGTCAATTAGTCGAATAAATCAACACAACTATGCATATATCTCGTCTTTTGCCAAGCCTCGCGCTTTGTTTGCTTATGATTACATCTTGTACGAACCCCAAGCCCGCCATCGCTCCTGATACCGTTCAGGCATTGCAGGACGAACTTGCACAACGCTACCCTGCTGCAGATGCTGCACTCATTGAGCGCGGTGTAAGTCAGGCTGCAGCATTGTGGACCATTGAGGACGGAACACCTGAGGCGTTCTGCAACCTCGTGCGGGAGAATCTCTGCGCCACGGATGCCGACAGACTGGCTCTGTTCAACTCGCTCAGCCGCATCCTGGAGAACTGCTATCAGTCAGCTGACCTGCTCACCGTGGACCTGCTCAAACCTACGCAGCTCACCAATGCCGGCGAACCGCAGGCAACCGATTGGATTATGTCGGCGTACAGCCCGTTGGCACATTTCTCCGATGACATGTTCGCCAACAAACTGGCATTCATCACTATCCTGAACTTCCCGCACTTCTCCCTGGAAGAGAAGAACGCACTCGGTCGCAATTGGTCTCGCTTGGAGTGGGCAATGGCGCGAATGGGGGATGTGTTCACCACACGTGTACCCGCAAAGGTCAATGCCGCACTCGCGCAGGCCAACGCCGATGCTGAAAACTACATTGCCGACTACAACATCTACATGGGCAACCTGCGCACCGACGACGGACGGCAACTGTGGCCGGAGGACAAGATTCTGCTTGCGCACTGGAATCTGCGCGACGAACTCAAAGCATTGTATGCGGACAAAGACGCCGGACAGGAAAAGCAGGAGATGATTTATCAGGTCATGCAACGCATTGTCCGTCAAGACATTCCGCAGCAGGCCATCAATAATCCCGATTATATCTGGCAGCCTTACAGCACGCAGGATGCACCCGAGCCTTTCACCCGCTACGAACGCATTCTTGCTATCGCGCACGCGTTCTTCGCCGAGGACAATTATTGCCCGTCAGCACCCACAGGAATCATCCGAAACTTCAACGAAGGCGTCGAGATTCCTGCCGAGGAATTGGATAGTCTGTTCCGCGCGCTGGTCGGCTCGCCGGAGGTGAAGAAGGTCGCTGCTATCATCCGCGAACGTCTCGGTCGCGACTTGCGCCCGTACGACATATGGTACGACGGTTTCAAGGCACGTGCTTCGCTCAATGAGGACGAACTTACAACTCAGACGCGCAAGCTTTATCCCGATGCCAACGCTTTTGCTGCAGACATGCCAAGACTGTTGCAACAGATGGGATTCTACGCCGAAGACGCACGCAACATCGCCAGGCATATAGTAGTTGAACCTGCACGCGGTTCAGGGCACGCATGGCCCTGTCTCGGACGCAAGGAAGACGCACGCTTGCGCACCCGTATTCCTGCCGCCGGCATGGATTACAAGGGCTACAATATCGCCGTACATGAATTCGGTCATTGCGTTGAACAGGTGCTGGATATGTACCAGATTGACCACTACATGCTCTCCGGCGTGCCCAACACCGCGTACACCGAAGCAAGCGCTTTTCTCTGGCAGTACCGCGACCTGCATCTTCGCCCTTCGTCTTTGAGTGAAACGGTCTTTGCTCTTTCAGCCGAAGGCGGTCTTTCAGCGAAACGGTCTGACAGTGAAACGGTCTATGATCAGTTCTGGTCAATGTACGAAATCATGGGCGTAAGCCTTGTCGATATGGCTATGTGGCGGTGGATTTATGCTCACCCGAAGGCTACGGCTAAAGAATTGTGCGAAGCAACATTGCAGATTGCCCGCGACATATGGAACGAATACTACGAGCCTGTCTTGGGCGAACATGACTGCATCTTGCTGGCTATCTATAGCCATATGGTCAACGCACCTATGTACCTGCCGAACTACCCGCTCGGACATATTGTCCAGTATCAGTTGGAGGAACATCTGGCACAATTCACTTCGCCTGCCGCATTTGCTAATGAGTATGCACGCATCTACCGTCTCGGACGTCTCACGCCGAAAGAATGGATGATTCAGGCTGTCGGAAACCCGCCATCTGTAACACCTGTCTTGAATCAGATTAAATAACATTTTGTATTTACACATGTTGACGTTGACAAATGGGAGAATGTCACTTACATTGAGCCCTTCGTGGGCGGAGGAGATATGCTCTTCTACATGTTACAGATACACTTTGTTGTCTTTTAAACCTTCAATAATAAGTAAAATAGTAACAAAAAATAATTTAATCTATAAATATTTGCAAAAGTCATAAAATATTTGTAACTTTGTAGTCCTAAATAAAATTCTATATGAAAGAGATTCGTTTTCCAAACATTACATTGACGGTTGAGGCAAAGCCTTGGCCTGTTAATCATGTAGCACGCGTCACCTCGTTTCGCCCTGTGAGCACACGAGTTCGTCAACCTCGAATCATCGAAGCACAAGTACTGACACAATGAGTATTTATCAATGCACGAAGACGTAAAAGTAACGTCAAGTAACGGAATCGGAGACTCACTTTTGTGGGGCTCTTTTTTTTTCCGTACCTTTGCACCGTCAATCGTCGGATGGCGGGAACGAGCTCACGATAAACCCGCACCGGCGGGCAGCGCTGCATTTTTTTAATGCATCGACCAAATTTGGGCGATCACAAACATCACAACTATGCAAACAACAGATTTTTCGGTCATCGGCCAGATGTATTCGGCTGTATTGAGCCAGAACGAGAGTAAGGAACGCGTGGACGCTCTGCGTCCGCTGGTGGAGCAGGCCGTGCGCGAACTCAAGGCACGACGCGCCGGGATGCGAGGTGTCGGCAAGAGCCTCGAACTCCAGTACAACGACTCCGAGTCCGTCAAGCACGGCTTCACCATCGCCTTCGTCAGCTGAC
>JAFSXJ010000024.1 GCA_017444065.1 Paludibacteraceae bacterium | reverse complement strand
TCTCACTGACAAGCAAAACGCACCTACGTGATCTGCTCGACAAAACTAATTTTCAAAATGACAAAGAACGTTCCAATTCTGGTGAACTGTTATTGTTTAACTTTTAATATTTAATCGTCCATTTTTAGTGGACAGTAGTGATGAATAATACATTTGAAGATCAACTAACCGCTTCCGCACGTCGCTTGCGTGAAGCTCAAGATGCCAAGTTACATGTAACGGCATCGCCGCTGTCCCATCGCCGTCAGTATTGGGGATGGATTGCTACCCCTGCTGCCGCTGCTGTAGGATTGCTAATCGGCTTGTTTATCCACCGCCCGGCAGAGCAAACGAATGATTATGTTGTTCCTATCGTCGCAGCTGAGACATCTGGACATAGCATCCTCGATGATGGCGCAGATTATAGTATGTTTGTATCTTTATAATACTATCCTTTCCCACAGCTGATATGTGCGAGGTGCAATTATTAAAATTTACGTCTATTTTCCTAACAAGAGGAACAAAAAATTTGCATATATCAAAAAAAAATAGTACATTTGCGCCGGATTTGGTGGTAGGCATACCACTAAATGTGGTGGTAATTGTAAGGTTATGGAAAACAAGAAACTTGAGAGCGCATTAGAAAAGTGGCAAAATATTCAGCCATTATCGGACATTGACCGCGAACGATTGAGCCGTCGCTTTACGGTGGACTTCAACTACAACAGCAACCATATCGAGGGTAACACACTGACATATGGTCAGACGGAGTTGTTGCTGCTGTTCGGCAAAGTGGCTGGCGAAGCGGATTTTCGTGACTACGAAGAGATGAAAGCAAGCAATGTCGGTCTGAAGATGATGTTGACGGAAGCAACCGATACAAAGCAACAGCTTATGCAGAACTTCATCCGAACCCTACATCAGACCCTTTTGCGCGAGGATTATACGGTCTATCGCACATTACCGGGTGGCGTGCAGACCAGTTATACCATCCATGCCGGACAATACAAGCCCCGTCCAAATAGTGTTATCACCCGCTATGGAGACCGCTT
The DNA here is from genome assembly GCA_017444065.1 of Paludibacteraceae bacterium. Classification (GTDB taxonomy): domain Bacteria; phylum Bacteroidota; class Bacteroidia; order Bacteroidales; family Paludibacteraceae; genus Colicola. Next base: position 1,266 of record JAFSXJ010000024.1, on the reverse strand, counting down.
TGAGTATGCTTCTCCGGAAGAGACGCCCGCGCTGATGACGGATCTGGTGGACTGGTACAACCAAGCCGAAGCGGAAGGCAAGATGACGCCTATAGAACTGGCTATTCTTTTCCACTATCGTTATATCCGCATTCACCCCTTTGAGGATGGCAATGGTCGTATTGCTCGTCTGATGGTTAATTACATTCTTTCGCGCCATAATTTGCCGATGATAGTAGTGCGCAGCCGCCTCAAGCAGGCTTACATTGAGGCGCTACACCAAGCCGATTTGATTGTGGGCGTTACACCGGCTGATGGCTCTCATGCCTCACTCAAACAGATACGTCCGTTCCATAAACACATGGTTAATCTTATTACCCAAGAGGTGGAGAACGATGTGCTTTTTGTGACGGAGAAAGATGAGAATATCTGGTGGTATGACGGTGAACGAATCGCTTTCCGCACGCCTACTTACGCCAAGATTCTGCGCGAATTACAGATTGAGTCCAATGCCACGCTTGCTTACTTGCAGCAAGAAATTGGCATCAATCGATCGGCATTGCAGAAGATGCTTCAGCTCTTACAAGATAAAGGCTATGTGCAGAAGGACGATAATGGCGCATGGCGAGTGTTTATCACGCCATCAGTTTGATGAGTATATGTTAAAAGTGCCTTTGTGGGCACTTTTTTTATAAAAATATAGGGTGGCGTGTAAGATTTTGGCGGCTCAATCGTATTACATATAGAAAGCCATCCTAAAAGAACATGACGCACGAGCAGTTCACGCAAATATATTTGCCGTTCAGCGGAAAGATGTATGCACTGGCATACAACTTGCTCCGTAACCGTGACGAGGCGCGTGACTGCGTGCAAGATGTGTACGCCGAACTATGGCAGCGGCGCGAAGTCATCGACCGCGACAAGCCTCCGCTTGCGCTTGTTCTGACGATGGTGCGGAACAACTGCCTTGACCGCCTCAAAACCCGATACACAGAACCATTTGACGACATCGCAGAGACGCTTGCGACCAACAACACCGAAAATCAGATTGATGCGGCAAGTGACCTTAACGCAGTGATCCAACTGATTGGAAAACTGCCTCCAGACCAAAAAACAGTGCTTCGATTACGCACCATTGACGGACTGGAGATAGACCAAATACAAGAACTAACCCATTTCAGTCGCGAAAACATTTACACCTTGCTTTCCAGAGCAAGAAAAACATTAAAAGAACTGACTGCAAAACTATGACATACGATATGAAAAACGTCGTTCGAATGAAAAGAG
>JAFSXJ010000023.1 GCA_017444065.1 Paludibacteraceae bacterium | reverse complement strand
GTGCTTAACAACGGTCACATCTACATCCTCCATGGCGATAAGACATACACCGTTCAAGGTCAGGAGATTAAGTAAGTATTGCAAAGGTCTAGCAACCTAATACGAGAGCAAGCGGCATACCACCGACCGGGGATGCAGAAGGCCCTCACATCCAAATAAATGAAAAGGATGCCCGGTCATGGACATCCTTTTCATTTACCCTGCGGAAAGTGAGGGATTCCTGCGTAATCCCAAGACCTTGCAAGGGGCATCCTTGCAAGGTCTTTTCGTGAACGCCCATAAACAAAAAAGAAGAAACATGCGTCTCTTCTTTTTCATTTCTCGGACATTCCCGAACTTTCTTGCGGAAAGTGAGGGATTCGAACCCCCGGTACGACGTAATGCGTACACCACATTTCGAGTGTGGCTCTTTCGACCACTCAGACAACTTTCCTTTCGCTTTGGTCAAAAGCGGGTGCAAAGATAGTACATTTTTATGATATTTGCAAATCTTTTGGCAAAAAAATGTTCAGTGACCTGCATTTTTTCATATAGATGTTACATCATACTGTAAAAATCCGTTCCCTATGTTCGTTCAAAACGGTGCGGCGTAGGTGCAGCCTTCCTTCCATCGGGAACAACCGTAACGGGTGCGTCCGCGGATGATCCGCCCCTGTTTGCATAGCGGACAGGGTTGCCCTGCCAAGTCGGCCTTAACCTCGCGGACGACCTCGGTGGTCATCTGCTTGAGTTCGGCAAGAAAATCCTTCGCCTCGTATTCACCTCGTTCAATCATGCGGATCTTTTTCTCCCAGCGTCCCGTCAGTTCGGCGGACATCAGTAGCGGTGAGATGATCTTTGCAATCAGGTCGATGCCTAAAGCGGTGGCATGAACGGCTTTGCCTTTGCGCTCGATATACTTGCGCTGGAACAGTTTCTCGATGATTGCAGCACGGGTGGACGGACGGCCTATGCCGTTCTCCTTCATCGCATCGCGCAGATCTTCGTCGTCCACGGTCTTGCCGGCGGTCTCCATAGCACGCAGCAGCGTCGCTTCGGTGTAATATTTCGGCGGGGTGGTGGTTTTCTCTTTTAACTGCGGCTCATGCGGCCCCTGCTCGCCCTTGACGAAATCGGGGAGAGTGTTCGTGCCTTCCGAGTTCTCTGAGTTCTCCGAGTTCTCAGTATTCTCTGAGTTGTCGGTATTCTTGGCAAATACTGCTCTCCATCCCGGCACGAGCACCTGCCTGCCTGTCACCTTGAAGTTGTGGTCGCCCGCCTTCGCCAGTACCGTCGTGTTGCTCACCTCGCAATCCGGGTAGAACGCTGCGATGAAGCGCAGGGCAATCTTCTTGAACACTTTCTTCTCCTGTTCTGTCAAGGCGTCAGGACGTTGCCCGGTAGGGATGATGGCGTGGTGGTCGGTCACTTTCTTGTTGTCGAATACCTTTTTCGATTTCGGCAGCGAGCCTGCACCTTTTTTTCCGTCCGCCTTGAGTCCTAACAGCGGTTGCACCTCCGGGAAGAAATCCTTGATGCCCTCCAGCGTCTTGGGCACATGGGCGTATATATCCTCGCTCAAGTACGTCGTATCCACTCGCGGATAGGTTGTTACATGCTTTTCGTACAGCGATTGAATGAGTTTCAACGTCTGCTCGGCAGTGTAGCCGTACGACTTGTTGCATTCGACCTGTAAGGACGTCAGGTCAAACAGCCTTGGCGCGAACTCAGTGCCTTTCTTCTTTTCGACGGACGTGATTTGCAACGGCAGGTTTTTAATGTTGTCTATCACTGCCTGAACCTCGTCAAGAGTGGCGAACCCTCGCAACTCCTCGTCCGCCTCGGCGTCCTTAGCGTCTTTAGTGTCCTTAATGTCCTTAGGGAAAATATAGCTGAACAGCGTGTCGCGGTAGAGCGTCTTCAGTTCGTAATAGGTCCGCGGCACAAAGTGCTCCACTTCCTGTTGACGCTTCACAATCAGGGCGAGTGTGGGCGTCTGCACACGACCGATAGACAGGATGTTTCTGTCCTTCCCCACGCCGCGGGCATATTTCAGTGTGTAGGCGCGTGAGGCGTTCATGCCCAGCAGCCAGTCGCCTATAGCACGCATCAAGCCCGCTTCGTACAGATGCTGGTAGGCACTCTGGTCTTTCAGTTGCTTGAAGGCGTTACGGATAGCCTCTTCCGTCAGCGAAGAGGTCCACAGTCTCTTCACCGGCACCTTGCATCCGGCTTGCTGATACACCCAGCGTTGGATAAGTTCGCCCTCTTGCCCCGGGTCACCGCAGTTGATGACCTCCGAGGCCTGCGACATCAGTTGCTTGATGATGTTGAACTGCTTTTGCACTCCTTCGTCGCCGCTGACCTTGATGCTGAACCGCTCTGGAATCATCGGGAGGGAGGACATGTTCCAACCCTTCCACTGCTCGTTGTATTCGTGCGGGTCGTACAAGGCGCACAGGTGGCCGAATGTCCACGTCACGCAGTAGCCATTGCCCTCCATATAACCGTCGTGCCGGGTGTTGGCACCCAGCACTTTGGCTATGTCGCGTCCGGCAGATGGTTTCTCAGCTACGCAAAGGATCATTGTTAATTGACAATTGACAAATGACGATTGACATTTACTCTACGCGTTGTCCGTCAAGGGTGTAAATGTCATTGCCACGGCGGAGGTAGAGTGTACCGTTCATGAAGAACTTCTCAATGGCCGGCAACTCGTTGTTGATAATGGTCTCTACGGCAGTATGGTCGCGTGCCTCGATGTCCGCGAAGGTCGGTGCTACCACCGCTTGGCCTGTATATACTTTCAGCTCGCCCGGCTTGAGGACGTAGGTCGATACTGTTGCGCGGCTTCCGTCACCCAGGTAGTCGTACCACGTGCCTGACGGCAGGCTCACGGCTTGGTTGCTGCTGACGTCGAAGTTTGCTGCCGCAAACACATTGTTGCCCCATTGTATGGTACGCAGAGCTTTGCCGGAACTTATGCTAACGGATGGTGTGCCGGTAAAGGCGTCAGGCATGAGTTGGGTGCGCAGCGTGATGACCTGGGCGCTCTTGGTGAAAGCGTCAATACGCTCCGCCTGCTTGAAATAGCCTTTTTTGGACGGATTGGGTTTGGTGCCGGTGCGACCGTTCTGGTCGATGGATATATCGTAACCAATCTCCTCAAACTGCCATAACATATGCGCTCCCTTGAGTAGCACGTTGAATGCCACATTCTCTGCTACACGCCCTAAGCGTGCCGCCTCGTTGGTCTGCAGGTCGCCGTTGCCGTACGCTTTGGCTTTGTACTGCATACGCTCTTCGTCGTGTGACTCGGCATAGGATACATAGCCGGCTCTGTTCGCTCCCTCAAATCCGTCACCGTCCTTCAGCCAACCCATGGCGGTCTGGCAGTACGCATTGGTGATGACGTTGCCTGTCCAGCATTGCATGCCGGCATTGATGAGCTGGTCTTGCCCGTTACCCCAGTGCTCCAGAATCATGTACGCTCCCGGAGAGGTCGCCTGAACGCCGTACTGATAATAGTCCGTGAGGTTATAGACGGCATTGTTTGTGTTGCCGCACAAGCCGTGACTCAAGTCCAGACGGTAACCGTCGACCTTGTACTCCTTGAGCCAGTATTGGAACGCGCGCATGAACATCTCGTGTGCCGGCTCGAAATCGTGATTCCACTCCTCGCCGTAGCCGTTGTCACCCTCCGGAGGATTGGTGCTGAACCACGGGTTGTACTGCAGGTCGTTGCCGTACGGGTAGAGCTTGGCCATCGGGTTCGTGCCTTTGGTGTGGTTGAACACCATGTCAAGGATGACGGCGATGCCCCGCTTGTGGCATTCGTCTATCAGTGCCTTGAGGTCATCCGGTTTGCCGTATGCTTTATCCACGGCAAAATAGAGTGTCGGGTTGTAGCCCCAACTCTGGTTGCCTTCAAACTCTGTGACGGGCATCAGCTCGATGGCATTGACGCCAAGGTTCTGGATATAGTCCAGACGTTCAGTCAGTCCCTTGAACGTGCGTTGGGTGGTGTAGTCCAGCACCCATACTTCATATACAATCAGGTTCTCCTTTTTCGGACGCTTGAAGTTTAGCGTTGCGTCGCTCCACGCGTATGTTGCTTTGCCCGGTTGGATGACGGTCACGTAGCCGCCGTCCGCGCCCTTGGTCGGATAGCTGATCAGCGTCGGGTCCACTGTTTTGGGCTCGTACTTGTCATCGGGGTGCAGCACTTTCTCGGAATACAGGTCGCAAATCTGCTTCTTCACGCCGTCTGCACGCTCCACCGCGTACTGGAAACGATACTCCTTGCCTTTCGTCAGTCCGGTCAGCGTGATCCAGAAGTAGCTGCCGTCCTTGTAGAGCTGATAGTCCTTGCTAAGTTTCCAGTCGGTCATGTCGCCCAGCAGGAAAACGCGCTTGGCGGCTTCGGTCTTGCTGCCGGCGTACGTGCATAGCGTCACCGACGTGCCGTCCGCGCCGTAGTAGATGCCGTTGCTCACGCCTGTAGGACGCGCTTTGCTTACTGCGGTCACTCCTTCTACAGCCTCCCAGATGTCGCCCGCTGTTTTCTGCCCCAGCACGACGAAGATATCACCGCTGGCGGACTTGCCTTCTTTCGAGCCGCCGGGACCGTCGTGGAACACGAACGCCAGTTTCTTGATGTCCGTGGTCTCCGGCACGCCGTAGAATGTGAAGATGTTGTCTATCTCCAATTGCCACTTGCCATCGCTTGTGGCTGTCAGCTGCGGCTGGCTGCTGCCGCGCCAACTGCCAATCACGTTCTTCCAGTCGCTGTCGCTGGTGGACGCTGAGGTGATAAGACCGGTATGGGCGTAGCACTGTGTTGCGCCAATCATGCCGCCGTTGCCGCCTGCAGGGTCGAAGATGATCGTTACGTTCCCAGTGTAGCCGACAGGGATAGGGTTAGGGGTAGGGGTGACTTGTGCCACAAGCAGCAGAGTGCACAGCACGGCTGCCAAACTGATGAATAATCGTTTCATACGTCCAAATGTTTAATAGTAAGGTGGTGCGCAGCCAAGCGCGCCACCCTCATGCTTATTGCAATTGTGCACCAAGCAGGTTGTAGCGAACGCCGTCCTTGATGATTACTACCTGACCGTTCTCGATGGTCTTCATGATCTTCGTGCTCACGGTTACGTCCTCTACGGCACTCTTGCCGCCGCCCATAAGGGTCTTGCCGGACAACTCTACGCGCGACAGTTCAACGGTGCCGTCACCATTGTCGTACAGATACAGGGTATGCGTGCCTGCCGGAATCATCAGTTTCTCACCACCAGATGTCAGCATGGTGCAGTGGGTGTCCTCGGAGTAGGCTGCTGCCATGTATTGCTGTCCCGGCACGCCGTGAACCTGATAAACGACGAAGATGTAACCCTTGTCGTTCACTGTAATCTCTGACAAGCCTTCATCAAATATGCCGCCTTCAATCTCATTGTTCAGGTCAACCCCGTCAACGTAACCTTTCCAGTACCAGTATGCGTCGGCACTTGTGCCGCCTTGACCGCCTTGTCCGCCTTGGCCTCCTTGATTACCGCCGCCGCTGATATCTTCGCCGCTACCGCAGTTGGAGCCCTCGCCGATGTACAACTCGTCTGCCCCGTACTTAAGCTTGATGTAGAAATCAAAACAACCAGATACCGTCACATCGTATTTGTCTCCGTTACGTGTGAAACCGGCTACTGAAGAACTGTTCAGATCTACAGCCCACGGCGCTTTGTTGTCTGCATCGTACAACTGGCAGTAATCGCCCGATTGAAGTTGTACGTGTGACAGGTACTGGGTGAATCCTTCAAACTCACCGGCTGGCTCACCGGCAAAATAGGTCTTGCCGTTAACTAAGATGCCGTAACTCGCGGCAAAAGTGCCTACTGCAAACAATGTTGCAGCAAATACTGTAAAAATCTTTTTCATTGTTTTATTGTTTTTTGTGTAGTCTTTTGTTTCTTGTCAATCACTTCACTTTGTTTCCCATCATGTCATACACCTGCTCTCCGCAGCGGATGAACAATTGACCGTTCTCAATGAACTTGTCTCCGTGTAAGGGCCGGACATCTGTGTTTACTTCTTCTACCGGCGTGAGGTCTTTGCGCTCGGTGTTCTTGTCACCGCGTGCCGATGTGGTCTTGTAATATACGCCATAGTTCTCCCCTGTCACGGCTTTGGTGTAACCTGCAGGAGTAGTGTTGTAGCCGGAGTTAGGACCAACGAGCAGACGGATCTCGCCGTTAGTGCCGGTGATGGTAGCGTTGTAGTAACCGCTGCCTGCCTCGTCGCTAACAGCTGATTCGCTGTGTACGCCAGTTTTGTAACGGGCATTAAGCATCGGTTTGATTTTGTCCTTGAACTTCACCCAGTGCGGGAAGAATACCAATGGTACGCCCGGCATGGAGAGCAGATAGGCGTAGCATTGCTGGATCTTGCCTTCGTACTTCATCGAGTTACCCAGGCCGCAGAACTCGTTGTCGTCACGTTGGAACGAGTCGTGGCTGTCAAGGAATGTCACGGCGTAACGTGCTTTGCCTGCGCCCGGCAGACCGGCTCCCTTCAAGCCTTCGTAGTAATCCGAGGCGATGCCGTTGTTGAACGCCTGGTACTTGGTCGCAAAATCGAATGTCAGCGTATTGTAGCCGGCGTCGTTGAGGTGCGACATCAGCGTGTTGACATTTCCGTCCCACATCTCCATCACGGAGAAGTACGCCTCGGCTGCCTTGTTGTAGTCGTTGATATGGCTGTTATGGAAGCCCTTGCAGTAGTCGTAGCGGAAACCGTCGATCTTGATGTCGTTGCGCAGCCATTTCAGGTACGCCTTGCACATGTCGCGAACTTGTGAGTTGTTGTGGTCCCAGTCACGCCCCGAATCGTAGTTCGCCTCACTGCCGTATCCGTCGTCAGGGTTGCCGGTAGCCTGACCTTTGCAACTGCCTGCCTCGCTGCTGGAGTTCATCTCATCGGTGCTGCATATCCATGATGCGTCCGGCTGGAATGTGCCATACTCGCCGAAGTTCAGTTTGGCGAACGAGCACCAGCCGTTGCTGCCTGCCACGTGGTTGATCACGATGTCCGCTACAACACGTGCGCCGTTCTGGTGCAGAGTCGTGATGAGCTTGACCAGATTGGCTTTGGTTCCCCATGCTCCATCTAAGCTGCTGTAGTCAACAGGCAGATAGCCTGTGCCGCCTGTGGACTTTGACATCGGGGGTAACCATATCAGGTCGAACCACTGGCCAATCTCTTCGGCGGATGTGCCGTTCGAGCCGTTGAGGTAGTCGATCCACTTCGTACGGCCATAGCCCTGATCCTTGTAACTATCCCAGTAGAATGCCTGGAACACCACATCCGTGCACTTCGCAGGTGCCGAGCCGGAGTACCCGGGTGTGACGGGAGTGTCACTGCCGGAGATGTCCTGACCGCTGCCGCAGTCAGAGCCGGGGCCGACATACAGCTCATCCGCCTCGTATTTGAGCTTGATGTAGAAGTCGTAGCATCCGCTCACGGAGATGTTAATCTTGTTGCCGTCGCGTACGAAGCCGCTCTCGGAATACTGGTTCACATCCACAGCCCACGCGGCTTTGTTCTCTGCATCGTACAATTGGCAGTAGTCGCCGCTCTGAACCTGCACGTGTGCAAGGTATTGGGTAAACCCTTCGAATTCATCGGTGTAACTGCCGGCAAAATAGGTCTTGCCGTTTACCAGAATACCATAACTCTGTGAAAACGTGAAAGTGGCACAAAGGAATGCCAAAATCATTGTTGATATCTTCTTCATCATATAGTGTGTTATTTGATTACGTTTCCGAATATGTCATACACCCTTTCGCCGCAACGGATGAACATTTTGCCGTCCTGGATGTACTTCTCTGTCGGGATGCCGGCAACCGGCGATTGGCAGTCAAAACCTGTCCCTATGGGTTCGGTGCGGTTCACCCATATTGCATAACCGTTGCCCTTGGCCATGAGTTTGTAGTCGCCCAGCCACGAGTTGTCGCCTGTGTTGTCGTGCTTGGTCTTGTTGCCCAATTGCAGGATCAGCCAGCCGTACTTGCCTTTCAGCGTACATTGGTAACCGTCATGATCGGCTTGCTCGTCTGACACCTGACTCTCTGAGTGTACACCGGCAAGTTTGCGGGCGTCTATCATCGGTTTCAGTTCGTCCTTATACTTCGCCCAATGAGGATAGAACACACACGGTACACCCGGCATGCTCAGCAGGAAGGCGTTGGCTTGCAGCAGACGGTCCTTCAACTCCGCCGTGAGCGAGTTGCCGCGGCCGCCGAACTCGTTCTCGTTGTCCGGACGGAGGAACCAGTCGTGGCTCTCGATGAACGTGACGGCATACTTCGCATACCCTCTGCCCAGCAGTCCGCTGCCCTGGCACTTGCTGTAGTCAAAACCTGCCATGGCGTCAAACGCCTGCCACTTGGTCTGGAAGTCCAGCCCCATCAGGTTGTAGTTGGCGTTCTTTATCCCGTCAATAATCTTGTCGTCGCCGCAGTAGCACTCCATGAAAGCGATATACGGCTTGGCTGCTTTGTTGTAGTTGTCGTGGTGCCAGTTGTTGAAGCCGTCGCCCTTGTCGTAGCGGAAACCGTCATACTTCATCACGTTGCGCATCCATTTCAGGTACGCCTTGAACATGTCCTGTACGTACACGTTGTCATGTGCCCAGTCGCGTGCGCCGTCCCAGTTGTCGCCGTCGTCGTTGTTGCCCGTGGCTTTGCCGTAGCACTCACCGGCATCGGGGTTAAGGTTGACCTCGTCGTTCTTGCAGATGTACGAACCGTCTGGCTGGAACTTGCCATATTCGCCGAAATCCATCTCGGGGAAGTCGCACCAAGATGTCCAGCCGGCACAGTGGTTGATAACTATGTCCGCCACCACTTTGGCACCTGCTTTGTGGAAGGCGTCAATCAGGGCATCCAACTCCTCGCGTGTGCCCCAGTTCGAGTTCTGGTTGCTGTACTGCTTGGGGTGATAGCCCATGCCGTCGCCGTACGCACTGGGCGGCAGCCACACCAGGTCGATGTACTTGCCTATCTCCGCAGCCTGTGGCAGCAGGGTAGCCCACTTGGTGTTGCCCAGATTCAGATGGTACTGGTCGTCGCCTACACCGGGCGCGTCATCCCTGTATGACTCGTTGAAGAACGCCTGCATCATCACATCCGTGCATTGCGGGGGTACAGAACCTGTGTAGATATCGCTGATGTCTTCGCCTGTGCCGCAGTTCGAACCGTTGCCGATGTATAGCTCGTCGGCCTCCCACTTCAGCTTGATGTAGAAGTCATAGCAGCCGTCAACCGCCACGTTGTACTTGTTGTCATTACGCGTGAAACCGCTGACCGAATAGCTGTTCAGGTCCACTGCCCATGCGGCTTTGTTCTCCGCATCGTACAGCTGGCAATAGTCTCCGTTCTTCACTTGCACATGGGCGAGGTACTGGGTGAACCCCTCGTACTCTCCCGCAGACTCACCGGCAAAATAGGTCTTTCCGTTCACCAGAATGCCGTACGATGCAGCGAATAATGAGGACGCGCATACCAAGGCGGCAAGGATTATGATTGTTTTTTTCATCGTATTATGTGTTTTTTTGAACGCGGGCACAAAGATACAATTTTTTTTTTGAATTTGCAAATCTTTTTATTCAAAAAGTGCAGATTTGATGAATTTGTCGCAGAACAAGGGGTTTGCGCTGTGTTCCTCCGTGACGTTTCTCCAACGTGCAGGCGCGCCGGCAGACTTCTTCACATGCTTGTGGAACGAGTGATGCAAGTTCGCCTCGGAATTGTAGAGTATCATGTAGTATCCGGTAAGTATGGCTACGGGATACTTCATTGCGAGTGGCGTTTCGGGCGTCACAGTGCGTTCGTTCGAGCGGTTGCCTTCGCTGTCGGCTTTGTAGGCGACGTACTGCGAGCAGGTCAGCGTTATGGTGTCTGCGTTCAGGCTCCAGTTGCAATAGACGGGCTTGACCTCTACCAGTTCGTCTGCCGTCAGGATGTTGTCCAGACGCAGCTTCTCCAGCACGCGGCTTTGCCAGAACGGACAACTGTCAAGTGCTGCGCCGGCTGCAAAACTGATGCCCATCTTCTCCGGCTCGTAGAAGTACCACCACGTTGCCCCCGTACCCGATGTCTGCGAGAAGTTCACCTGGTCCCATTGCCCGAGCAGGGCGTCGGCGGTGACAGGAATCTCCGGTGCGGAGTACTCCTCGTTCCAGTCTGCAATCGCTGTCGCCTTGAACATGTAGCACTTGCCCGAACGCGTCTTGAGGGTGAGACTGTTGCCGCTTGTGCCGATGATGGTCAGTTCGCCTTTGTTCCAGTAGTCGTCCGCTTGGATGTCAACCGTGTAGCGTGCCACATTTTCGATTATCTCAAAACGGCGCAGTTTCTTGTATAGCATGGTCAGCTGGCCGTCCACGTTCGTATAGGTGCCACGGTGGTACGCATATTCCTGGCTTGTGATGGCGTAGTACTCGAAGTTCCCGTCTGCCATGAAGCGCACATACTCCTCGTACGCTCCGTTTGCGGAAGGCTTCTCGTCAAGCGTCAGCCCCCATAGACCGACCAGCTGCTCGTCCGGTACCGGCACCGGCTCCTCCTGCTTGCAGCTGCACAACACGACGGCTATGCAACTGATGATTATCAATAAATGCTTTTTCATTTTGATATGTTTTATTTGGTGTTACTTCAGTATGAATGTTTGTCCGTTCTGGATTACCAATCCTTTGTATGCGGCATCCACGGGTAAGCCGAGGATGTTGTACATCGGCTGTGACGGGTCGAAAGGTTGTGCTGTGCGAATGCTCTCCACAGCCGTGGTGTTGGCTGTCAGCTCGAATTCCGTGATCACCTCCTGCTCGCCGTTCGCGTTGGTTGTGTACAGGGCGTTGGTGGTTGTCTGATTGCCGTTGCTGTCCGTGGTGCTTACCGGTCCGTACAAGGCATCTGACGGCGAGACGTTCGTCTTGTTGAAGTCTGCGCTGCCGAAGCCGGACAATGCGGGGCCGCCGGTCTCATCCAGACGTTTGCCGCCTTTGATTCGCCGCCTTACTGCAGCCGCCGACGGTAGCGAACGCACGTGCATGTTCACCGCCTCGAACGTGATGTTTGCTGTTGGTACACCGATGATGGGCGTCACACCTTCAGCCACCAGATGTCCGTCGCCGGTTATTACGATGTCCGCCGTTGAGGAGATAACCGTATCCGCCAGAATGGTTGACGAGTCGTTCAGCACGATGGTCAACGGTTCCGTACCGCTGTAGCTGATGGCGGTCGATTTGTCCTCGCCGACTTCGAGGGTGAGGTTGTTGATGGTCAAGGTGTTCTCGTCGGCGTCATAAATCATCGTCGAGTCGCCGTAAATGTCTATCACTCCTGTCGTATCCGTCGGAATCTGTTGCCCCAGCACAGTCACCATCGGCGCTTCACCCGGTTCAATAGATATATAACGAAGCCGGAAACCTGCAGCACATTCTTTGATTTGTACATCCCCGCCGGTAGAGTGATAAACCAGTGTCCGATAGGTGTATCCTGAATTGTCTTCGCCTTCCGCGCCTGAGTTCTTGGCGAGAATAACAAGGTCTTGGGTTATGGCTACAGCGTTTATCGGGTATTGGCCTTTGGAGTCCGCGAAATTCGCCGCAGTGGAGCCTTTGGATGCTACCTCAAGCGTGATGATATCATACGGCTGTGTGTCTTTGATAGTTATGATGCCGTTTTTGCCTCCTGTCTGATAGAAACCGTAATACCCGCGATTGATGCCGACATAGAAGGCTTTTGTCTTATCGGAAGTGGATTCTATTGAGAATATGATATTCGGTATATTGGTTACGTATGCCTCGCCAGGAACATTCGCGTAAATGTCATAGACATAGGTTTCCAAATAATCATACATCGTTGTTTCGGTCTCGTTGCGTGTGGCGTTGGTAATGGTCCAGTCGTCTATTGATTCGATATCAGAGAAATTCAGAGTTATAGTTTGCCTCTCTGTGATGACTGTGATGTCAGCTGATGGGGTGATGGTATTTTTCATTGCCTCGTTGCAGAAATAGATGGCATCCAAATCCAACTCGGTCCCTTGAACTCCACCCGACAATGCTGCTAACAAAGTGTTGCCGTTTGCCTGAGAGGAAGCCATCAGTTGAGCGAACGGCTTCATGGGGATATAGAAGTCGTGCCATTTGCCGTCACGCTCGAACTCTCCCAATGGGATAGCTGCACCTTTTTCACCGTCGTATCCGTCAACTACTTCGTTACTGCCCAATATGAAACTGATGGTGTTGTCTCCGAAAATGTAGAACTGGTGGTATGGCGCTGTCTTTGATTTGATGGCGATATGAAGATAGTAGTTCTCGGGATTGGCAATGATTTTTTCCTTGAGTTGTTGCGCGGCTTGCTGTGATTCCTCACTTTCAACTGCGTAGCCGCATCCTGACCAACCTTGGTTGGCGACAACGAGAGACACATATCCTCCTGTGTTGTTGAAGAAATTCATGCCAACTCCGTCTCCTGCGGCATATGTTTCCCCGGAAGGCCATATAAATAATGATACATTCTTATTGTCCGCCCGTAGATCACTAACTACATGTTGTCTATACGTGTTGTACGTCATATCGTCCATCAATACCGGCCATAGCTGTTTGTAATCAGTGGTGGTGGAGGTATCAACGGGTTGAGTTGTAGCAGTAGTGTCGGCAAACGATGTGAAATCGGTTGTTATGACAGGGGCGGACAATGGGGTTCCTGTGAAAATCTTTATTTCTCCGCTCTTGATGGTATATGTGGTCGCTGCGGCTGTCCCGCCCGACAAATAATCATACCATGTGCCGGAAGGCAACGATACGGAGTTGTCCGAACTTGCAGAGAAGTTCCCCACTGCATATACATCGCTTCCCCATAATACACTGCGTATCTCTTGACCGGATGACAGACTGCTTGTCGTTGGACTGCTTTCAAATACTGAGGGAAGCAGCCTTGTGCGTAACTGGATAATCTGAGCGCATTTCGTATAGGCGTTGATTCGGTTGGAGTCAGTGAAGTAGCCCAAAGTTTCCGGACGTGGCTTGATGTTTGTCCGCCATGTTTCGTTATATCCGTTCGGATTGTCAATGTCCGAGTATATGCTGTAGTCGTAGCCGAGTTCTTCGTATTGCCAGAGCATGTGCGAACCATCCAGCAACACATTGAATGCTACGTTCAAGGGAACGCGCTTGAGACGCGTGTATTCGTCCTCGCCGATTGTGCCGTTTCCGTATGTCATAGCTTTGTACTGCGTGCGCTCCTCGTCATGCGACTCGCAGTAGCTGACGTAACCGTCGCGGCTTGCATTGCCAAAACCGTCGCCGTCTTTCAGCCACCCCATGGCTGTCTGGCAGTATGCGTTGTTGGTGTTCGTCCAGCACAACATGCCTGAACTCACTAACTGCGCTTGTTCGGAAGACATGTTGACTCCCCAATGTTCGCATATAAAGTATGCATCTTGTGCTACTGCTTGTACTCCGTTTATGTAGTAGTACTGTAGGTTTTCCACAGATGTGTTCTGCGCATCGGAGCATAGCCCGTGACTCAACTCCATCCGATAGCCGTCAATCTTGTATTCGGTCAGCCAGTACTGTAGCACACGGGTAAAGTGGTCACGTGTCGGAGTGAAGCCGTGGTTCCAGTCTTCATAAACGCCATCGGCGTGCGGAGCGGTAACATTAAACCACGGGTTGGATTCTAAATCTGTGCCGTAGGGGTATAGTTTGTTCATCGGGTTCAGGGATGTTGCGTGGTCGAAGGACATATCCATGATTACCGCTATTCCGCGCTTGTGACACTCGTCCACCAACTGCTTGAATTGTTCCGGCGTGCCGTAAGCCTTGTCTAAGGCAAAATAGTGGTTGGGAGAGTAGCCCCAACTATAGTTGCCATCAAATTCGTTTACCGGCATCAGTTCAATGGCATTGACGCCAAGATTCTGAAGATAGTCTAAACGCTCAAGCAGCCCCGCGTAGTTGCGCAGGGTGGTATAATCATATACCCATAACTCATAGATGATCAGATTGTTCTTGTTTGGGCGCACAAAATTCAATGTGGCGTCCGACCAGTTATAGGCTTTTTTGCCGGTCTGAATTACAGTCACGTAGCCGCCGTCGGCACCAAGGGTTGGGTAATCAATCAGGGTGGGGTCAGCGGATTTCGGCTCGTATTTGTCATCAGGATGAATAACTTTCTCCGAGAACAGGTCGGATATCTGTTTCTTCACTCCGTCATCACGTATGACGGCATACTGATAGCGGTATTCTTTTCCCTTTTCCAGTCCGTTGAGTGTAATCCAGAAATAATTCCCGTCACGCTTCAGTTGGTAGGCGTTATCCAATTTCCAGTCTGTCATGTCTCCCAACAGGAACACATGCTGTGCAGGAGCTGTTTTGCTGGCAGCGTAGGTACAAAGTGTAACTGACGTGCCGTCAGCCCCGTAATAGATTCCGTTCACGACTCCTTCGGGACGAGTCTGTACTTGTGTGTCTTCCGGTGTGAAATTATCCCATATATCTGTTTGCACACTCTCTCCCAAAGAGATGATTATGTCCCCTCCAGAGCTTGTCTTCCCTTCCTGTGAGCCTTTCGGGCCATCGTGGAAAACCATAGCAAGGGCGATAATCTCTGTTGTCTCCGGCACGTCGTAGAAAGCGAACATGTTATCCATCACCAGTTGCCATTTGCCGTCACTTGTAGCGGTGAGTTGTGGCGTGTTGGAAGCCCGCCAGTCGCTGACCACATTCTTCCAGTCGCTGTTGCCGGTGGATTCGGATGTGATAATCCCGGTATGGGCATAACATTGCGTAGCTCCAACCATACCTCCGTTACCGCCTTTCGGATCAAAAGTGATAATCACCTGTCCGGTGTAACTTTTGGGTATAGGGTTCGGGGATGTGGTGACTTGAGCTGTAGCCAGTATGACCCACCATAGGGCAATCAGGCTGATAAATGTTCGTTTCATATAGTTTGGATTTGTAGTTACTTTTGTCCGTTTGGATTACCAATCCTGTGTATAAGCATCCGACTGCGAATAATTATCGTGCTCAAAGTTTGAATGTTACGGGTACGGTGTATTTGACGCGAACGGGGTTGCCTCGCTGCTTTCCGGGATTCCAGTTCGGCATAGATTTGAGTACCCTTATCGCTTCTTTGTCAAGTGACGGGTCTCCTCCGGATTTACTGACTTCCACATCCGTGATTGAGCCGTCTTTGTTGACAATAAACTGGCAGATGACTCGTCCTTGTATCTTGTTCTCGCGTGCGATGACCGGGTATTTGACGTTCTCGCTGAGGAATTGATACAATGCCTTCTGTCCTCCGGGGAACTCGGGCATCTTTTCCACAACCAAATACACCGTGCCGTCATTTTGGCTTTTTTGCGAAAGTTTGTTCTGCTGGGGAACCGGATAGAGTCCTTTCGGGCTGTCTTTGGCGGGGTCGTACTTGATTTCCCGACCGGAGGCGTCGTAGCAAATATCCTTGTCGTCGCGGAACTCTGCAAACTCGATGCGCATCAGGATGTTTCCCTCGCTGTCGTAGGTCTTTTTTGCTTTTGGCTTGAAGTAGTCCGCCCATTTGGTCTTGGGATGGAAGGTATATTCTGCACGCAGCAAACCTGTGCTGTCTCTCTCCTCTGCACGTTGCAGCATGTCTGCGTCGTAATAGCAGTACAGGCGTGTTCCGTAGTTCAGGATGATTTCGTTCTGACCTGTTTTCAGTATGGAGTCCGGTTTGTATGCCGCGTAACGCTCCACCAGCACGGGCTTGTGGTCAGAAGCGCTAAAGTAACGCAACACAAGCGTGTCGCCGTCATGTGACGGCAAGGCGAAGTACGGAGCGTTAGGGTTGTTGCGGAAGAACGTGGAATAATTGACAGCCGTATAGACATCTGCGCCTAATTTGCTCATCGGGAGAACAAAGGGTTTGTCCTTGTCGCAGAACAACGTGTCTCCGGCCGCGGCAAAGAAGACGGGCGAGTAGCAGATGTCGGCCTGCACAACCATCTGTTCCTTCTTGCCGTTCACTTCGCCAGGGACGCATGATTGCTCTATGTACTTTTGCAGTTGCTTGTAAACCAAATCAATCAGTTCGTCCGCCGATCCGCCTCCCTGTCCGCGCGATGAGACGGAACTTGTCTGCCTGATGGACTGCGGACGGAATGTCCCGTCTGCCAGGACGGCGCCTTTCAGGCGGTAAGAGAACGAACTCATGATATACTTTTCCGGCAGCACAAACTCTTTGCTCAAGCGTTTGGACAGTTGCTCCTCTCCGCCGGCTAAGTCGGGAAGGGTAAACGGGAGCTTGACGCCTTGCATGTCGTAGTAGTTCGTTTCTACGCCCTGATTGCTGTATGTCTCGATTTTCCGGACTCTGTTGGTCTGCGGGTACATGTCAATCCGCTGCTGGACGGTCTGCGTGTCGTCATTGCCGTAGAAAACGATTTCAAAGCCCGGCTTCTTCTGCTTGGCTGCGGTTTTGTAGCGTCGGGTTATAAAGCCGTTGTCATCATACCAGATGTATGCTGAAAGGTTGCCTTTCCTGTATGTCTCAGCGTGGTAGCATCGCCCGTTGCGGTAGTATTCATGCGTTCCCGCCCTGTACAGTTGCCCGTTGTTAGTAGACAGGAAACGCTCTGTTTTCAGCAGCACAGTTGTGTCCTGTGCAGACAGATACATCGCAACCACTGTATCCTCGATGTATCCAACGTGCACCACGGCATCGGCTTTGCCGGCTTCTGCGGCATAGTAGCTGATGCCAGGGCTGACGGTGTCGCCATAGATATCCAGCATCGGCTTGTCAATATCTCTGATGGTGTAGAACGTGAGGCTGTCCACATACTCAAATGCCGCCAAAGCCATCGGGAGTATGGCGGATAGACAAATGCTCAAGATAAGGCGTCTCATGATTGTTAGGGTTTGATGATTGAAAGATGCCGCAAAGATACGAAAAATTTTGCATAAATGCAAATAATCTTTCACTTTTTTGGCAAAAACGACAGGAAATGTGAGAATGTGCCGTGGTCTAATCAAGTGGGGAAGCTTTGGAAACGCTTGCCTGTTTGGTGGCAGCTTCCTGTCCAGCAATCAGCCATGATACGCCCATGCCGACGAAAACGCTGTTGCCGGGCATGGCGTAACTTGACAAGGAACTGAACAGATTGCATCCGGCATATATATCCAGTTGCAGGCGCGGATGAACAAGGAATGTCGCACCCAGGTCAAGATTCGCATTGCTGATGAAATAGTGCTTCTTTGATGCGTCTTCTCCATACGCTACCGGCTGGGGAAACTCCGGCGCAAAGTCGTTGAAACTCTCAACGAACAGTCCGACCTTGTCGTTAACCGCGAAGTTGAGATTTAACGCCGCGAAGATTGTCGGTTCGGGTATCCATAGCTCCCAGTATACGCCGAGCTCGTAACCCAATGTCAGCCAGTTGGTAAGGTCGTTTTCGAACAGCACGTCAATCTTCCCCGACACAGGCATGTCGGCGGCCATCTGACTGGTCAGCGGCAGACCGACATTCACCATCACGCTCGTTCGTGGAATCCAGCGCAAGCCTTGCTCGTCCGAACCGCCCCACACACCGAACTTCGCGCCTAACCACAATGGTTCGAAGTAGTATTCGGTGCGAGGTTTTTTGTAGAATTTGTTTTGACTCTCCTTGTCATCCACGGCGAGCACGCCGGTATATTCCAGCCGCAACTCCGCCCAACGGCACACGCCGAAACGTAACAGCGATGTAGGCAGCGTTAGCAGATGAACGTCATCCAAATGCGCGACTTCTATCCCGCTCTCCCACTGCACAAACCCGCGGTCAAGAACGTTCGTTCCTGTCCCCGCTCCCGGCCGGTCAGCAGCGACATGCAGGTCTCCGCTCTCTGCCCGAACTGCCGATGGCGCTACCATTGACGCTAATGCCAGCCAAACCGCTATGTAAACGTATCGTCTCATAAGCCGCTTTTCCGGCGCAAAGATACGAAAAAGAAATGATATTTGCAAATATTTCCCGTTTTTTCTTTCAAAGTCATGGGGCAAAAATGCATCTTGTCTGTCAAGTCCCGTTTATACCACCATCGTCAGGCGTACGAACGGCAGGAATCTCCGCCCGTTCCGCCTCTGTGCCAGTCGTATGCCGACGCTCTGTATCCCATTATCATAATTATCGATAATTGTAGGTAATTGATGACTACTACACATATTGTCGGTAATTGTAGGTAATTGTTGACGAACCTCATCCGATGCAGACGGGTGTTCTGTGTGCGCCACTTCCAATGGCGCATCCGCGTCACGCATCTCTTGTGCTTCCAGCTCTTTCCGGAACGTCGCCACCAGGAAGCCGAACAGGTTCGGGTAAAGCTTCGCATATCCCTCGGGATTGCGTTTGTGCGCCTCGTGCCGTTCGCACCATGCGACAACCTGCTCG
>JAFSXJ010000022.1 GCA_017444065.1 Paludibacteraceae bacterium | reverse complement strand
GTATCCATCACCACTACAGCGAGGACAAGTTCTTGCCGGAATTCGACCAAGTTTGGTTCAAATCTGCTTGCGAGAAAGCCGGAGTGGAGTACGATTCAGCTATCCTGCCCGTGATGTTCGACCCAGCTGTCATGCCCAAGCGCACCACGGCGCAAGACGGAGTGGACCTCGTTGCCGGTTCGGCAGGTAACTACTACGGCGAGGGCGTGACTCAGGCAGAAGCCGAAGCCTGGTACGCCGCGCACAAGGACAACTCGCCCGAACCGCTGTGGATAGGTCTGAACAGCCAGCTCGTCAAAGACGAGAACCGACAGATTGTCGAGCGTGTGTATAAAGTCGGCGGCTTGTACGGCGAAGCACTGGAGCATGTCGTGTACTGGCTCAAAGAGGCACTGAAATACGCCGAGAACGACCAACAGAAAGAGGTTCTCAACAAACTCATTGCCTTCAACGAGACGGGCGACCTGCGTCTCTTCAACGAGTACTGCATCGCCTGGGTGCGCGACCTCGACAGCCGTGTGGATTTTGTGAACGGCTTCACGGAGACCTACTCCGACCCGCTGGGTATAACGGGCACGTGGGAGTCGATGGTGAACTTCAAGGACCTCAACGCCACGCACCGCACGCAACTCATCTCCGATAACGCCCAGTGGTTTGAGGACCACTCGACCACCGACCCGAAGTACAAGAAAGAGGAAGTCAAGGGTGTGACCGCCAAGGTTATCACCGCTGCCATCCTCGCAGGCGACTGTTATCCCGCTACGCCTATCGGCATCAACCTGCCGAACGCCAACTGGATTCGCAAGGAGTACGGCTCGAAATCCGTGACCATCGACAATCTGATGCACGCCTACAACGAGGCTGCCAAGGGCAACGGCTTCAACGAGGAGTTCATGATTGACGACAACATCCGCGCCATCTACGAGCAGTACGGAGCCTTGTGCGGTGACCTGCATACCGACCTGCACGAGTGCGTCGGTCACGGCAGCGGCAAGCTCATGCCCGGCGTAAGCAAAGATGCACTCAAGGAGCACGCCTCAACCATCGAGGAAGCGCGCGCCGACCTGTTCGGGCTCTATTACCTCGCCGACCCCAAACTCGTGGAACTTGGTCTGCTGCCGAACAACGAGGCTTACAAGGCAGGTTACTACCAGCAGATGATGAACGGCGCGATGACGCAGCTCGTGCGCATCGAGCCGGGCAAGGACATCGAAGAAGCGCACATGCGCAACCGCCAACTCATCGCGAACTGGGTACTCGCCAACGTCACACCCGACAAGCCCGAGGTAGCCATCATCGAGCGCGACGGCAAGCACTACCTGCAAGTCAATGACTACGACGGTTTGCGCCGCCTGTACGGCGAACTGCTGGCGGAGATCCAGCGCATCACATCCGAGGGCGATTATCCTGCCGCCAAAGCAATGGTCGAGACCTACGCCGTGAAGGTAGATTCCGTACTGCATGAGGAGATTCGCGGCCGTTATGCCAAACTGAACCTCGCGCCCTACAAGGGTTTTGTCAACCCGATATACAAGGTTGAGCGCGATGCGGACAACAATATCACCAATATCACCCTCGACTTCACGGAAGGCTACATTGACCAGCACCTGCGCTATAGCCGCGACTACAGCGCACTGCCCGACATCAATTAGTCAGTGTCAAGATATTTTGGATAATTTGGGTAATTGTTGACCGTAAATCTTCCCATATCGAAATCCATTGCCAACAGAATCCTTCTGTTACAAGCTATCCACGGAGACGAGCTGATGCCCGTCTCTGTTGATATGCCGGATGATGTGCACGTGCTGCACGACGCCCTGCAGAAGATACGCGATGTATATGGTGTGCCGGGTTCCTTCCCTTCAGGGAGGGCAGGGGTAGGCTTGACGCTTCACCTCAAGAACTGCGGCACAGCCTTGCGTTTCCTGCAGGTGCATCTGGAGCGCTGCTATCCGGGCGAACCGATATTACTCACCGGCGATGCGCGCCTCATGGAGCGCATAGGCGCACCCACCTCGCAAACCACCTCTGCCCGCATCCTGCACGGCGACAACATCCCCTATTCGCCCGACGAATCGCCGTATATCACGATGACCCGTAAGCTTATGCAGTCTTTCAGCGAACAGCGTGAGAGGTCTTTATTCTTTCAGCAAAGCGGTCTTTCAGGCGTAGCCGGTCTGCTGGAAGCCGACTGGAGTGCCACCGCCTTCTGGTACGAGTACGTCGCCATCCACGGCGGTGAGCTCCTGCTGGAAGGTCTGACGGATAGCAGCCTGCAGGGCGACCGCATCGTCGCCGACATCTACGCCGAGCATTTCGGCGTACAGACCACATTCACACCCGCAGGTGCTATCATAAAAAAACTCTCAACTTTCAACAATCCAACAACCCTAAACTCCAAACACTTAACTCTCACCTTTGAAAGCTGCCCAGACCTCTATCCGGCTATCGCCCTTACTTGCGAACGCCTGGGCACACCCCTTCACGCCACAGGCACAGACCGCCTTGTCTACAAGGAATCCAATCGTCTGGAAGCCGTCGCTGCACACGAAACGCGCCACGACCATCGTATGGCCATGGCGCTGCTCGTTGCAGGTTTTCCTGTTGACGACACCGACTGCATCGCCAAGAGTTATCCCTCATTCCTGCGTCAATGGAAAGACCTTACATCTGCGGCAGGATGCGCTGAAGTTGGTTCATCACACTGCCTGCAATAAGGTCGTGCCCCTGCTGCGAAGGATGGATGCCGTCCACGCAAAGGTACGGCAGGTAGTCGCGGTTGTGCAGGAACGGCGAGGTGATGTCCAGCACAGGCACGCGCTCCTGATAGCCGATCTGATACACAGCCAAGCTGTACATGTCATGGTAGTTGCGGATGCGCTCCTCCTGACCGCCGAGCCACAAGAGAACGTTGCTCCTGTCCTGCTCATCCATGTTGCGCGTAACAAAGTTATAGAAGCGCCTGTAATCAATCAGCGGCAGGGTAAGCAGAATAGGCTTGCTGCCTAACTGACGTATGCGCGCGATAAGGTCGCGGTACATCTGGCGGAACGTGGGCAGCTCGGTCATCGGATAATGGTTGTCGGTCGGTGCCGAAGCGATATCCGTCCAGCAGAAGTCCGAATCGTTCCCACCGAACTCCACAAGCGTCAGGTCACTGCCTGCTATGGCATCTGCATGCTGCTCGGCAATCTGCGCGCCACGCGATATGGTACAACCCATACGGCTGTAATTGTCAATATCCACATTCATATTCTCCGCACACTGGCTTACAAAGCCGTCTGGCAGGATCTTGTAACTCTCACCGTCATAGATGACGCCTTTCGTAATTGAGTCGCCCAGAGCGACAATTCGTTTGATTATATTCATAGATAATAATGATTTAGTTGATTCAACGTATTGTGTTTCGGACTTACCTTTTCTCCGAAAAACGATGCAAAATTACTACATTTTTTTGACCTGTGCAACAAAGTGGGACAATACGGCACGATTTTTGATAAAATTAGGGTGTTTGTACACTAAATCGGAAATATAGGGACGAAATCGTGCATTTCCGGATTTCGTCCCAACGCAAATATATGGCAAAAATCCCCAATAAACTACTCAGTGTGCCATCACTTTTGGCACACGTGCTGGTGATACCGGCGTTCCTGTTGTTCTTCGTGCTGATTTACAGTCCGGGATGGATAGTTGACATGTTGGACATGGGTGCAGGGCGAAAGACTTTCAACCTGCTGATGGTGATGTGCATCATATTGGGCGTATTGTGCGTGTCGCGCATACCCGTGACGAGTGTGCGCAGGCATCTGCACAACTTCAGTTGGTTGCGATATATCCTGTGGTGCATGGCAGAAGTGGCGTGCATGTCTGCTTTCGTATCGCTGTACCTGACGCTGGTCGCCCGCCAATGGGCGCCTGACGGCGGCGAGTCGTACTTCACCACCTTAGGCTGGACGGCTGCACTGGTCGGCAGCATTGTCATCTATCCATACCTGCTGCTTAATTTTCTGCTCGCCATTCTTGAGAAACCGGACCCTGCACCGTCGGAGGACGAACTCGTGCGGTTGTACGACAGCTACCAGCAGTTGAAACTCGTGGTAGCTTCGTCCGCCATTGTCTACATCGAGGCAGCGGCGAACTACCTGATTATCAAATACACGGAAGGCGAGCGCGTGAAGGATTACCAGCTGCGCAACACGATGAAGACCCTTGAACCCATGCTGCAAAAGCATGGTATTATCCGTTGCCAGCGTTCGTTCTTCGTCAACCCGCGCCACGTGACCGCCTTGCGCAAGGACAAAGAGGGGCTGATTGTTGCCGAACTGGACATCCGCGAGGCGCGCCCCATACCCGTATCACCGAACTACTACGACAACCTCAGCAGACTACTCTAATATGGCAACAGAGATCAACACATCGGCTTATCCGTTGCTGCCCGCCTTGGCAGTGGATGCCGCATGTTCGGGCAACCCGGGCGTGATGGAGTTTCGCGGCGTGATTGCCGACACCGGAACAGAGGTCTTTCATCGCGGACCGTTTCCACAAGGAACGAACAACATCGGTGAGTTTCTCGCATTGGTGCTGGGACTCGCTTACCTCAAGCAACACAACCTGCCATGGAACATCTACACCGACTCGGTGACCGCTCTCGCATGGGTAAGACAACGTAAATGCAAGAGCAAGCTGCCGCGCACGCCGCAGACCGAACAACTGTTCCTGATGGTAGCCAAAGCTGAGGCGTGGCTCAGGGCAAACACCTACACAACGCGTATCTACAAGTGGGATACGGAGAAGTGGGGAGAGATACCCGCAGATTTCGGACGCAAATAACATATAACATATAGCATATATGAAAATCATCATTTTAGCAGCTATATTGCCCGCCTTCCTCTGGGTGATATATATATGGTGGAGGGACAAATACCAGCGCGAGCCACTGCACATGATTCTTCGTGGCGTAGCGTACGGCGTACTGTCTGCCGGTTTGGCATATGGTCTGGAGTCGCTCATCGGTGCTCTCGGTCTTATTCCCGCTGAGCCGGCAAGTTTCCTGCAGGCATTGTGGAAAGCGTTTGTCGGTGCTGCCATTCCCGAAGAACTGGTCAAACTGCTGATGCTATGGCTGCTGCTAAGGAACAACCCATACTTTGACGAACGCTTCGACGGCATTGTGTATGCCTGCTGCATAGGTATGGGTTTCGCCGGTTCGGAGAACATCATCTACCTGCTGGCGAACATCGACAACTGGGGAACAGTAGCTATCCAGCGCGCCATCTTTGCCGTACCCGGACACTTCATGTTCGCCGTAGCAATGGGTTACTTCTACTCCATGCTGTACTTCGGCGACATGTCGTGGCGCGACCGTTCGCGCATCTTCTGGGTGCCCGTCACGCTGCACGGCATCTACGACGGCCTGCTGTTCATGGCAAGCCTGAACACAGCCCTGACTGCTATTCTCGTCCTTTCGTTCTACGTATTCTGCATCCTGCTCTACCGTGGCGGCAAACGACGCATAGCCGAACATCTGGAGCGCGACCGCAAAGACCCCAACCAAGTGGCATATTATGAACAATAGACAAACATACACCTTCCGTGTGGCAGAGCAGCTGTTCAGCCTCACGGGTTCGGAACAAGCACTGCTGGCTGCCTCCAATCTTGCCCCATTCCGTGTGCCCACGGAGGCGAACACCGATGCTGACCTGCTTTTCGCCATTGACCTGCAGTCGGCAGAAACACTTGGCGAGGTCAGCGGCTATGCACATTTCTTCACCGACAGCCAGGAGGCTGACATGCCTCGCATCGAGGTCTATCAGTCGCAGCAGGAGTGGCTGTTCCGCGTGGCGCAGGTAGCCAAAGCACCTGTCTGCTGCGAGATTCGCATGGCGAAAGATTTCCGTCGTGCCACCCTATCCGTCCTTCAGACTGCAGCACTGCCTACCCTGCGCTTCGCCATCGACAATGCCGCCATGCTGCTGTTCGCGTTCGCCACAGCACATCGGAACATCCTCGAGATGCATGCCGCCGTAGTGGTGCACGAGGGCAAGGCGCGGCTGTTCCTCGGCCATTCGGGCACCGGCAAATCGACTCACGCACGGCAGTGGCTCGCGCAGTACCACACCGCCTACCTCCTCAACGACGACAACCCTATCCTGCGCATTGACGAGCAAGGCAAACTTTGGGTCTATGGTTCGCCTTGGAGCGGCAAGACGCCTTGCTACCGCAACGAGCGCGTGCCCGTAGCTGCCATTGTCCAGTTGGAACAGGCGCCGCAGAACAAGATGCTTGACCTCTCGCCCGCACAGGCGTACGCTTACCTTTTATCATCCTGTTCAGGATTGAAAGTGCTGCACGAGGCGATGGACGGCATACACAACACCATCAGCCGTATCGTGCTTAACGTGCCGGTCAAGAAACTGCAATGCCTGCCCGACAAAGCCGCAGCTCAACTCTGCTACGAAGCCACACGATAAGATGCAACTGCCCAACGAGATATTCATCCCTGAGATAGCCCGACTGGTCAACGAAGGCAAGCAGGTCATATTCACGCCGACAGGTGTAAGCATGCGGCCGTATATAGAAGGCGGTGTGGACAACGTGACACTCGTTCAGCCGCAGAACCTTGCGGTCGGTGACATCGTGCTGGCAGAGATAGCACCGCAACATTTCGTCCTCCACCGCATCTATGCCCTGCAAGGCGAAACGGTGACGCTGATGGGTGACGGCAATCTGCAAGGCGAAGAACATTGCTCGCGCAGCAACGTACTCGCCAAGGTAACGGCTATCCATTCACCCAAAGGAAAGAGCAAGCCTGTGACCAAAGCATGGCTCTGGAGGCATATGCTGCACCTGAGACGCATAGTATTGAAAATCTATAGACACACGTGTATATGAAAGTTATTCCCGGATTTGCCTTACGTCCGTTAGGCAATGAGTATCTGCTGATTGCAGAGAGCGTTGACCTCGTGAACTTCAACGCGATGATTACGCTCAACGAGAGTGCCGCCTACCTGTGGCGCAACGTGGCAGACAAGGAGTCGTTTGACGAGCAAACCCTAACAAAACTCCTTCTCGCTGAGTACGAGGTTTCTCCTGAACAGGCACTCGAAGACGCCCGCAAGACGATTGCCTCATGGCAGGACGCGCACCTGATTACGGAAGCTGAGCTCTGATTACGGTTTACTAACTGGTACCAACTGATGTCTGCGACGCTGGCACATATTACGCCCGTTCGCGGCGTGAACGACGAGGGCAAGGGCAAGAAGCATGCCCTGCACTGCCTTGTCAACGCAACCGATGCCGAAGTGCTATGGCTGCACGATAATGACATCGAGCGTCCCAGGGCGTCAGATGAAGAGGCACTGGCTGCGTTGGGTGATGCTGACATGCTTATCCTGCCGCTACGGATGCGAACGATGCGGAACACACTGATTGAGCGGTTGCAGGTCATCGAATATACCGCCTTGCAGGCATTGACTATCCGTCAGGCGAAACGCGGCAAACCTATCCTCTGCAGCGGAGCGAACCTCATCGTGCGGCGCGAGGTGTGGATAGAAGCCGAACCGTATCTGCATCCTGACATCCCAAGTGGCGACGACATGTTCCTGCTGGAGTACTGCAAACGTACAGGACGGAAGATTGGTGTCTGCGATGCCGAAAAGATGACTGCCGTCATAACTGCGCAACCTACCCTGCCCGACCTGCTCCGCCAACGGATGCGATGGGCAGGCAAGGCACCGCACTACACCGACAGTGATATACGCCGCTTCGGTGCGATGGTAACCATAGCTATCGTGCTGCAGCTCTTCTGCCCGCCGCTGGTACTGCTCTACCTGCCGTGGGAGTACGGTCTCATCCGCGGCAAGGGTTTTGCGCCACTGGAAGTGTTATTGTTGGCACTCGTTTATCCGTATTACGCCCTTATCGCCCTTATCGGCGGACTCTTGCACCCCACGAGATGGTAGATAACCAAATGGCTAAATAAATGGTAAATGGCAAATGACCAAATGGTAAATCCCCTTGACGCTTTACATACGTACTTCGGCTACGATGATTTCCGGCCCATGCAGCAGGAGATTATCGACTCCGTGCTGGCAGGCAAGGATACATTGGCTTTGCTTCCGACAGGCGGCGGCAAGTCACTGTGCTTCCAGGTGCCGACACTCGTCATGGCGGACAACGACAGCGAAGGCGAAGGGCTATGCCTCGTCATCACACCGCTCATCGCGCTGATGAAGGACCAGGTGGCCAACCTGCGCAACCGTAATATCCTTGCCACAGCCATCTACACGGGCATGAGCCATGAGGAGCAACGTGTGGCATTAGACAACTGCCTGTACGGTCCGTACCATTTCCTATACGTCTCACCTGAACGCCTTGAGAGCGAGGAGTTCCTAAAGCGTGTGGTTCAACTGCCCATCTGTATGATTGCTGTCGATGAAGCGCATTGTATCTCGCAGTGGGGCTATGATTTCCGTCCGTCGTATCTGCGCATCGCCGAGATACGCGAACACCTGCAAGCGCCAATCTTGGCACTTACCGCTACAGCTACACCCGAGGTGGTCGAGGATATACAAACGCAGCTGGGCTTTGCCGAGCCGAACGTATTCCGCACAAGCTTTGCACGCCCGAACCTTCACTATGTGGTACGCCACACCGAGGACAAGCAGCAGCAGCTCTTGCACATTC
Source organism: Paludibacteraceae bacterium (assembly GCA_017444065.1). Taxonomy (GTDB): domain Bacteria; phylum Bacteroidota; class Bacteroidia; order Bacteroidales; family Paludibacteraceae; genus Colicola. Next base: position 10,056 of record JAFSXJ010000022.1, on the reverse strand, counting down.
TGGAACGCGTACACGGGTCAGCGATCGTGTATGTGCGCAACCGCAAGCGAACCAAAGAACTGTCCGAATGGCTTAATTGTCAATTGTCAATTGTCAATTGTCAATTAGTAGCAGATTACTACCACGCCGGCCTGCCGACCACTGAGCGCACAGCCAAACAGCAGGCATGGAAAGACGGCAACACACGTGTCATCGTCTGCACCAACGCATTTGGTATGGGTATTGACAAGCCCAATGTCCGACTTGTTATCCATTACGACCTGCCGGACTCCATTGAGGCGTACTTCCAGGAAGCCGGTCGTGCCGGACGCGACGGCGAACAGGCCTGGTGTGTACTGCTGCACGCACCGAAAGACTCGGTCATCGTCAAGCAGCGCATTGGCAACAACTATCCGCCTCAAGAGGAGGTTGAGCGCGTCTATCAGTTACTCTGCGACTACCTGACCATCGGCCTGGGTTCAGGGCGTGACGCAACTTTCGCTATTGATGTGGAGCAGTTCTGTACCGACATGCACCTGGCGTTCCTTACAACCTACGCAGCCCTCCAACTGCTCACTTCGGCCGGATATATCACATATACCGATGAACAGGATCTGCAACCGCGCGTGCGCATATTATTAGATAAGGAGGAACTCTATAACCTCAATGAGTCGCCCTTCCAGGAACGATTGCTTAGCGCGCTTATGCGACGCTATTCGGGCATCTTCACCGACCCGCAGTTCATCCATCTGACGCGACTCGCCGAAGACCTCGGCACCACGGAGTTTGCTGTCAATAGTTCGCTCGTCGCCATGGCAAAGCAGCATATTATCCGGTATATACCGGCGCAACGAGTCAGCATGGTACATTTTCCCGTACCACGGCAGAACACAGTCAATCTCTCCGACAGAGTCTATGCCAATCGCAAACAGATATTCGAGCAGCACTTGCAAGCCATGCTTGAATATGCCGAGAACAACCATTATTGCCGCTCACAACTTTTGCTCGGCTACTTCGGCGAACAAGATGCACCACTTTGCGGCACATGCGATATCTGCATCCAAAACAAGAAAAGAAATGAAATATAGTGTAGCCAATATTGATTGTCAAGCCTTTGAGGATTGGCAGATCGATCTTATCACTCAACAACTCGCCGACCAAGGTTTCGACTCGTTCGAGCAAGATGGCTCTACCCTCCGCGCCTATATCCCCACGGACCTTGTGCCTGACTTGGATTTGTCATCTGTCAATTGTCAATTATCAATTGTCAATTGCCCTGACGAGAACTGGAATGCCGCGTGGGAAGCCTCACATGAAGTGGAAGAGTTGCCTTTAGGTGTTCACATCGTGCCGCATTGCGCCTTTGGCACCGGTCACCATGAGACCACCGCGATGATGATCGGCGAGCTCCTGACTACCGACCTCACCGGCAAACGCGTCTTTGACCACGGAACAGGCACAGGCGTGCTTGCCATCTTTGCTGCCAAACGCGGTGCCGAGCATGTGCTTGCCACGGATATCGACGAGAACAGCGTCCGTAACGCCATTGAAAACGCTGACGCTAACGATGTGCAAATAGAAGTCCGATTGGGCGCTATTGTTCCGGAAGGACCATTTGACCTCATCCTCGCGAATATACATCGGAACATCCTGATGGAGCACATGCCGGCCTATGCACGAAACCTCAATATGGGTGGCGAACTGTGGCTCTCGGGGTTCTACGAATCAGACATACCTATCCTCATCCATGCCGCAGCCGCCCAAAGCCTGCATCACTCCGCCACCCGCCGGAACGGCGACTGGAGCATGCTCATCTTCAGAAAATAATCTTCCTGGACGAACCAAAAATAAAGGCCTGCGCTATGCAGACCTTTATTTTACGATATTACTCGCATTGGATTACTTAATCGTTACGCCAAGTACATTGTACTGAACACCGTTCTGCTCAATGATGAGCTGACCGTTCTCAATACGCTTGGTAGCCTTCACACCGGTCTCGATGTTGTCAACGGCAACGGTCTCACTGCCCTCGCCGGTGATAATTTCAGTGAGCTGATCCCTATAGTACGTTGCCAAACGAGCATTAGCCAGCGTGCCGTTGTATTCTACGCCATCCTCGTCAACAAAGGCAAACGCAAAGTCGTAATTCGGCATAGATACGCCATTCTTTACCGAATATTCCTTGAACTTCAGTTCAACCTGACCGGCTGTGATAGCCAATGCCTCAGGAACATATTCGTCCGGTGTAACATTGGTATATGCAGCATTCAGCATGAGGTAGCCGGATGCTGACGTATAGGTACCGGAAATCTTGGTATACTGCTCTGTAACGATCGTCAGATAGATATCAGGCAGATAACCGGCAGTTTTTGGACCATAGAGATCCAACTGGAAGAAATTATAACCATAAGAATTGGAGCCTAAATAATCAGCAGTAGCAGTTTGCGGCTCGAGAGTGATAGGAGTATGTGCGGTCGTTGTGAACGCGATAGCCTCACTTGCAGCACTAACGTTAGCCGATTTATCCTTAGCAGCAACCGTCAAACTATAAGCTGTGCTCTCGGTCAGTCCGCCAAGAACAAGAACGCCATTATTTGCCTTCATCTCTATAGGCTCAGCTGCGCCTTGAACTGTTACAATGAATACGATGTCCTCAGCGGCAGTCTCGTTGTCGGTTGCAGCAACCTCAATATATGCTCTATGGTCAATAGCTTTCTTCAGAGCAGCCACCGTGATAACAGGAGCCTGTGTATCGTTGCTGGTCTTCACCTTGATAGCAAACGGCTCACTGGCGTTGTCAGCCTCGTCGGTAGCGACAATAGTGAGGTCATACTCGGTGTTGATGGTCAAGCCTTCAAGAAGCAATACGCCCTCATCAGCCTTGGCTTTCAACAGTTCGGTCTCACCATTCTTAACGGTAAATACCAGACTGTCCTCATCGCTATAGTTATCCTGAGCGAATACGAAAAGTTCGATAGAGGTGGTCGTGATATCACCAACCTTAACAGAGTCAATCACAGGCTTCTTGTTGTCCTTGCCCGTGGTGAAGTTCTCACCCTTCTGGAGTTGGGTAATGAAGTAGTAGTCAGCAGCTACAGGACGAACACCCCAACCGAATGTGGTCTCAGCTGCCATCGTAATTGCATACGTCTGACCAACAGCATCGTCACCGGTGTGCTCAAGCAAGTCATAACTGAGCTGGTTGCCTTCCGCATCATAGAAGTAGATAGCTGTCATAGCAGGAATCGAGTCAGCCTTATACGATGCCCATGTGAATGTAACCTCTGTACCGTCAACGGCAGCTTGCAGGTTGACCGGAGTGAACGGGTTAGTACCTACAGAGTGCTGTTTATAAGTAAATGCCACATACTGGCTCATTGCGGTTGAACCCGGATAGAACTCATAGAGATAGATGAAATAGTCCTTGTCCTTCGGCAGACTAACGGTAATCGGCGAATTGATAGCCACCTGACCGTATTTTTCATCGGTAAGGCTGTTAAATATTGATTCGCCAGAAGAGGAAATCTGGATGTACGTAAAGCCACCTTCGGGTAGTTGACCTTCTTGTTTCCAAGAAATAGTAGTAGTCGAAAGATCCTCACTATTAACAGCTGTCAGGTCACTTACCGTGATGACTGGAGCGGTTGCTGCGTTAGCAATCGTCAGTGTACCTTCACCTGTCTCCCAAGGCTCATCATCAGTGTAATACACTTCAACAGCGACTGTGTATGTACCCGGAGCAAGCGTGTCACCCAAAATGGCAGCAGTGGTTACACCGGTCTCACCGTCACTGGAATCAAACCATCCATAGCCAAGCATGCCTTCGGCGTCGGAAATTATAACCGCATAATCAAAATAAGTTTTGTACCGTGCATAAGTAACCGGAGCAAACTTGATTAGACCGATACCCGGGGCGAACTCGGAAGCCTCGATAGTACAAGTTGCTGGGATTTCTGCTTTCGGAGCACGTCTCAAGCCATTGGCAGCAGCCTTGTTGGCGGTCAATGAAGGATTAGCCTTCAGTCTTGCCTGCACGTCGGCAGCAGGAATCTGAATAGCATTTGCGCTGATGCTAAGAGCAAACAGCACGGCACTCAAAATAAGAGAAAATCTTTTCATACCTTAAAATACCTTTAGTTAAACATATAATTTTAGCATTTCATTCATAGCAAAATGATTGCCAATAATAGCAAATATTATTGCCAACGACAAATACCAAGCGCAAAGGTACTAAAAATTGTTGACAAATCGTAATATCGCCAAGCATTTTGTCATAAAACACGCGTGTTTTTCTACATTTTGCAACATTAACTTCCACATTTTACAACAAAAGCAAAAAAGATTTGCAAATTCGGCATTTTTTTTGTATCTTTGTAGCGGAATATTGCGGGCTGGTTCCGCAACAGGCAATAACCACTATATAAGAACAGACTAACTCATTCTATAAAACTCAGACTATCAAACATGGTAAAACGTCCATCGAAAGCCCGCACCGGCGCGGGTAACAACTACATAGACGCTTTTGACGACCAAAACAACATCGGCACGTATTGGGGACAAGTAAAATCCGGCGTACAGACCGAGCAGTTCCGCGTTATATGCGGTATTCTGCTGGCAATGTTCACCCTATACCTGCTCATAGCCTTCGTCAGCTTCTTCTTCACCGGAGCCGCGGACTTCTCCATCGTGGAGCTGTCGCGTGCCGAACGGGCTGCCAACCGGCTGGAGATACAGAACTGGATGGGTCTGCCGGGCGCAGCCCTGGTCTTTCTGCTGGTGCACAAAGGCTTCGGTCTGGCATGCGTGGCACTCATAGCAATAATGATTGCCTGCTCCCTGCGTCTCTTCCGCATCGGCGATTTCAACTTGCTCAAGTTCACCGCCTGCTCGGTGTTCTGGCTCATGTACGGTTCGGTCGTGCTGGGGTATGTCGATTACCTCATCGGCGAACCGCTGTTCTTCCGTCTCGGCGGAGCGTTCGGCGCAGTAGTTACGCTCTGGGCTGTCTCTTACGTCAAGATTATCGGCCAACTGTTTATCCTGCTGGCACTTGGCGTCATCTTCTTCATCCGTGTGGACAAGAACACTATACCCTTCCTCAAGCGCATTGCCCGTTGGATTCGCGGACTGTTCCGCAAAAAAGAAGCAACCGATTCCGAAGACTCCGAGAACTTGGAGAGCTCCGAGAACACTGAGAACTCCGATAACTCCGAACCCGTCAACGCTCCTATCGAACTGGTCATTACCGGCAGTGACGATAAGCCTAAGACAGACGAAGGCGGGAAGCTCACCGTGGAGATACAAGACAATACAACGACCGAAGTCGAGAGTGAGCCGGAGCCTGACCAGACTGATGATGAGCCGAAAGACGACATCATCGAAGTGGACATACCGACAGAAGAACCGAAGCCCGACACACCGGATTTGGAAATAGAGAAAGGCGAGAAAGTCGACATAGTGGAGGATTCACCCGAAGCACTCATGGAGAAGCTTGGTCCGTATGACCCGCGCAAAGAACTGGAGCACTACAAGTTCCCGTCGCTCGACCTGCTGAAGGTCTATCCGAACGAGACCTCGCCCGTCATCGACCAGCAGGAGCAGCAAAACAACGCCGACCGCATCGTCACTGCGCTGCGTAACTTCGGCATTGAGATAGAGTCCATCAAAGCCACCGTCGGCCCGACCGTCACGCTCTATGAGATAGTGCCCAAGGCCGGCGTGAAGATTGCACGCATCCAGTCGCTCGAAAGTGACATCATGCTCTCACTCGCCGCCAAGGGTATCCGTATCATCGCGCCGATGCCCGGCAAGGGCACTGTCGGCATAGAGGTGCCGAACGAGAAGCCGCAAGTCGTAAGCATGCACTCCGTCATTGCATCGCGTAACTTCCAGGAAGAGAAGAAGATGCGTCTGCCGATTGCCTACGGACGGACCATCACCAACGAGGTCTTCATGTTCGACCTCGCCAAGACGCCGCACTTGCTCGTTGCCGGTGCCACAGGTACCGGTAAGTCCGTAGCCATCAACGCCATCATAACCTCACTGCTGTACAAGAAGCACCCCGCTGAGATGAAGATGGTGCTCGTGGACCCGAAGATGGTGGAGTTTGCGCCGTACAAGCCGCTCTTGAAGCACTATCTCGCAGCTATGCCTGACACGGATGAGAACCAAGTCGTTATCACCGATTGCGACAAGGTCATCAACACCCTCAACTCCCTCGTCATCGAGATGGAGAACCGCTACAAGCTGCTGATGGATGCCGGTGTGCGCAACCTCGAGGATTACAACGAGAAGTTCGTTCATCGCCGCCTCAACCCCGAAAAACCGGTTGACGGCTCGCTGCATCACCAGTACCTGCCTTACATCGTCATCATCATCGACGAGTACGGCGACTTTATCATGCAGGCGGGCAAGCAGGTGGAGACACCTATTGCGCGTATCACACAGAAAGCCCGTGCCGTGGGTATGCACATGATTCTTGCCACGCAACGTCCGTCCGTGAATATCGTGACAGGTGTCATAAAGGCGAACATCCCTACGCGTATAGCCCTGCGCACGCAATCCGTCATTGACTCGCGCACCGTGCTCGACGCCAAAGGCGCGGAGCAGCTCATCGGCCGCGGCGACTCGTTGTATGCAGGAAACGCATCCATCACACGTGTGCAGTGCGCGTTCGTCGATACACCAGAGGTGGATGCTATCGTTGAGCATATTCAGGACCAGCAACGCTACTTTGAGCCATACCAGTTGCCGGAGTATGTGCCGGAAGGTGCCGAGAGCGAAGCCCTTGCCCCGGGTAGCGTGGACATGAAACGCCTCGACCCGATGTTCGCCGATGTAGCGCGTTACGTAGTGAACAAACAGGAAGGCTCCACCTCGCGTCTGCAGCGCGCTTTCGAGATAGGTTACAACCGCGCAGGCAAACTCTCCGACCAGCTTGAAGCCGCAGGCATCGTCGGACCGAACAAAGGACCGAAAGGGCGTGATGTGCTCATCCAAGACCCCAACCAGCTCGAAGTACTGCTCAAAGACTTGGGCGTTGGATAACGGGGCGAGACTTCGACATTCCGAAACATCGAAAACCATATAACAATGAAGATATTACTCTTATCGGTATTACAGTCACTCTTCGCCCTGCTCGGGCAGAAGACGATGACTACGGACTTTACCATCACGGTGCAGGAGAACGCCACTCAGCCTATATCCTATACCGGCAAGTTGACCATGCACGGCGAACAGTTCCAGCTGGAGGCATTCGGCACGCAGGCGGCTTACGACGGCACAACGATGTACATGTACAACATCGACGCCAACGAACTGACGCTCTCAGCTCCCACGCGCGACGAGCTCTATCAGGCTAATCCCCTGCTCTACGCGCAGGCTATGGCTGACGCGTGCGAGATAACGGAGCAGACGTCACAGAACATGACCACCATCACCTTCACGCCCAAAGAGCGCGTAGCTATCGACAGGATAACTATGAAGGTGAAGCACAACGCCAAAACCGGCGAGTACCTGCCGACAATGATTACTCTCAAAGAGGGACTAACCACAACCAAAGTGCTCTTCCGCAACCTCCGTTACAACGATGAGCTCCGCGAGTATGTGCTCAAGCCTGAAGGGGCTTATTTGAACGACGTTCGATAAATCGAAATGTCGAAATGTCGAAATATCGAAATCCACAAACCCAAAGAAACAATAAATCATTAAATTATAGAACTCATGAGAACAAGAATGGTTGCAGGCAACTGGAAAATGAACAAGACCCTGCAGGAAGGCGTAGAGCTCGCCAATCAGCTCAAGAACGATGTGAAGAACCCGAAATGTGAAGTAGTGATCGGCACGCCGTTCATCCATCTGGCTACTGTAGCCGAGCTCGTTAAGGGTAGTGCCATCAAGGTTGCAGCCGAGAACTGCGCCGACAAGGACAAAGGTGCTTTCACCGGTGAAGTCAGCGCCGCTATGGTCGCATCAACAGGTGCCGAGTATTGCATCCTTGGTCACTCTGAGCGCCGTGCATACTACCACGAGGACTACGAGATCCTGAAGAACAAGGTTGAGCTGGCTCTTGCCAACGGTCTGAAGGTGATCTTCTGTATCGGCGAGGTGAAAGAGGAGCGCTTGGAGAACAAGCAGAACGAGGTGGTTAAGGCACAACTCGAAGGTTCGGTGTTCCACCTGAGCGCAGAGCAGTGGGCAAAGATCACCTTGGCTTACGAACCCGTCTGGGCAATTGGTACAGGTCTGACCGCTACGCCTGAGCAGGCACAGGAGATACATGCCTTCATCCGCGGTCTGGTGGCAGAGAAGTATGGCAAGCAGGCTGCTGACGACACGACGATCCTGTACGGCGGCAGTTGCAACGAGAAGAACGCAGCCGAGCTGTTCGCCTGCCCGGACATCGACGGCGGTCTGATTGGCGGCGCATCGCTCATCGCCGAGAAGTTCGAAGCAATCATTGCCGCCCGCTAAATGGTAAATGGTAAATGACCAAATGGTAAATCATTTATGGCTTTGGTAAAAGCAATAAATAGAAATGGCGAGATCCTTACGCCCCGCATCGCTGACGACGTTTTTCTGGCGGATAACGCCACCGTCGTCGGCGACGTGAGCGTGGGCGAAGGTTCGTCCGTGTGGTTCAACGCCGTGTTGCGCGGCGATGTGAACACGATCACCATTGGCAAGCACTGTAACATCCAGGACGGCTCGGTGCTGCACACCTTGTATCAGAAATCCACTATCACCCTTGGCGACTACGTGTCTGTCGGACACAACGTCACCATCCACGGTGCGGATGTCGATGACTACGCGCTGATAGGCATGGGCTCCACCCTGCTTGACGGCGCACATGTGGGCAAAGGCGCGATCGTGGCAGCCGGAGCATTGGTGCTGAAAGGCACGCAGATAGGCGAGTACGAGATTTGGGGCGGCGTGCCGGCGAAGTTCATCAAGAAAGCCGAGCCCGAGCAGACCGCCGAGATCAACAAGAAGATTGCACATAACTATGCCATGTATGCCTCATGGTATAGTTGTCCGGTAGAAGAGAAAGCCTGATTTCCGACGGCCTCCAATCATCATACAAAATGGGAGTGTGCGAAAAAGCTCACTCCCATTTTATTATCCCGTTTACAGAAAGCGTATGTTTGCGCGGCGGTTGAGAGCGCGTCCTTCGCGGGTGGCGTTGTCGGCTACAGGTTCGAGCTGGCCCTTGCTCTCGCAATGAATCTGACCGGCAGGCACACCTTTCTCTACCATGTAGTCACGCAGTGCCTCCGCGCGCTTCATACCGAAGTAGCGCAGGTTCTGCTCGGCGTTGCCGGTGTTGTCGGTATGGCCGGTGATGACGATACGGAGCGAAGCATCCGCCTTCATCGCCTCGGCTATGTCATCCACGACAGCCTGCTCGCCTTCGCGGAACTTCAGCACATCGCCGCCGGTATCGAAGTGTACGTTGACGGACTCACCTTTTGTCTTCAGTGCAGCCACGAACGCGGCACGCTCTGCAGCCTTGCGCGCTTGCTCCGCCTCGGCAGCAGCAATGCTATCGGCTTGGGCTTTGGCGTTGGCGTTGGCAGCAGCAAGGCTGTCAGCCACAGCTTGGGCATTGGCATTGGCAGCAGCGAGGCTGTCACGCAGTGCCTGCTCGGCTTTCGCATGGGCGAGACTGTCAGCCACGGCTTTGGCGCGTGCCTCGGCTTGGGCGATAGAGTCCTGACGGGCTTTCTGTTGCGCCGCCGCCAGTTCGTCTGCCAGACGCGCTTGCTCCTCCAGCTCCGCACGGCGGTTGCCCCAACCGAAGTCAACGGCTATCTTCACACCTGCGCGCAGGAGGTTGGCTTTGCCCGTCTCGTTGGAGTCAAACGTACCGCGGTAGTCAATCTTGGAGGGGTCGGTGGCACTGACCATGATCATCTCCTCCGTCTTGGCGGAAGCGGGGAGGTTAGTGAAGCCGTAGCCGGCATAGAGGCCGAAGTACATGCCCCAGTTGTCGTTCATCGCTACGCGGAAACCGAGGTCGGCGATGACCGAAGCACCTATGGCAGCCTTGTTGCGGAACTTGGCGCCCTGGGTGGTTGT
>JAFSXJ010000021.1 GCA_017444065.1 Paludibacteraceae bacterium | reverse complement strand
GTTGATGAACAGAGGAATCAGTTTCTCGGGGAACTGGTACGGGCCATAGTTGTTGGAGCAGTTCGTAACGATGGTCGGCATACCGTAGGTGTCATGGAACGCGCGCACAAAGTGGTCGCTGCTTGCCTTGGATGCGCTGTACGGCGAGTGAGGGTTGTACTTCGTGGTCTCGACGAAGAAGTTCTCGCCGTAAGTCTCATGCCCATCGGCGGATGCTTTTGTGGTGAACGGCGACGGCAATCCTTCGGGGTGGGTGAGTTCGAGTGCGCCATAGACCTCGTCGGTGGAGATGTGGTAGAACCGCTTGCCCTCGAACTTCTCCGGCAGACTCTCCCAGTAGAGTTTGGCGGCTTGCAGCATACTGAGCGTTCCCATGACGTTGGTACGGGCAAAGGTAAAGGGGTCTTTAATGGAGCGGTCCACATGACTCTCAGCTGCCAGATGTATGACGCCGGTGACGTGTTCTTCCTGCATGAGTGCATAGATAGTATCGAAGTCGCAGATGTCTGCACGCACAAAGCGGTAGTTGGGTTTATCCTCAATGTCCTTGAGGTTGGCGAGGTTGCCTGCATAGGTGAGTTTGTCCACATTGATGATGCGGTACTCGGGGTACTTGTTCACAAACAGACGTACCACATGACTTCCGATAAATCCGGCACCGCCGGTGATGATGATTGTTGTATTCATAGCACAAATTGTATTTGCTTGAAGTGATATGTATGCACGGTGTCATCGGCTTTTTGGAGCACGATACATCCGTCGTTCTGTATGTCGGCAATCCGCGCCTGAAAGGTCTTTGCGCCTTCTTCAGTTCGCACTATTCGCGATGGTGTGGAGCTGACCTCTCGTTCGGCAAACGGCCAATATCCATTGCGGCGATAAAGATGCTGCATGTAATAATCCCTGCATTGTTCCGCGCTCCATGTCAAGGTGAAACTGAGCATCGTCATGAACAATTGCACCAGCTCATGCAGGTTGTAGTCCAGACCTGTCAGTTGTTTCAAACTGACGGGGTTAGGTGCGCCACCTATCCAATGTTCCTGATTCAGATTGATGCCAATGCCTGCAATGCTGTGCTGAATCTTGCTACCGGTCAGGCTGTTCTCCACCAATATGCCGGCAATCTTGCTGTCGCCTACATAGATATCGTTCGGCCATTTGACAGTGAGGCTGTCACGCCGGTTCTCGGGCAAATAGGCAGTTATCGTCCGATGCGTTACCACCGAGGCAAGGATGTTCAGCCTGAACTGCTCCGTAACATTAACCTTCGGTTCGCGCAGCAGATACGTGAGCAACAGGTTCTTGCCGCGCTCCGACTCCCATCCATTGCCGGTCTGTCCGCGCCCTGAGGTCTGAAAGCCGGTGTACAGCAGCGGTATATCCTCTTGCAGACAGGAGGCAAACTGCTGCTCTTCGCCGCGCAGCAGACGAGTCATCAGGCTGTTGGTACTATCGGTTTGTTCTACATACATTGCCACATATCAGCCAAGTCTGGCTGATGCATTGTTACTGTCCCTTGGTGCGGTAGAGATCCAGCAGGTAGTTGCCAATAACGCTCTGTATCTGTTTGGCTTTGCCGTTGCCGAAGCTGACCATCACGGCAAACACCCATGTACGACCGTTAGGCAGTTCAATGTATCCGGCGAAGTTCTTCGTTGCGGCTATCGTGCCGGACTTGGCATGCACCTTGCCATCGAGTTCAGTATCCTTGAGCAGGAGCCTGAGCGTGCCGGTCTGACCGCTGACGGGCAATGAGGCATAGAACGCGTCACTGTTCTTCGATTGGTACATATATGTCAGCAGTTGCACCAGCGTCTCTGCACTCAGAGCGTCCTGCGGCGCCAGACCACAGCCGTCCACTATACGCGCACTGCGTATATCCACACCGCGACGCAGCCAGTAGTCCTTCTCAAAATCCGCTGAGTTATGAATGGTGCATGGCAAGGTGTACCGCGCACCGAAGGTACGGAACAGCGACTCGGCGTACATATTGTTGGAGTGGATGTTCGTCTCCATGATTATCTCCGCGAGCGGCGGTGACTGCCATGTATAGAGCAGTGTCCGGCTCTTGCCATCCGTCTCCGACTGATAGGTAGGTTCGGCTGTGATGGTTATACCGCTCTCCTCGAGTCGTTGCGTGAAGTGCTGCACAAGCAGCAGTCCTGGATTAGGCATGTCACCCTGCACGCCGAACGAGCCCTGGTTGCTCGGCACGCTACCGGTCAGGTATCGTGTGTAGTTGTATGCCGCACCGTGAACGAACGCACCGTCGTGGGTGATGCTGGTGCAGCGGATATGGTTGTCGAACTTTACTCCGGGTACTTCGGGTACGGTATATTGCACCTCGGCAATGCTGCCCACGGGTCCTGAACGCAGCACAACATTCATCGTGTTGTCCATGTACGAGAGGGCGTAGATACCCGGAGCGTAGTAGTTGCCTATATCCTCCCAAATCCATCCGGGATTGATGGCATCGGCATCGAAGTAACTCAGGTCGGCTATCACCTGTCCTTCAATGGCACGGATGCCCGCCTCGCGCACCGCGCGAACCCATCGGCTGAGCAGGTTGCGGTCACCCACCTTCTGCGAACCCAGAGTAGGGTCACCTGTGCCGCGCACATAGAGGTCACCGTGGAGCACACCACCATCAATAGTGCCGCTGTACTCAATGAACGTGCTGAAACGGTAGTCCGCACCTAAGGTTTCCAGTGCCGTAGCAGTGGGCAGAAGCTTCATGACGGATGCCGGCGGAGCTACGTTCTTCGGGCGGTAACTGTCGATAATCTCACCCGACTGCAGGTCTTGTACCAGCAGGGTGATGTTCGCCGTGGCGGTAACGGGGTGCTGCAGCAGAATATCAATGCTCCCTGCCGCATATGCCCGGCTTGCCAACAGGCAGATGACAAGCACATATATATTTCGAAAAACAGATTTCATAATCGGGCACAAAAATACAAAATATTTTTGACTTTTCCAAATTTTAGGCATATATTTTGTTGTATTTTGTGTTGTGCAAACCAAAATTCACTATTATAATGAAAAAACTAATCTATTTTGTAACGATGGCAGCAGTTATGACAGCATGCTCTTCCACTCCAAAACAGACGACGGGTATCCCTCTTGACAATCTGGATACCACGGCTGTTCCCCAGAACGATTTTTACCAGTACGCCTGCGGCGGCTGGATGGCAGCCAACCCCTTGACTCCCGAGTACGCGCGCTTCGGCTCGTTCGACAAGCTTGCGTTGAACAACCTTGAGCAGGTGAACGGGCTCATTCAGGAGATTGCCGCCAAGAAGCACAAGCAAGGCTCCGTGGAGCAGAAGATCGGCGACATCTACAATCTCGCACTTGACACGGCACGCCGCAATCAGGAAGGCATCGCGCCTCTGCAGAAGACCTTGCAGGAGATTCAGGCTATCCAGTCACGCGACGAGCTGTCGAAGCTCCTCGGTGCATCGATGGAGTACGGCCTGTTCGCCATGTATGTGGATGCTGACGCAATGAACTCGTCGATGAACATCATGAACGAGTATCAGGCAGGCTTTGCGCTCGGCGAGAAAGAGTATTACATCGATGAGGACGAGACGACTCTGGACATCCGCGCCAAGTACGTGCAGCACGTAGCGGAGATGTTCCGTCTGTTCGGTCAGCCCGAACCGGAACAGGCAGCACAGACCGTACTGCGTCTGGAGACCCGTCTGGCCAAGGCAGCGAAGAACAATGTCGAGTTGCGTGACCCTATAGCCAACTACAACAAGATGTCCGTGAGCGACCTGCAGGCCCTCGTGCCGCAAATCAACTGGAGCGAGTTCTTCACGGCTCTGAAGGTCGAGCTGGACAGCGTGAATATCGGTCAGGTAGCTCACCTGCAGGAGGTAGGCAAGATGCTTGCCGACGAACCGCTCGAAGATATCAAGACTCTGTTCACATGGCAGGCGATAGACGGTGCGGCTACGTACCTGTCGGACGATATATACATGCAGAACTTCAACTTCTACGGCAAGGTGCTGTCCGGCAGAGAAGAGCCGTCACCGCTGTGGAAACGTGCCGTAGGTATCGTGAACGGCACCCTGGGCGAAGCAGTGGGACAGATGTACGTGAAGAAGTACTTCCCCGAGGAGAACAAGCAGCGTATGCTCAACCTCGTACACAACCTGCAGACCTCGCTCGGTCAGCGTATTCAGGCACTCGACTGGATGAGCGATGAGACGAAAGCCAAAGCCACGGAGAAACTCGAGGCCATCACCATCAAGATCGGTTATCCCGACGAGTGGCGCGACTACAGCGATTTGAATATCGACGACAAGGTGCCGTACTACGAGAACCTGCAGCGTGCCGCGAAGTTCGAGCAAGCATATAGCCTCAGCTATCTGGGCAAGCCGGTGGACAAGAAGAAATGGTACATGACTCCGCAAACCGTGAACGCGTACTATAACCCGTCCAGCAACGAGATATGCTTCCCGGCAGGTATACTCCAATACCCGTTCTTCGACATGAGTGCGGACGACGCGTTCAACTACGGTGCCATCGGCGTGGTTATCGGTCATGAGATGACCCACGGGTTCGACGACCAGGGCTGCCTGTTCGACAAGGATGGCAACATGAACAACTGGTGGACCGAGGAGGACAAGGCGAAGTTCGACGCCCGCACGAAAGTGATGGCGGAATACTTCAACGGCATCGAGGTCGCCCCGGGCGTACATGCCAACGGCTACTTCACCCTGGGCGAGAACATTGCCGACCACGGCGGACTGCAGATATCCTTCCAGGCGTTCAAGAACAACGAGGCCGCCAAACCCGAAGCCGAACGTCTCGGCGTAGTGGACGGTTTCACGCCCGAGCAACGCTTCTTCCTGGCGTACGCCAATGTATGGGCGGGAAATATCCGTCCGGAGGAGATCCTCAACCGCACGAAGAGCGACCCTCACTCCCTCGGCCGCTGGCGCGTGAACGGCGCTCTGCCGCACATCGGCGCCTGGTACGAGGCGTGGAACGTGACGGAGGAAAGTCCGATGTATGTAGCACCCGAAAACCGCGTACACATATGGTAAAGCATGTAGTGTTCTTCCGTCTGGCGGATGAGGCGGAGGGAAAGACCAAGATGGAGAATGCACAACTGATCAAGCAGGGACTACTCTCCCTGCTTGACAAAGTGCCTGTATTGAAATCCGAGAAGGTGGGAATCAATATCCCCAATGCCAAGAAGACCGACTACGACCTGTGTCTGGAGTGCGAGTTTGCGACATGGGAGGATGTGGATACCTACCAGAACCATCCCGAGCACCTGAAGGTTGCGGCGTATATAGGCAAGTGCCGTACTGCTCGTGCTGCTGTGGATTATGAGTTCTGATGAGTGGCTGGTCAACAATTACCAACCATTATCGACAATTATTGCTGACGCGTTTATATATTATTAAATCAAAAATCGCTAACGCTTCAAAAAATCCATGCGGCTCGTGAGTATACTCCCGGATAGTTTTTAACATCTAATCCTGCACTCCTACGGAGTAAAAACATTCAGAAGCGATAAACCAAAATAAAGGTGAATCATTGTTTGTATTGTTCGTAGGCTTTGGCCTTGTCGGGGTCGGTCTGCGAGTAGATATGCCAGTACAGAGTGCCTGCGTTATGCAGGCGCTTTTGTTTTTGCTGGGGGTCTCGCACACGGCGTGCGGCAGCTTTGGCTTTGTCGGCAGCCTGCAATGCCTCGTCGTAGCGGTCGTTGTTGTAGGCATCGACACCGATATTGAAGTACAGCAGCGATTCGACCTCTGCCAGGTCAAAGTCCGAACGGCCTTCTTTCCATTCGTTGCTGCGGCTCTTGATATACTCCAAGACCTCGATGGCATCGTTGTGTGCATCGGTCTGCTGAAGGACGTACAGCAGCTTGTAGGTAAAGAAACATGACAGCCGTCCTTGCCGGAAGTAAGGCATCAGGGTTTCGGCTATCCGGGATTGGTAGGCATCGTCGTTCCAATGATAATCCGCCATCGCCAAGGCTTGCTGGAAGTCATCCTCGTACGGCTCGAAGCGGAAGGTGGTTCCCGTCACGCTGTACGAACGCAGGCGTTCGAGTATTGACTGCCCGAGCAGCAGCGGAGCGTTGGCTTTGTCCTCCAGACCGACTTGTGCATCAACATTCGTGAACTCGCAGTCGCCAATCTTCAGACGCTTAATGAGCAGCGAGTTGGACATTTTCGTCTCGCCGTTGGACATCAGCACCTCGGCCTTGCCGGATGCGTTGGACGCGAGGATGACCTGTCCCGTTTGCTTGAGTTCGCTGAGGAGCCTGCGGCTGATGGACATACTGGAGCAACCTGTGTCGAAAGTGAACAGATACGTCTTGCCGCCTATCTCGACGTTGATGTGCTTGTTGCGTGTGTCGGAGTCAACGAGTTGCACCTCATAGACCTCTGCCTGCGCCCACTGAACCACACAGCACACCCAGAGAAGGAGTGTGCTGCGCAGTAAAGCAGGTATGACGCGATGAGGGGTCATGAGGTTCATATTTTAGTTAGTCACCACCAATACCACTGCCACCAGATAATGGATCATTATTTGTTTCACCACTTACGCACAGCATTGTTGTATAAAGCTGTGCCGATACCTCGATTGCAGGTTGGATATACTTGTTCTTTTTCATAATCGTCGAAGTTTACTTATTTAACCATTCTACCTGTTGTGTCGAACAACTGCCCGTTGCGGATGATGAACAACTGCCCGTTGATGAGCATCTTCACCGGCTTGCCGTCATTTTGCGGAGCATCAATACCTGTATAATGTTGCGGTGCTTCGGGGTCAGCCATGCCAACGCGGCGACGGCCGGGAGCCGGTGCTATTGCTGTAGCCGAGACCTCACTCATGTCAATATATGCGCGTCCGACAGCCATATTGAAATCGCCTACGCCGCAACGGCGGATTTGGTTCTGGTAGATGATATAATACTTGTAAGCATCCGACTCAGCCTGCGAAACGGTCAACGTGTATGCGCTGTTTCCTACTATGCCGTGGAAACCATTGTAGTTGTTTGCGGCATTGGCTGCTGCACCTGCCTCCACACCCAAGATGTCGGTTCCGTCGGCAATGAACAGGTAAGGTTTACCCGCCTCAAGGCTTTCGTTCTCGCCAATCTCGTCGAAGAAGACCTTGTAAGGCGCACCATCGCGCTCCTCTTTGTACGTCAGCGTATAGAACGACGCACCTTGCGGCAAGAGCACTTTCTTCTGCGGGCAGAATGTTCCCCATTTGCCTGCCGACAGACCGTCACGGATACTTGCCGGCTCTACCTTCTTGTAGAGTTGGATAGCCTTCTGGGAAGTATATGTAGATGACTTGAAATAACGGAAACGATCTTGACCAGATGTAGCATTAAAGCGCAAATAAGCACCACCACTTACTGCTACAAAGTTTTCTTCATCTATTGACATCATGTTCTCATACGAGGTCGATGCATTTGAAGCGAGTCCGTTAGCATTAGATGTCTGGCCGATATATTTCCCGCTATATGACTTTATCGTCTTTACCGTGGCATCAATTGTAAATGCTGCGTCATCGTATGCAACAATCATGTCATTTTCAATAGTCACCTCAAGTGTATTGCCGACAGCATCCAATGTCTCTAACGCTCCGTCAAATGCTACAGCACTACTCTCACCCTCATAAACAATCAGGTACTCGCCGTCCGTAATACCTTCTGTAGAAGTTACTTTCCTGAATACAGCCAAAGCCCCATTGCGTGCATTGGGGTCAGTAACTGTAACGGCGCACGTTGCTGTGAAGCCACCATCCGTTGTTGTTACTGTGATGGTTGCATTACCTATTGCTACAGCCGTAACTACGCCGTCTTCGACGGTTGCAATAGCCTCATTGCTTGACGACCATGTTACGCTGTTGTCTGTCGCATTTGCCGGTGCAACCGTAGCGGTCAATGTTGCCGTCGCTCCCTCTTTGATGCTTAGGGTAGTCTGGTCTAACTCAACGCCGGTGACAGCAAATGTCGGACGAACCAGTTCTACCAAATAATCATTCTTTAGTTCCCAGATACTTCCGTTGGTGTAGTATGCCATTACTCCATAACCTATAACTTGGTCGCCCTCACGAACATCGCCTTCTTCAAATGCAACGACTTCATCTTGAGACTCATTATATAAACCTTCACACGTGAAGAACTCAAACTGATTGTCAGCATCTGCATCTTTTATGTAAATATTATATGTGCCATTTTGTGCATTAAAACCATCTGCCTGATAAACGACACCCTTTACATAAACGCTCTTTGTCAGGTCACTATTCAAGTCGGCAGCCAAAGCTAATGCTTCTGCTACAGTATAAGCCGTAGCTTTGGTGTTGGATATATCCGTCTTTTGTGCCGGAGCCTCGTATGATGTCAGGTAACAGCCTTCTTCTAATTCATATGTTGAATTATACTTGGTTAAGTTACCATATACAACTACTGTAGCACCTGTCACCAAATCATCGGCAGAAGCAAAGTTTACATTATTTAGTCCTTTGCAACGGAACGCCTCAACTTGTGTACCTTCCACTGTCCCGTCTGCAGAGATAAAGAATGAAATATTGCCATATTGTGAATTATAAGCAATTGCTATTGAACTTACTATACCTGAGACATAGGCTCCAGTTTGTGTGCCATTCACTTCAATAATTGCTTTTGCGTCTTCAGGTGAATACGGGTCAGCCTCAGTTCCTGCGTGCTCAAGAGTATAAATAGTATATTCAGCCGTAGCTACATTACTTGACTTATCATCTTTGATAGCGACTGCTTTTAGCACCTTTGACTCGTTGATGGAAATTGCACCGGTATAAGCCGTAGAAGAACTTGTAGGCGTAGAGCCATCTAACGTATAATAGATGCTTGCTCCTTGGGTTGCACAACTTATTGTAACGCTCTTTGTTTCCAGATACGCACCACCGGCAACGGAGAACGAAGGAGTGGAAGGTCTGCCATCGGATTTTTTATAGAGTGTAAGCGCGCCGCCAGTACCTGTAGCGTAGCATGCAAAGCCATAAGTAGTGTTGTTCCGAAGATTAGCATTTATCTTATTTGTCGAATTATAAACATTAACGAAATCATATGTGGCTGTACCAGAAACACTCCAAAATCCATAAGCTTGATTGTTATTATTCAACTCGGCTAACAATTGTGCTTGATTTTTAGCGCCGGTACTTGCTACATATTTTTCTACTGCTGCATTATATATTATCCAATAGTGGTTATCACTAGTACTTTTTGCTATATGCCAAATGATTGAATTGTCAGGGTTTGATATTACATCATTCATCGGAGTTATTGTAATATAGCCTAACCGGTTTGAGGATACTACATTATTCATGGCCTTACCACTATAATACATCACATAATCACCTTCCTCCAAATCTCCAGAGAATAACTCAAACGTACCTGTAGGTTCAGGATCTTCATCAACAGTCATCGTCAAAGCAACAGTCTTTGCACTCGCTAAACCACCACCTGTAATAGACAGATTTCCTTCATAAGTATCTAAAGTTGAAGTATTCTTCGAAACCGTCACTTCAGTATTTGCTAATGAACCATTTACAGCTATACTGCTCGGAGAAACACTAAATCCTTCAGGAACGGACAAAGTAAGTGTTCCCGAAGTCAAATTGCTTCCACTCACATTGAATACTTTCGATGCTTCAGAACTTGCATGTATAGTTCCAAAGTCCCATGAAGCAGGAGATACAGAAAGGGAGGGAGTTGTGTTGGTAGAAGTGTACGTTATTTTAAGAGCAGAAAAACGCAATTGAGTATTAGTGCTAGCTACATTTTGGATATATATGGCTGACAAACCTGCTGCAGCACTCGCACTCACCACATGTTTACCTCCGCTAGTAGTTGTCCATGTACGATTCACATCTGTTGTGTTGTCAGTAACTGTATTTGAAGAAATCACAGTACCTGCTGTCATGGAATTACCATAATATGTTCCATTCACTGTAATTTCTATGCTATTGATTTTATACCCCGTAGCAGCCTCAAAAGATAATACATGTCCTTTGTAAACACGAGGAGCAGAAATATATGAAGAGTTAACAGCCGTTGTACTCGTTCCTTTTAATTGGGAAATAGTAATATTTCCACTAGCAGCTGACCAAGTAATATGGTCTGTACTAAAGGTGCCTGAAGACAAGGTGACAGTCTCCTCCGTTGCCCACACTTGAACGGCGCTGATGGTGAGGAACATCAGCAAAGAGAAAAAGAAAGAGAATTTTTTCATATTATTAAAAAATTGGTCGTTTATTCGGTACACCCGTCAGCAAGTAATATGCTACTCAATGATGAAGCCAAGAACTGATATAATGCCATGAAACACATATTATTAAGAAAAGGTCGTCGTTCGCGGAATGCGGCTCTGAATAAACGACCCTTTATACGATACATAAACAAGAAGAAAGCCATTGCCATTTGACAAAAGCCATTGTCATTTGACACGTGTTTCATATCATCACATCAATGACCGTTCTGCCCATATTACCCAAGCAGTACAATTTCCGAGTACAAAATTACTACAAAATTCTGACTTTTGCAAACGATTGCCGAGAATAAAAAATTTTATCAACTTTAGTTGGCATTGTGCGGGCGTTTGCAAGACATTGGCAAATGTTCACAAGAAGCACCCATGTTCGTGCATGAATCAGGGAATGGGTAGGACTTGCATTGTACTTGCATAGGACTTGCCCCCTACAATCCATAACGAATAACCAAGAACAACCAAGAACCACTAACAATCGCCTTCGGCAAATTGTGCTAACAGATGCCACTCGGTGGCATAAAGCGCACAATTGCCTCGGCTCTTCCCACCACAACTTTGCAAGTTGCGTCGGGAGCCCGAAAGACAGACGGTGGATTCGGCAAATTGTGCTAACAGATGCCACTCGGTGCATAGAGCGGGCAATGGCAGTATCAAGAATCTCAACTGTCCCATGCAAAAATTTACATGGCATAAATGGCAGAAGTGGCAGAAAAATTGATAAAGCCTAATAGTGGATAGTGGTTAGGATGGGATAGTGGTCGGAATAATCGACGTGGGGGATGTCGAAATCGGTGGCCTGGAGATTCTTGCTATGCAGGATGTAATCGATGCGTATGCCCAGGTTCAGTCTTCCGCCAGCAGTCCCCGGCAGACCGAAACGTTTGGCGAGCGTGTGTCCGAGGTTGCCGTTGGAGGACTCGAGGAACGCATCGCGGAGGTTGGTCTGCAGGATGCGGTAGGTATAGCTGACGGGCGTGGTATTCATATCACCCACGACGAGGACGGGATATGGCGAGCGGGCGACATCGTCGCGCAGAACCTTCGCCTGACGGATACGCAGTTCGGAGGCTTTCTCCAGCCTGTCGGAGGTAGAAGACAGTTCGTGCACCGCTTTTTCCGCCTCGGACAACGTAGGTGCCAATGAGCCGAGCGACACACGGTTGGACTCGAGATGGTTGATGTATAATCTCAACGTGTCCGTTGAGGATGTTTGATTTTGGATGTTTGATTTTTGATTTGGAAGGAGAATATCGCAGACTGATGTGATGTTCCCCTTCGACTCGTAGCGCAGGGTGTGCTTGCCAATAAGCGGATAGCGGCTGAAGACCGCATTGCCGTACTGGCGGCGGGAGTTGTAAATCTTGAAATCGAAATACGTATAAGGATAGACGTTCAGCGCCTCCCGCAGTTCGGACAGCGTCAGATAATCGTCGGACTTATGCACCTCGACCTCCTGCAGGCATACCACATCGGGCTGCGTGCGGAGGATATACTGGATGATACGGTTCTGCTTGGGTTTGGCGCTACCGCCCATGAGGTGGGTATTGTAGCTCATGAGTGTGAACGAGTCGGGCAACTCGCGTTTGGGGAAGAACAGCGCGCCATGCGACACCGTATAGGCTACAGGCGCAGCGCACACCACCAGCATAACGACGGTCAGCCACGCCCATCGTCTGCGCCTGGTGAACAGCAACAGCAGCCCCAGAACGATCTCCGCCATCAGCAGCCATTCGAACGCCAGCCCGAACCATGCAGGTATGGGCAGTACCGACGGCGGCAGCCAGACCGACAGCATGGCTGCCAGCAGGCAAAGGCAAATGACGATATGTGCTATTAGCAGGAGCATAGGAAGTATGGGGGAGCAACCAAATTTGGCTGCTGTATTCGTCGGGGCTTATTTGGGCTGCATGTGTACGAGCGGGATAATCATCTCCTCCATGGATATACCTCCGTGCTGGAAGGTATCGCGGTAGTACTGGGCGTAATAGTTGTAGTTGTTCGGGTAGCCGAAGAACATGTTGCCTGTGCAGAACGCGTATGTGCTGGTCAGGTTCGGTGCGGGCAGCCCGACCTTGGCAGGTTTGGCGAGTTCGAAGATGCTCCTGTCCTGGAACGACAGCGAACGGCCGACCTTGTACCGGAGGTTGGTGTTCGTATTCTTGTCCGCCACAATCAGCACGGGGTCGGTGACGCGGATCGTGCCATGGTCGGTGGTGAGCACAAGCTCGTAGCCCAGTTGCGCCACCTGACGGAAGAACTCGAGGATAGGCGAGTGCCTGAACCATGAGAGGGTGAGGCTGTGGTATGCAGCCTCGTCGGGTGCCAGTTCGCGCATCATCTTCGAATCGGTACGCGAGTGCGAGAGCATGTCGATGAAGTTGACCACTGCGATGTTCAGGGGCGTGGAGAGCGACTTGAGCTGGCGGATGACCTTCTCGCAGAAGTCCGACTCGTTGATCTTGAAATAGGTGTACTCGTCACGGCGGCGGAAACGGTGAAGCATCGTGCCGATGAGCTCGCGCTCGTACTTGTTCTTCGTCTCCTCGTCGCCTTCCTCCACCCAATATTCGGGGAACTGCTGCTGAATCTGCAGGGGCATCAGTCCGGCGAAGATAGCGTTGCGTGCATACTGCGTCGCCGTGGGCAGGATAGCCGAATAGAGCTGTTCGCTCCGTACGGAGAAAAACTCCGCCAATAGCGGCTGGATGGTCTTCCACTGTGAGTAACGGAAGTTGTCAATCACCACCACGAACACTTTCTTTCCCTCGTCCAGCAGCGGGAACACCGCCTTGCGGAACACGTCGTTGCTGAGCATCGGACGTGTATCCGGCTGCTCGAACCACTGCTCGTAGTTCTGGCGGATGAACTTGGCGAAGGCAGCGTTCGCCTCCTTGCGCTGCATGGCTAAGAGTTCAGCCATTGATGAGTTGGCGTCCTGCAGCTTGAGTTCCCATTGGGTGAGTGTGCGCTCGATAGCTGCAAACTCGTCGAACGTCCGGGCAGTGTTGATCATATACGTTATGTCGGAGAACTCCTGCCGATAGTTGGCATTGGTGTGCTCCTCGAGAATCTGCCTGCTGTGCACATGCTTCTTCAGGCACAGCAGTATCTGGCTGGGGTTGACGGGCTTGATGAGGTAGTCGGCAATCTGCTGACCGATTGCCTGCTCCATGATTTGCTCCTCTTCGGATTTGGTAATCATCACTACCGGCAACTCAGGGTGCACCTTCTTGAGTTCCTGCAGCGTTTCTATCCCCGACAGACCGGGCATCTGCTCGTCGAGAAAGACAATATCCACGTTCTGCTCCTTGCACGCGTCAATAGCATCCTGACCGCTCATGGCAGGAATAACTTCGTAACCCTTTGATGACAGGTAAATGATGTACGGCTTGAGCAAGTCAATCTCGTCATCCGCCCAAACTATGGTATTCATATTTGATATTTGATATTTGATATTTTCAATTATTCAGCGTGTTCATCTGATAGTTGCGCCATTTGTCGATGACAGCGGCAAAATCGGGAGCCCACGGGCTGTCGAAATACATCCGTTCGCCTGTACGTGGATGGACGAAGCCCAAGGTTTTGGCGTGCAGCACCTGTCTCGGACATAGCTCAAAGCAGTTGCGTATGTACTGCGCGTACTTCTGCGTACGCAAGCCTTTCCGGATGACGGTACCACCGTACTTTTCGTCGGCGAACAGCGGATGTCCGATGTGCGCCATGTGCACGCGTATCTGGTGTGTGCGTCCGGTCTCCAGCCGGCACTCGACGAGCGTGGTGTAGGGGTATCGCTCCAGCACGCGGTAGTGCGTCACGGCGTTCTTGGCGAGCGGGTTATCCTCCATCGACCAGACTCGGTAGATGGTCCGGTCACGATTGTCTCGCGCCAGTGCGCCGTCAACCGTTCCCTCGTCCTCGTCAAACGTGCCCCACACCAGTGCGTTGTAGGTCCGCTCGGTGGTGTGGCGGAAGAACTGCATGCCAAGATTGGTCTTCGCCTCGGGCGTTTTGGCTATCAGCAGCAGCCCTGAGGTATCCTTGTCGATGCGGTGCACCAGACCGATGTCCGGATTATTCATATCAATATCCGTGCCAGAGTGCAGGAAATGATATGCGAGCGCGTGCAGAAGTGTGTGCTCGTAGTTGCCATGCCCGGGATGAACCACCAGCCCGGCAGGTTTGTTCACCACCAGCAGGTCGGCGTCCTCATACACTATATCCAGCGGAATGTTCTCCGGCCGGATGGTGAAGTCGTGCGGCTCGTGGCTGAGCAGCACCTGTATCTTCTCGCCGGGTTTGACCTTGTAGCTGCTGCCGACTGTACGTCCGTCCGCCAGTACCTGCCCGGCGTCTGCCGCTGCCTGAATGCGGCTGCGCGACGTACCGGTTATATGCTCTGCCAGGTACTTGTCCACCCTGACAGGCGTCTGCCCCTTGTCCACGACACACTCAAAGCGGACGAACAAGTCGTCCTGACTGTCGAAGTCCTCGGTACTGACGAGCCCTTCGACGCGCACGGTGTCATCGGGATTTTGCATGGTGCGTCAACAGTGATTAGAAGAAGTTCTCGTCGCTCTTCTGCGGTGTATCGGAGATGATGGCGCGCTCTAAATTCGTCGTCAGGTTGATGTTCACGGTCGAACCTTCCTGCAGCGTGGCTCCTTCGGTAGGCGACTGCTGGTAGATGATATAACTCTCAAGCGTCTCCGGGGTAGGCTCAACGTCGTACTGGTACGCACCAATCGTCAGTCCCATCTGGAGCAGGGTTGAGCGTGCCTGCGCGAGCGACATACCCAACAGGTTCGGCACCGTAACCATACTGTTGCCCTGCCTTCTGCCGACCACCAGCGTAACGCCCGAACCTTCCGGCAGACGCGTTCCTTCGTTCAGACTCAAACCACCGGCACGCACATCCAGCACATTGTCCGGATACAGCGACGGCTCGTACTCCACCTTGTCCACCTTCAGCCCCAGCGAACGCAACGTCGCCTCAGCCTGACGGTAGGATACATCATGGAGCTCCGGCAGCGGAATGAGCTGCTTGGTACGCGCGTTCATCACCACATATACGGGCCGGTCAGGCTTGGCGTGCGAGAGCGCCGGAGGCGTCTGCTCAACCACCGTACCCAACGGCGCTTTGTCGGAATAGGTTGAGTCAACCACCACAAGGTAGAGACCGCTGCCACGCAGCACAATCTCTGCCTCCTCCTGCGTCATACCCGTCACCTGAGGAATGGTGACCTCATTGCCATGCAAGGTGTAGTGCCGCAGCCAGATTACCACGGATACAAACAGAACCACCGCAACGAATGCCGCGATGAGAATATTAGTAACGACGAATTTTGTCGTTGACTTGTAAGGTTGCTGTTGCTCTTTCATCATTTTTCTGAAAAATCGCTACAAAGTTACAACTTTTTTTGGATATATGCAAAAATTATGCTAACTTTGCGATGTATTTGTGAAAAAGTGCAACCAATTTTAACAATACCAGTATAACCCGTTAAATTTGACTCAAATGAAGAAAGTGTTATTCATCGCAGTTCTCGCCATGTGCATGGTAGGCTGCTGCAAGAAGGCTGACAAGAAATGTTGTGAAGGTGAGAAGCAAGAGTGCTGCCAGCAGGCAGAGGAAGCTGCTCCCGCAGTTGAGGCAGTTGAGGCTGAGGCTCCTGCTGCTGAGGAAGCTCCTGCTGAGGCTCCCGCAGAAGCTGCTCCCGCAGAGTAATCACAAATTACAAAGCATCAAAAAACAGGACTCACAATCGTGGGTCCTGTTTTTTTGTATTCATGATGAAGGTGTGTCAAAAGTCAACAATGGATATTTATAAGTCAAAAATTATCCAAACTGATTCCAAAACACACCTCCCTCATTTCATTAGGCTTAGCGGATAGTCTGGCCGTTGATGTTATAGAGGACATTGCTCTTCTCAATAACTACCGTACCGTTCTGGATAGCCTTGAGCGCCTTGCCTGCAACAGTCGTACTTTCGATACCGTCGGTGTACTCCTCAAGTGCCATCGTAACCTTGTACAGCACATTGTTGTAGCAGAGCAGGTCAGCCGTGAGCGTGTACAGACCTTCACCGGCTGCTTCAACCTTGATAGTAGCCTTGTAGATGTACGCCTCTTCATCGGTCTCAGCATCATATATACCGCTGTAGTTGAAGTACAGATCCTCCTCGGTATATTCACCTACTGCTTCCGTTGCATCGGCAATCATGAGTTGGAGAGTCGATTCATCTTCCGTTGAACCGGCAATGGTCAAAGTGGAATAGGTGACTCCCTCAATCTCACTCTCTTCAATGTCAAACAAACCGGTCATAACCAGCGTCTTGGTGTTCTTTGCTTCAGGCTCGGTGTAAACAATCTTCAGGTCATACGTATTGCCATCGCTGCCTACGAACTGACCCTCTGCGGTAACAACGCCGTTTTCGGCAATAACCAACTTAACCGAACCGGAAGCGAGTTCAACGTAAGCATCGGCAGCATAGTCGTAGATGAACGAATATTCTGCATCGAGGTCGTCAACCGTATAGGTACCGGCAGCTTGGGTGATCTCGTTGCCGTTTGACAGCGATACATAATAGTCGTCATTCTCGCCGGAGATCTGCCACCAGCCGTCTGTGGCGACAGCGTCGGTGTAGATTACGCCGTCGGTAATCTCAATTGATATCGTTTCGCCCTCAACACCTTCGCCTTTCTTAACGGAGACGAAGATACCGTTCTTAACTTGTCCTGCGCCGTTGTACTCGTTGTACAAAGCCTTCAGCGTCAGTGTGTCACCCTCTTCAACGTCGAGCGACTCGAACTGCTTGCTCTCACCGGCTGCGGTCAGCAAACCATATACATATACGGTGCCCGATTCATCGGTAAGGTCGAAGTTGCCATACTCGGTACTTACGATGTTCGATACCACACCAGTCAGGATGCAGGTGTCACGTTTGTTCTTGAGCTGGAGGAACTCGGCAATCGTCTTTGCGCCAAGGTTCTGCGCAGGAGCAACCTCTTCTCCCTTAACCAGGATGCCGAACGAACCGCCGGCTGAGGTCTCGGGGATGGTGACATCGTTCTTGGTGTACTTGGTCAGTTTGCCTTTCACCCATACGAGTGCGCCTACGGTGGGAGCTTCTGCAGCTGTTTCGCACTTTACGCGGAAAGCCTCGAAGGTGTTGTCGCCACCCTTGGCATCAGCCATCCAGAACGATACGTTCTTGTAGGTGGACCACTCCTCAACCATCTCGGTCACATACCCCTTGATGATTACCTCGTCGGTCTTGCCTGCCAATGCCTGCTCAGCAGCCTGTGCGCAGGTCAGAGTGTCAGCAGCTACTTGACCACCTTGACCACCTTCGCCACCGCCTTGACCGCCTTCGCCGCCACCTTCACCAACAATAACAGAGAATGTGTTCAGCTGCAACTGTCCTGTAGCACCCAGCGTAAAGGTTACCGAAGTAGCTGAACCGGTCCATGTGCCTTGACCAGGTTCTGTGGGATGCGTGTAACTGCCCGTCGATGCAGTAGCTGTGTTAAAGGCCTTCTGACCTTGTTTCTCCCAATTGAAGGTAATAGCCGTAATAGGAGTTGCACTTGCCACTGTAACGGTATTGCTTGCGTAGAGGCGCAAGCCATTGTCATACCATGCGGGGTCGTTGTTACCGTCACCCTTTGCAAAAGTAACCGTCACGCCATCCTTAGTGACAGAACTGGCACTGGTCAGCGTGAAGTCGATCGCCATCATACTGCCGGCGAAAAGCACAGCAGCAAAAAGAGAAAAGATTTTCTTCATGTGAACTGAATATTTATTGTTAAACGATAGTATTTTTTTTTACCATGTTTTCACAATGGTGATACAAAGATACGACATTTTTCGGACAAAAGCAAATATTCGGCAATTTTTGGCACAAAAGGTTAAAAATTGCAATTTAAAATGACAATTTTACATACAAACATGCTGAAAAACATATCTACGCACGAATATT
Source organism: Paludibacteraceae bacterium (assembly GCA_017444065.1). Classification (GTDB taxonomy): domain Bacteria; phylum Bacteroidota; class Bacteroidia; order Bacteroidales; family Paludibacteraceae; genus Colicola. Next base: position 22,121 of record JAFSXJ010000021.1, on the reverse strand, counting down.
TGTTGCATAAACGGAATTATTGTCGTATCTTTGCAGCGTTAATTAATTAACTAAATTTTACACAAACAATTATGAAGAAATTCTTTTATGTAGCCATTATGGCTCTGGCAGTTGCTTTCACGGGCTGCGGCATTGGCGTTGGCAACGGTAGCAGCGACCAGTACAAGAACGGCAAAGAGCCGGAGATTAACTGGGACAACGGTACAGTTAACGGCATCACTTACGACAAGAACGAGAAACATTGCTACAAGTTCACTGTTTCGACCACTACTCTGGGTATTACTGTTGATGCAGAAGATTGGCTCTGGGGTTCTGAGTGGGATCTTGTAGCTGCTTGCGAGGAGACGATGTACCTCGTTGCCAAGACCGGCGTCAGCAAAGCTAAGTACAGCTATGTAATCGAAGTTGGTGCTGACCAGAATCGCTGCGAAGAGCTGTCTGAAAGGGCTAACAACTAATTTAATTAGTTATCTAATTAATTAGCAAAGAGGCGTGGAACAATCCACGCCTCTCTTGTTTTTGTATTCAGGGTTGCGCAACTTGCGCAACCCTGAATACGTTGTTGAACGCTTAGAGCTCCATACCTAACATGTTAACAGTCTTGCCGTCACGGATAATCAGTACCTGACCGTCACGGATAACCTTCTGAACCTTAACCTTGTTGGTGGTCTCGGGCAGAGCGGTTCCTAAATCCGGGAACTCGGCACGAGCAGGCTCCTGATAACCTTCAGGCTTGGCTGCACCGAAGTTATCCATGCAGAAGTATGCCGGCGTATTCATGTAGCCGTAGCTCTCATCACTACTGCTCATAGTGAATGTCAAGCCGTCAATCTCGCCCAGTTCGGACAGGTCAACGTATGTCCACTCGGCGATATACTTGCCGTCCTTTGCCAGATATACATCCAGCTCTTTGGTCTTGGCACCGTTCAGTACGCCGATGCAGGTCAGTTTGAACCAGTCGTCCTTGCCGAACTTCTTGGCAAAGCTGTCGCCGCTCTTCATGGATGTTACCGCGTATGCGTTGTTATTGATGAAGAAGCCCGGAACAACCTGTTTGTCGAACACGATGGTATCCACGCCGTAGTAGTTGAGGTTCCAGGAAGCGAAGTTCTGACCTGCGTATGCACCACCCTTGGCACTGCGGTTAGGCTCGGCCGAACCGGTCGATGTGTTGGCAGTCTCGTTCGATACCGTCCATGCGGAATAATACTCTCCGTAGCCGCTGTTGCCACCATAATAACTTTGGAAGGTATAGTCACCACTTGTCCAACTGTTCCATCCTACTACAGGAGCATCAGCACCTTGCCAGCAGGTGTCTGCCTTGGCTACATTGATACCGCCCGTCTCGTTCTCGAAAGTGGCTACTTCCGTCGGACGGGTAATCTTCAGACCGTCAAGAGCGAAATACAAAGCGGTATTGGCTCCGTATGATCCGCTATCGCTGGACTTCATGGTGAACACCAGTCCATATACCTCGCCGAGCGAAGAGAGGTCGCACTTCTCCCAGCCGCTGTTGACTTTCCACTCTGCCTCATTGGCACTGCGATAGTCGGCAAGGAAGAATGTTACTTGCTTGCCTTTGATAACCTCATAGTCCTTGTCCAGACCCTCAATGATGATAATAAGGCTGTCGCCTTGAGCGAACTTACGTGCCGGAGCTCCTCCGTTCAGCACGTTCTCAAGTGCCCAAGAACCGATGCACAGATACACCTCTTCGGCAGTCCATGCCTTGCCGTCATTGAAATACACCTGACAGTCAGATACCGGTCCCCAGCCTTCGGGAGCATAACCCAGCAGGAACGGTGTGCCTACACCTGCCAGACCTCCACCGGCTACGCAGTTGAACTGGTCGGACATAGCTGCGTAAGTCGTTTTGCTGCTCTTGCTGAAGGTAAATCCATCCCAGAAGTAGCCGTCCCAACTTTCGCCGCTGGGAAGGTGGCTGAACGACATGGACGGAAAATCAATCGTCATGTAGTCCTCCTCATTGTAGGTTTCCGTCCATACACCTGCTTCGTCATAGGTGACGGTTGACGGATTAAGCGGAGCAGACACGTCCAATGTGGCGGTCTTGGCTTGTGCCATGCAGGCAAAGGCCACAACTCCTAAAAAAAGAAAAATCTTTTTCATTGTGTTAGTAAATTTAGTTTGTTAATTATTGGTTGTTTTATATCCTAATGGGGTATATATTTGTTTGTCTCGGATAATAAACAGCTGTCCGTTGCGGAGTATCTTCTGACTGCTGATTGCTGACTGCTGAGTGCTTTCCACTCCCGTCTCAACTTTGGCATCCGGATGCAGGTCACGGGCACCTTTGACTTCGGTGGATGTCTCGCCGATACTGCCGCACTGCTGGTGCAAACCCGTATAGACCTTGACAAAATCAATCGTCTTGAGTCCGGCGGGCGTACCGTCAGCACGTACCGCCCAATCGATGTTCAGTTGCGCCGCAGGACTGCTGTCCGGATGATTGTCGGCATAACCGTAGGCATACGGATAGAGTACAAACTGATTGTTTTTCCATTCGTAATTGTCCGGCAGACGCGCACCCGAGAACATCAGGGTGTTGGCGCTTATCCATTCGGGGAAATACGGCTGCTTGTGGAAGGATATTTTCTCCAGATACCCTTCTTCACCTGCATTGTCCTCCCAATGAACAAAAGTCGTGTCAATTCTGTACTTTTGAACCGGGTCAGGTGTTGCTACGTGGTCGGCTGACGGACGTTCGTAGATAACCTTATAGCCGTGCTTCGTCGCAGGATTGGTATATTCGGAACCTGCAAGCTCGTACCACTCGTCATCGGGCTTTCCGTTGCCGTTGGCATCCACGCTGACCATCACTATACCCGGCTCACACGAACCGCCACCGGCAGCACCGGCGGAGGCGTCGGCATAGAACGCATTGCCCTCAACGATAAAGTCATACTCGCCCGGCACATTCACTACCGGATGGTCAAAACCGAACACGACATAGCCTCCCCAGCCGCCCAGAGTAATCATCCCTCCGGCGTTCTCGGCAATCTGTTCTTCCACCTTCAGGCACATGGCAGCTGCATCGTCGCCTTCTTCGTACTTCGGCAATTCGTTCACAAACTGCCCGGGGGCCGGCAGATATTCATATACATGACTGATATACGGCGAGTTTTGCGCCTGTAACCCTGTCGTGCAGAGCAGCAGAGCTATTATGATTGTTCTCTTCATCTGGATGGTGTTTATAAGGTTATATCGACATTTTATTGGGGTCTAATCGGGGTCTATTCGGAGGCAAACCGGAGTTTAAGCGGATTTGACCACCTTTTTACTTGTATAAAAATGCAATTTGTGCAGGTATGTCTCCCGTTCTGACCGACCACTGCAGTTTGCCTGCCGGCGAATAGCAATGCAGCATTCCGGGGTTGACGTAGTTCTTGGCATCGGTCACATAGATATCACCTGTCAGCGGATTGACCTTGATGCCGTAGGGCTTCTGTATCTGTGCGTCGGTGCCGTCGGTGATGAAGTTCGTACTGACCGTCTCGCGCGTGCGCACGTTTACAATACTATATGACAGTACATCGTCCATCTCTACATAATCCCACGCCGTGGCACAGGCATACAGCGAGTCACCGGCTATATCCAATGCCGACACGGCTATACTGACGGAATCCACGAGCCTGTCGGTGTTCGTATCAATGCAATAGAGTTTGGCAGGCGTGTCATAGTAGTCGCCACGCGAACTGACCCACAGTTGCCCGTATCGGTCAGCACGCACACGCCAGAGGTTCTTCGCCACGGTGATACGTTTCGTCTCGGTAAAGCTGGTCAGGTCAATCACCGACACGGTACTGTCGTAGTCCGGCACCATGTATCCGCCGGAATTGGCGACGTAGAGCTTGCCACCGACCACTGCCGGTTCGTCAGGCTGATAGCCCACCAGACAGGTGGCGTCAATCTGCAAAGCCGCTGTATCGAAGCGCGCCACATAACCGATCTGCGCATGCGAAGCGTCCAGCGACACCGGACCGGCATACGAGGTGACGTACGCATAACGCCCGTCGAAGGTGATATACCGGCAGTTGGGTATATCCACCTGACCGATACGCTTGCATGTGCGGGCGTCCAGCACCTCAACCTTGTTCGAGCAGTTGATGACTGCATACAGGCGCCCGCCGTAAATCTTCAGGTCATTGCCCACATCGCCCAGTTCCTTCGGCACGTTAGGGTTCGCCTCGGCATAGATGTCACGGCTGTACGTAGCAGTGGCGTAGTCGTAGTAATCCAGCGTGGATTTGTTGCTGCCCATGTTCCCCTCATTAAGCAGGTAGAATCCTGCTATCTCATTGCGAACGGTATCGCCTTTCTGCTCCTCCTCAGGCGGAGTGACAGGTTCAACCGTCCGGCAGCCTGCCACAAGCAGGCTTATTGATGCTATATATATCAGCTTCCTGTTCATAGTTATATGACTAAATGGCAAAATGACCAAATAAATGACCAAATGGTAAATGATTAAATGGTAAATCTAATTATTCCTTTGCCGTTGATTCCGGGCATCGGATAGTTCAGTATCACGTCGTATTGCTGGTTGAGCATATTGTTAATCTCCACCGCAAAGTATATCCTCGGTATAGTCTTTGTTCTTTCAGCGTCAGTGGTCTTTGTACTTTGAGCGATAGCGGTCTCATAACTGATGCTCAAATCGTGCGTGTACCACGGTTGCTCATGATTGGCAGGGATGTTCGCACTATTGTGGTAGCGTTCGCCTACATAGATAAACGCATAGTTCACACTTAGTCCCTTCCATTGCAGGTTAGCCGTAGCACTGCCGCTATGCCAGGGTATATATGCTATCTGTCCGCCGTAGGTCAGCTCGTTCGGGTCGGTGAAGTCCTGCGCCTTCTGGTAGGTGTATGCCGCAGCAACGGTCAGCAGCACCTCGTGCGTCAGGTCAAGCGTAGTGGAAGCGTTCACATCGCAACCGCGTATCTCCACATAACCGAGGTTCATCATCTGCCAGCGGTACTGACCGTTGCCCTTGGGGATGGCTACAATCTTGTTCCTGACCTGGTTGAAGTAGCCGTCCGCCTTCACGCTGACCGCACGGCACACACCTTCCGCCCAACGTTTGTCGTACTGCACTCCACCGTCGTACTGGGTTGTGTATTCGGGCAGAAGAGAAATGTTCCCGACGTCGGTGTAGTACAGGTCGTTGAACGTTGGCATGCGGAAGATGTGTTTATAATATGCGCGGAAGAAAAGTTCCTCTTTCAGGATCGGCTGATAACTCATGAACACCGCCGGCGTGAACTGCGGCTTCTGCTTATATGCGGTCGGCATAGTCAGAGTAGGCTGATGAATCTTGTCGAAGATGAACGTACCCAGTACGCTCGCTTGCGCCTTCAGGTACTTCCAGTATATCTGCGTAGCCGCAGCAGCAAGCACGGTGTTACGCTCGGGATAGACGAAGTTCGCCAGATTGCCCTCCAGATAGTTCCACTGCCAATCAGCACTCAAAGAAATATCCCAGTTGACATCGTTATGCGGCACCAGACCTTTTACTCCGACCACTGCCAGACGGTGCGCCATGCTCAGATAGACCTCCTGCTGGGTGAAACTGTTGTCGATATACATCAGCGTTGTGTCAGGATTGAGGTAACGCATCCAGTCGTTCGAGTACTTGGCGTTGAACTGGAAGTCATAGCCCTTGGTGATACGCTTGGTGAAGTTGCCTTGCACAAAGGCGTTCCTGTCCCACTGGCGCTGGGCGTTCGTCCAGACGTTGTTCACTATCGCACCCGGGATACCTTTCTCACTCTGATAGAAATACCCTTTGATGTGCCACTTGCCTTCAGGCAGGTAGCCGAACAGCCCGACCTCGGCACGACCCGCCTGCACATCACCGTTCTGGCGCACAGCCGTCGTATCCCACGCCACGGCTCCAGAAGGCAGCACCTTGCGGTAGCGGAAGTGATAGCGCCCGTGGGCGTATGTATATTCGGCACTGGCGGAAAGATGGATATTGTCCGTCAGTTTCTGCTCGTATAGGATAGAGGGATTAGCCAGTCCGAACGTACCGGCTTTCATCGTGATGCTCAGGTTATACCGCTTGCCGTTGGTGAACTTCGGACGGCGCGTTTTGATATACAGCGTACCGGCACTGCCATAGTCTTTGGCAGGCTGGAAGATCTCGGACTTCTGACCATTGTATAGAGCTATCTCTTCAATATTGTCCATCGAGAACTTGCCCAAATCGACTGTGCCGTTCTGCGCGTTACCAATCTCTATACCGTCATAGAACACACCCAGATGATTCGTCCCCATCGAACGTACATCAATCGTCTTCATGCCGCCCACACCGCCATAGTCCTTTATCTGCACACCCGAGAAGTACCGCGCGGCATCCGCCACGCTCTGTGTGCTCAATCCCGCCAGCCGTGCTCCGTCCAGCTTCTGCACAGGTATGACGGGCTCCTCGCGCCTGCGTGCGGTCACCTCCACCTCGTCCAGATTGAACTGACGGGTCAGACTGTCCAGCAACTCGTCGGACACACGCGTTACTGCGCCTATGTTCACACAGGAGCACACCAAAGAAGACACTATGAGAAACAGCGAATGTTTCATTCTGACCGGTCCTAATCCACGAGGACATTGAGTCAATCATCCGGCAGGTCTTCTGACTTATCGCTCATTGCAACGCCTTCTCGTCCTTGCAGACAATGGCTATAGTGCACCGACGCACCTCATGTTACAATTTCTTCTCGGGGCTCCGAACACGACTTACAGCAGCGGGTCTGTACAGGACTTGCACCTGTTTCCCTCTTAGCTTTTGCTCCCGCAAAAGAACCGTTGATGATGTATTTTACAAACCGGACGCAAAGGTATAAAAAAAAATCCACAAATGCAAATTTATGTGGACTTTTTTTATAAAAAATCGTTATATTACGCCTTACATGTAAGGCAAAAGTCGATAAGTGAGGTATCCTGCGTAAATCAGCAGCAGCACGGCACCACCCCAGCGCTTGATCTGGCGTTCGTGATTCGTCTTGACGAACAGCCAGACCAGGATACTGCCGATAGCCGCCGCCCAGGCGTCGAGATTGATTCCGTCATAAGCCGGCAGAGGTCGTATGACAGCACTCGTGCCTAAAACGAAAAACACGTTGAAGATATTCGAGCCTATCACATTGCCCAATGCTATATCGCAGTTCTTCTTGAACGCAGCTACCGCCGATGTTGCCAGTTCGGGCAGCGATGTGCCAAGCGCCACTACCGTCAGACCGATGACAGCCTCCGATACTCCAAGATTGGTGGCAATCTGCACGGCTGAACGTACAATCATCTCGCCACCGATGACCAGTCCCGCCAAACCTGCCAGCACAAGTGCAACAGCCACACCGACACCTGCGGGTTTGCTTGTCTCGACCTGCTCCACCTCGTCGGGATGGTCCTTGGCATGGCGGAACGTGTTGTACAGGAAGTAGCAGAACATCAGAAGCAGGATTATTCCGCCCATACGGGTTATGCCTTCCTGCTGTTCGCCGAAAGGCGACTGCACCACCACAAAAGCGAACACCAGCACACCGGCGATGATGGACAGAGGTATATCGAAATTACGCGAACGTTCTTGTGATGTGATCGGCCATATCAGTGCCGTCACACCGAGGATGACAAACGTATTGATGATGTTCGAGCCGAGGATGTTCGTGATGGCCAGGTCTGTCGAACCTACCGCCACCGACACCATGTTCACCACAAACTCCGGCATCGATGTGCCGAACGCCACAACGGTCAAACCTATCACCAGATCGCTTATGCCGAATCGCTTGGCTATAGCCGACGCACCGTCCACAAGCCAGTCCGCTCCCTTCACCAGTAGCACCAAACCCACGATAAGCATCGCTGTCAGCAGGTAGTAGTTGCCCAAACAATATGCCAAAATAGCTTCCATAGCATGAATCAATCCGCCAAATTTGGCGGATGCAGTTAAACATTAAACAGGAAATGCATGATATCACCGTCCTGCACGACATAATCCTTGCCCTCTACAGCCAGTTTGCCTGCCTGACGGCACGCAGCCTCACCGCCCAAAGCGATGAAATCCTCATACTTGATGACCTCGGCACGAATGAACCCGCGCTCAAAATCCGTATGGATGACACCTGCGCACTGCGGTGCCTTGGCTCCTGCACGGAACGTCCAGGCACGCACCTCGTCACTGCCTGCGGTGAGGAACGTCCTAAGATTCAGCAGTGCATACGCCGCCTTGATAAGCCGGTTGACGCCGGACTCCTGCAGACCAATCTCCTCAAGGAACATCTGGCGCTCCTCATAGGTCTCCAGTTCGGCTATCTCGCTCTCAATCTTCGCCGCCACCACAAGCACCTCCGCCTGTTCGTCCTTCACCGCCTCACGCACCTGCTCTACATACTGATTGCCGCTGACCGCCGAAGCCTCATCCACATTGCAGACATACAGCACAGGTTTGTTTGTCAGCAGGAACAGGTCGTGTGCCGCCAGCTCCTCGTCTTTGTTCTGCAGCTCAACGGTACGTGCCGACTTGCCTTGCGACAACGCGTCACGATAGCGGATGTACAGCTCAAGGGCTGTCTTTGCCTGCTTGTCACCGCCCACGCGCACCTGCTTCTCTATCTTCTGGATGCGGCTCTCTATGGTCTCCAGATCCTTGAGTTGCAACTCGGCATCAATAACCTCCTTGTCGCGCACAGGGTTGACCGAACCATCGACATGGATAACATTCCCGTCGTCAAAACAGCGGAGCACATGGATGATGGCATCCGTCTCGCGGATATTGGCGAGAAACTTGTTTCCTAATCCCTCACCGTTGCTGGCACCTTTCACCAGTCCGGCTATATCCACTATCTCCATCGTGGTGGGAATAATACCGCGCTCGGGATGACATAGTTCACCCAGACGGTTCAATCGCTCGTCAGGAACAGTGATGACGCCGAGGTTCGGCTCGATTGTACAAAAGGGAAAATTGGCGGACTGCGCTTTGGCGTTGCTCAAACAGTTGAACAGGGTGGATTTGCCTACGTTCGGCAATCCTACTATACCGCATTGTAGTGACATTGTTATGTGTTATTTAGAGACCTTAGTGACCTTAGAGACCTTATAGCCCCTAAAGTCCTTCAAGTAATCAAAAGCCGGAGTACACTACCTCCAGTTCAAGTTTATATTTCGGATGCTGTGCACTGTATATCTCCGTCGCGGTGAGCGACTGGTTATAACTTATATCCACAATGGTCGTTGATGTCGAGGTAGTGGATGTTATTACCGTCACAGGCACAAGCAGCATGTCCAGTGTCTCGAACCTGTCCTCGCGAAGCTGCTTGGTCAGAAGAGTGGATATATCAAACTCATAGGAGTAAGTCGTCACATCCAAGGTGTCGGTAACCGACTGCAAGGTAGCGTACATCGCTATACTGTCCGACAACTCTATCTCGTCATTGAAGAACCGCTCAAGGTCGCCCTTACGGATGAGCAGCATGTTCTGTGCAGGCTGTGCCCAGTTGTCACGCGTACGCTGTGATTCGGAACCCGAGTAGTAGTTCAGTACCGGCAGACTCAGGCGAGCAAGGTTGACGTACGCACGACGCGTACCTAACGACTGCATGATTGCCTCCTTCATCGACGCCATAGGGAAGGACAGTTGCGTATAGATATGCGCCGGCGAGATGATGAAGTTCGTATCCACATTCTGCTCCAGCGCCTGCAGGTCACTCTCCTGCCAGATGTAGCGGTTGAGCTGACGCACCTCGCGGTTGGCATACAAGCCCTTCATATCCTCCTCAACCACGGTCTCAACACCCGCTCGCTCATACGTGAAATGGTAATATATACCCACATTCAGGTCCATGATACTCAGCAGCGTTGCACCGCCGAACTCCGTAGTCAGGTAGATACCTCCGAACTGCCGGCAGAACGCCTCCTGGGAAGAATAATCATTCGCCTCGAAAATCTTCTGCGCCCACTTGCTGTTCAGCCGCAGCGTGATAGTCGGCACATAACCGTTGGACGTATAGGTGCTGTCGGTGTACCGTTTGGCGGTCACGATAGCAGGATAGTCGAGCATCTTCGTCGAATCATTCAGACTGCAATAGGTGCTGACTGCCGTATCACTGGGGAGAGGTTCGTTGTAGGCAAACGTCCCGCGGTCCATCGCATAGACATTGATAGCTAAAGGTGCATTCTCGTCACCTTGCGAATACCGGTAGTACAGGAACAGGCAGACCGAGTCCAGAACGGCGTTCTCCGGATAGACGAAACCAACCGGACAAGCCAGTTGAGCCAGCAGGTCAGCATGCAGATGACCGTACTTGCTGTCCAACTCACCCAGCAGGAATGAGTCCGGAGTGGCTGTAACTCCTCCACCACGAACCAGAGACGATGTCAGACTGAACGTATCGGCACGAACAATGATAGAGTCCTCCGACTCCAACACCGACGAACCCGCACCTATCACATCGTCCTTGCACGATGAAAAACTGAATAGCAGAAATGCTAACAGAGGGAAGACAAATTGTATCTGACGTGTCATTTTTGCAATAGCAAGTCGTTGTACAGGGACATGAACTTATCCGCTTCCACACCGGACATGTTATGTACCGGTTTGCCCCTGTTCTCAGCATAATTAACCAATCTTGAGTTATATTTGGGAGTTGTCAGAATCACTGCGTCAGCGTAGTCGATGGCCAGGTGCATCAGGTCCTCGTAGCCGACTGGCAGACCGGCTATCGTACGAACATCCGTACCCAGCACGCCGTCTATAATCAGTCGGTCGGCAAAGCGAGAGTTGAACGGCGAACTGTACTCGCTGTCGTCCAATGCCACGATAACCTTCGAATCGGCGAAGAACGGAGTACTGCCAAACGCCTTCTTTACATACAGCGGCACGAGAGCAGACATCCAACCGGAGCACTGGATGATACCAGGTGCCCAGCGGAGCTTCTCTACCGTCTCAAGCACACCGCGACAGAAGAAGATGGTACGAACGTCATTGTCGGAGTACTCTACACCAAATGCGTCCTTCATTCCGCGACGGTGGTGGAACAAATCCTCGTTGTCAATAAAATATACCTGAATCCTTGCCGACTGGATGCTGGCAACCTTGATGAGTAGCGGATGATCGGTGTCGTCGATTGACATATTCATGCCCGACAGACGTATCACATCATGTAACTGATGACGACGCTCGTTAATATCACCGAACTTAGGCATGAACGTACGAGTCTCAAAACCATTGGCCTGACATACCTCAGGCAACATACGGTTCAGCAAACGTACAGGCGTCTGCTCCTCAAAAAAGGGGCTGATCTCCTGACTGACGTATAAGATCCGATTCGAATTGTTCATAGCCGTTCCTCCATGTTATGCCACAATACCCGAATTTTGTCATATTTCGTTCAAAAGAGGCGCTTTGTGGGCTAATTTAGGGCAAAGGTACAAAAAAAAAACGACTTTTGCAAATTTTTTATCAAAAAAACTTTTACTTTTCGTATATTTTTTGTAATTTTGTAGGTTTTTTATCAACTGGCGATTTTTGATACGTAAAAATCTATGCAAATAATCACTACCAAAGCTGAGCTTGAGCGCAGTGTTCAAGCCTGCAAGATGAAAGGGCAGACCGTGGGACTGGTGCCTACCATGGGAGCGCTGCACGAAGGGCACGCATCACTTGTTCGCCGCTGTGTCAGCGAGAACGACGTGACTGTGGTCAGCGTGTTTGTCAATCCCACGCAGTTCAACAACAAGGAAGACCTTCTGAAGTATCCGCGTTCACTGGAGCGTGACGCCGAACTGCTGGAAAGCATTGGCGCGCACTTTGTATTCGCACCCGAGCCCGAGGAGATGTACAACGCCGAAGAAATGAACAAACCGTTCCAATTCGACTTCAATGGTTTGGACCAGGTTATGGAAGGCAAGATGCGTCCAGGACACTTCAACGGAGTGGTACAGGTCGTTTCACGCCTGTTCTACCTCGTCAAACCCGACCGCGCATACTTCGGCGAGAAGGATTTCCAGCAACTGGCTATCATCCACTTCATGGTGGAGCGTTCCGCATTGGCAGGCACGTTCGGCAACCTGCAGATTATAGGCTGCCCTATCGTGCGCGAACTGTCCGGACTGGCACTTTCGTCACGCAACGAACGACTCTCCGCCGGGGAGAAACAGACCGCTCTGAATATCTCCAAGACGCTGTTCGCCTCGCTCAACTGGGCGAAACAGCCGAACGCCAGCGTGCACGACGTGCAGCAGCGAGTGATTGACGACATCAATGCCGTTCCCGGACTGGAGGTGGAGTACTACGAGATTGTTGACCAGGCAACGCTACTGCCTACAGACACGTTCCGCAACGCCATAGGTTGCGTAACCGTGTATTGCGGACCTGTACGACTGATTGACAACATCAAGTACGATTGAGAGGACAAGTAGAGAGCAAGTAGGGAGTAAGTAGGGGCATTGTCGTATCCCACCACACCTTATATATACATAGTATATATCCCGTGATTTTGAAAAACGGTATTTGTGAAAATACGCAAAACGGCATTTGTGAGAATACTCATTGATAAATATATTCCGTTTCTGCAAGGCATCCTGGATCGCTTTGCAGAGGTCTGTTTCCTTGAACCGGACGAATTTACACCCGCCATGGTTCATGATGCTGACGCACTTATCGTCCGCACGCGTACACAATGCTTTCCTGACCTGCTCAAGGGCAGCAGCGTGCAGTTCATCGCTACAGCCACCATCGGCACCGATCATATTGACAAGGACTACTGCCGCGCGCACAAAATAAAAGTAGTCAGCTGCCCGGGCTGTAACTCCCAGGCGGTATGCGACTACGTGGAGGAGGCAATCATGGAGACGCTCAACGTTTCTGCCGATATACGGGAGTTGCCGTCATCACCGTTTTTCGGGCAGTTTTCCTTAGGTGTAGTGGGCGCCGGACATGTGGGGAAGAAAGTGGCACGCATGGCTATGAACAGAGGTTTTCATGTGGTCATCAACGACCCTCCGCTCAACCTGAACGGCAATGTGTGCGGATGCGACATCATCACCTTCCACACACCGCTCACACGAAAAACGGAATATCCCACCTACCACCTCTGCAACGAGAAGTTCCTCTCGAAATGTCGGGCAGACGCGCTGATTATCAATGCCGCACGAGGAGGAGTGGTCGATGAACAGGCTCTGCTGAAAAGCGGTAATCCTTTCATCATCGACACGTGGGAAAACGAGCCGAACATCAACCACAAGGTTCTCGACAGCGCATTGCTCGCCTCATTCCACATTGCCGGTTACTCACGGAACGGCAAACTCAATGCCTCACGTACTTGCCTGCACGAACTATGCGAACACTTCGGACTGCCGAAACTGAAAATCAGACAGAGCACTCTGCCGGAAGCAGGAGACAGCGACTACGGATGGATAAAACGAATATCCGACAAACTGAAAGCCAACCCACAATCATTCGAAACATTGCGAAAAGAATATAAATTACGATAATATATGGCAAATTTTCAAAAACTGACACCACGGAGTGAAGACTACTCCAAGTGGTACAACGAACTGGTAGTAAAAGCCGACCTTGCCGAGCAGTCGGCAGTACGCGGATGTATGGTCATCAAGCCTTACGGCTATGCTATATGGGAGACCATACAGGCGGAACTCGACCGTCGATTCAAAGAGAAAGGCGTACGCAACGCCTACTTCCCGCTGCTCATCCCCAAATCCTTCCTCAGCCGTGAGGCGGAGCACGTGGAAGGCTTCGCCAAGGAGTGCGCCGTTGTGACGCACCACCGCCTGAAGAACGACCCGAACGGCAAAGGTGTGGTGGTTGACCCTGACGCACGCCTGGAGGAGGAACTGATTATCCGTCCTACATCGGAGACGATCATCTGGTCAACATATAAGAACTGGATCTCATCCTACCGCGACCTGCCTATCCTCTGCAACCAGTGGTGCAACGTCATGCGCTGGGAGATGCGTACGCGTCTGTTCCTCCGTACCGCCGAGTTCCTCTGGCAGGAAGGCCATACGGCTCATGCCACCAAGGAGGAAGCCGAAGATTACGCACGCCAGATGCTCGATGTCTATGCCGACTTCGCCGAGAACGTCATGGCAATCCCGGTCATCAAGGGTGTGAAGTCGCCCAACGAGCGTTTCGCCGGAGCACTGAACACCTATTGCATCGAAGCTATGATGCAAGACGGCAAGGCATTGCAGGCAGGCACATCGCACTTCCTCGGGCAGAACTTCGCCAAGTCATTCGACGTGCAATACCTGAGCAAGGAAAACAAGTATGAGTACGTCTGGGCTACCTCGTGGGGTGTCAGCACACGTCTCATGGGTGCACTTATCATGACCCACTCCGACGACAACGGACTTGTTCTGCCGCCGCATCTGGCTCCTATACAGGTGGTGATTGTGCCTATCTTCAAGAAGCAGGAGGACCTCGACAAACTCCTCGTTGTCCTGGGGCCGCTCTTCGACCGACTCAAGGCACGCGGCATACGCGTCAAACTGGATACGGACGACAAATCCACTCCGGGCTACAAGTTCGCCGACTACGAACTCAAGGGTGTGCCTGTACGTCTGGCTATGGGTGGTCGTGACCTCGAGAACGGCACCATCGAAGTGGCACGCCGTGACACGCTCACCAAGGAGACACTGCCGCTCGAAGGCATCGAGCAGCACATCGCCGACCTGCTCGAACAGGTGCAGAAGAACTGCTACCAGAAGGCACTGGACTTCCGCATCGCCAACACCCGCGAGGTGAACTCCTACGACGAGTTCAAACAGGAGATACAGAAAGGCGGATTCCTGCTCTGCCACTGGGACGGCACACCCGAAACCGAGGAGCAGATCAAGAACGATACCAAGGCTACGATCCGCTGCATCCCATTGGACGCACTACCCGGACACAAGCAGGAACCCGGTACTTGTATGGTAACCGGCAAACCTTCCGCCGGACGCGTAGTCTTCGCCATCGCCTACTAAAATGTCAATTGTCAATTAGCTCGAAGAGCGTCAATTATCAATTAAATGAAATTGGTTTTTGCATCGAATAACGCCCACAAACTCCAGGAGGTACGCGCTATCCTGCCCGAGCACGAGATTCTCAGCCTTGAAGACATCGGTTGTCATGCTGATATCCCCGAGACTGCCGATACGCTCGAAGGCAACTCGCTGCTGAAGGCGCAGTACGTCTATGACCACTATCATTGCGATTGCTTTGCCGATGATACAGGTCTGGAGATTGAGGCACTCGGTAACCTGCCCGGCGTACGTACAGCGCGCTGGGCAGGCGAACCCGCCAACCCTGCCAACAATCGCAGGAAAGCCCTACAGGAACTTGCCGGAAAGACCAACCGCAATGCCCGTTTCCGCACAGTGATTACGCTCATCCGAGGCGGCAAGGTTCAGCAGGCGGAAGGCATCGTTCGCGGCAGCATAGCCAAAGCCGAGTACGGCAACGGAGGATTCGGATATGACCCTCTGTTCATTCCCGAAGGCTACGACCGTACCTTTGCCGAACTGCCTGCCGAAGTCAAGAACACTATCAGTCACCGCGCACGCGCTCTGCATGCATTGAAAGCCCTGTTATAACACTTAACACCCATCCATATGAAACGCCTGACATACATCATCACCATCCTTGCTCTCACCATGCAGGTGAGTGCTGCCACGTGGACCACACACCTTGCCTACAACAGTGTTGATAAGATTGCCGCAGGCGGAGGAATGGTGTACTGCGTTTCGTCAGGCTCGCTGTTTGCCATCGACGCACAGTCGGAGAACATTCGCACGTATAGCCATCAGGACGGTATCAACAATGATATCGCCTGCATCCAGTGGCTCGAACCGGTGCAGTCGCTGATGATCATGTATACCAACGGAAAGATGGATCTGCTCAGTAACGGGAAGTTCCATTACATGGCTGACCTGTACGACAAATACACGCCGATGAGCAAGTACTGCCACTCCATCACGGTCAAGGACAGTCTGGCGTTTCTGGCAATGGACTATGGTATTCAGACCTTCCACATCCGCAAACGCGAGTTCGTTGATACCTACTTCATAGGTCCGGAGAGCAAAGAGGTACCGGTATATAGCATCGCTCTTACCAATCAGACTATCTACGCGGCAGGCGACTCTATTCTGTATGCCGCCACGCTTACCGACAATATAGTCGATTACTCCTACTGGGCAGAGATCCCTCTGCCAAGCAAGGATAAGATACAGGACATAGCAGTGGCCGGAGGCATGTTGTATCTGCTGCAGAACAACACCTGCTACCGTCGTCAGGGCGGACAATGGCAAAAGTACAGCAATAATACATACCATGCACTCAATGTCGTGAACGGCAAAATCTACCCTGCTGACTATCCTACTGTATCGTATAGCGGCTTGTGGATGGCGGCAGGGGATAAAGGCGTGATACGTCAGATGGAGAGCGGCGAGACGGTCACCTATACAATGGACGGACCGCTGAACAACAACCCCTATCGCCTATGCTTCCTGCAGAATCAACTGTTCATGCTCCCCGGCGGACGATGGGCGGTGCAGAACAACAACCCCGGCTGCGTGATGCGCTATGACGGCACGTCGTGGCACAACATAACGCAAAAGGAGATTCTGAACGCCGTAGGCGGAAATATATGCATTGACTTTATGAATGCGGCCGTTGACCCGAACGACCCGGCGCATTACTTCGTCACATCCTATGGCTCGGGACTGTACGAGTTCCGTAACGACAAGTGCATCAAGCGCTGGAACAGCGAGAACTCCATCATCGGAGCCGCAGCACCGAATAGGCCTGAAAGATACACCCGTCTCGATGGCGCTATCTACGACGCCGAAGGCAACCTATGGGTAATGAATACCGGCAATATTGAGTATAACATCATCATCTTCACTGCAGACGGCAGGCAGGTGGGCATGAATGTCAACCAGGCGGACGGTTCGCGGTTCATCATCAACACTGCCGGACAGTTCATCTTCGACAACTGCCATGCCAATCATGTATGGGCACTCGTGCCGCGAGGCAACGAGACCGAAGCCGGACTGGCACTCATCGATACCAAGGGGACAACCACCAATCCCGACGATGACCATTCACTCATCCGCACACGATGGACCGACCAGGACGGCAACTCTATCACACGCTCCGCTATCTATGTCATGAGCCAGGACAAACAGGGAAACATCTGGCTTGGCACAAACAAAGGCATCATGATTATTCCCGCATCGGAGGACTACTACAACTCCGACCAATGTCAGGTACTGCATCTGCTGAGCAGCGAAGGTCTGCCTATTTTCGATGAGGAGAAAGTTAACAGCATCGTGTTCGACCATCTTGACCGTCCGTGGATTGCCACGCAGACCACAGGCGTATATATCCTTTCCGCTGACGGAGCGTCGGTGGTGGAGCACTTCACGATGGACAACTCCGCTATGCCGTCCAATACCGTTCTCTCGCTTGCCTACGACCAGGCACATCGACGCATGTATATCGGTTCGGCTGTCGGTCTGGTGGCATATACCGACCCCACGATGGATGTCAATAGTGAAGTGAATAGTAACAACGAGCCCGTTGACTACGGCTCGATGATGCAATGGACTACCCATCTCGCATACACCAATATTGATGACATACAGCTCTCACCGTCACAAGTGTACGCCCTGTCCGAAGGTTCGCTCTGCGCTATCGACAAGGACGATGAGTCACTCACCTACTATTCCAAGCTCAACGGACTGAACGGCTCGTCTATTCACTGCATCCGCTATGATGCACACACAGGCACACTCGTCATAGCCTACGACGACGGCATGATTGACCTGCTGCACGACAAAGGTGTCATCCGTTCAGTGGCGGACCTCTATCTCAAACAAATGAACACCTCCAAGCAGGTGCAGAGTATCGCTTTCAGCAACGGCAAGGCATATTTGGGTATGCAGTTCGGTATAGTGGTGATGAACATCCGTAAGCAGGAGATTAGCGACACCTATTATATCGGTAACTTGGGTTCCGAACTGTCGGTTAATGCTGTAGCCGTAATCGGTGACAGTATTTATGCTGCAGCGGACAACGTACTCTACCGCGCATGCCTCAACGACAATCTCGTGGACTATGCCAAGTGGCGTTCGCAGGCACTGCAAGCTACCATCACACACCTCATCGGCAACGACGGCAACCTGTACATGCTCATGGACAGCGTCATCTACCGCAACGGTCAGGCACTGGCTTCTGACGAACTATTTGTAGATATTACCACCTATCATGGCAATCTGACTGCACGTACTGCCGACAACCGCGTATATTATATCGACAATACCACCCTGACCGAACAGCCTGCACTGGCCTCCTACAAGCCCCATTGCGCTATCAAGGACGGCAGTACATGGTGGCTGGGAACCAACGACGGTGTGCTGCATATCGCCAACGACCTATCCGTGCAGAAGTACCAACCTGACGGACCGTCGTCCAACATGCCGTACAACATGACCACCTACGGTTCGCGGCTGTGGATAGTGCCCGGCGGACGATGGGCTACCGAGTACAAACGTGAGGCGCAAGTGATGTACTTCAACGGCTCGAAGTGGGACAACATAACCTACGAGGGTATATGCCGCCGTATGGGTGCCACACTCTCGCTCACCGACCTTGTGCATGTGGCAGTTGACCCTGCTAACCCCGAGCACTTCTATACTGCCAGCTACGGCATGGGTGTGGTAGAGTTCCTGCCGGATGGTACAGCCAAACGATATACGTATAACAACAGTCCGCTCGGTTCGGCTACAACCGGCAGCAACCGGTACCGCTACTGCCGTGTGGATGCCATGACCTTTGATGCCGAACGCAACCTGTGGCTGACGAACATGAGCGACCTGGCTACGAATATTCATATCATTGACCCTGACCACAACTGGCACTCGTTCAACATCTACAACGGCGGACAGCGTATCGTACTGAATACGGTAAGCAAGCTGCTCATCGACAATCGTGACCCGAACTACAAGTGGATAGCCAGTGCACGTGACCAGGCGGGACTGGTGATCATCAACGACAACGGCACGCCGTACAGCAATTACGATGACCGTGTCATCTTCCGCTCCACCTTCGTTGACCAGGACAGTAAAAGCATCACACCGGCACGCATTGGTACCATCGCGCAAGACCATAACGGCGATATGTGGGTCGGCACAGGTGAAGGATTGTTCGTCATCGACGCATCCACCGACCTTTTCCGCTCTAACAGCTGCCGACGACTGAAGATGTCCCGTCACGACGGAACCAATCTGGCAGACTACCTGCTCGGAACGGAACAAATCAACACCATCGTCTTTGCCGGAGGCAACCGCGTATGGATAGGCACCCAGGCTTCAGGCGCGTATCTCATTCACATGGTCACCAAGGAAGGCATATACGAACCGGAGATACTGGCGCACTTCACCACACTCAATTCGCCTATGCCGTCGGACTGCGTGATGTCAATTGCTATTGATGAACGCGGCGAAGTGTATATAGGTACATCTAAAGGTCTTGTGTCCTACCGTGGCGATGCCACCGACCCGGAGAAATCGTTCGCTGAGGCGTACGTCTATCCCAATCCTGTACGGCCGAACTACGAAGGCAACATCACGGTTACGGGACTGATGGACAATACCACCGTATATATTGCTGACGCTGCTGGCAATGTGGTTTGCCGTACGCACAGCAATGGCGGAACAGCCGTATGGGACGGCAAGACCCAATCAGGCGCACGCGCGCACTCGGGCGTATATACCATATATTGTAATACTGCCGACGGAGCAAATCATATCACTCTCAAAGTGCTTATTATGCACTAACTTACAAAAGTTATCAACAATCCGATGTTAATAACTCATGTATATGTTGATGATTGATGGTGACAACCCGCATGAATACTGTCAATAACCTTTGCCATTCATCATCCTTTATCAAAACAATAAAAGTTATCAACAATCCAACTTATTGACTACATGTAAATAACAAAAGTTATCAACATTTGTACACATTATTATTAACATAGGATTTTTTAAGTAAAGAATATATATAATGTATATATTACATAGAAAAAGCAGCCATCTTGGCTGCTTTCTTTTTGTTGTACTCTGTAGCAGAGCAGTATGGTTACTTCTGTACCAGACGGATAGCGCGCTGATAGCACTGTGTGTGGAGCAGGATCTTCACGCCGTTGGCGTTCATGGCTACACGATAGGCGTCTTCCGTACCTTTCTTGGCGGTAGCGGTCCAATAGTCGCCCAGATCTTTCTCTCCGCGGAACTCGCCGGTGCAGTTGATGTATCCGGTCAGCGGGAAGATGATAGAGTTGCCGTTAGGTCCGGTAACCTTGTAACCGCCGTTCTTCAGTTCCTGCCACTTGCAGTTCTCGTACAGTTCGGTGTATTGCTTGTAGGTAGGCAGCTGTTTGCCGAAGGTCTCTACAGCATCGGCATAGGTGTACAGTCCTTCTTCGTTGGCACTGCGCCAGAGGATGCCGCTGGGCAGACCCAGGTCAATGAACGCTGCACCGGCTGTTTTCTTCTTCACGGGCTGGTCGGCAGGAACCTGAGGGGCTTCTTCCTGTATAATCTCTTCCTCTTGCTGCGGCTCGGCTTGCTGCACCGGCTGAACCTGCTCTATTGCAGGCTGTTGGTCCTCACCTTTCTGCAATGGCCACTGGCCTGACCAGAACATGTAGAACACGTACAGGTTAATCAGCAGAGCGATGATGCTGATGATTAACGCAATAACACTGATTCGTTTAGCTGATTTTACTTTTTCTTCCATTGTTGTATTGTTTAAGGGGTTAGAGTCTTTGTGTGTTGTTTTGTGGGTGCAAAGTTACAAAAAATAATCGACATATGCAAATAATTGCAGATTTTTTTCATGAATCCGCTAAACATGGCGGATTTTTTATGAATTGTTGGTAATTTTTGATAATTGATGCCCTTTTTTAACCCTCACATTTTCTGCGTGTTCGAATCTTCATCGGGGTTGATTCGAAGGCAATTCGGAGGCATTACGAGGTTTTATAGGACTTTTATCCATGTTCATCCCATCTCCCGAGTAAACCTCTACTTGCTCCCTACTTGCCCTCTACTTGATTCCTACTGCAATACATGTCCGGATATTCCGGACAGGCTGATGGAGCATGGATAGTTCGTTTCTGAAAGACGGTGCAAAGCTACGAAAAAGAATTGAAAAATGCAAATTTTCGTCCCCGCAGATGCGGCAAATACTGCATTTTTCATTGAAGCAAGGAAAACAAACGCCCCGCAACCGAATATCACATTCCGTTGCGCCTGAGAGGATTGTCAGGCGGCTAAAGCCTATTGCTTGATAAACTTTGCCTGATGCTGTTGTCCGTCAGTTGTCAGAGCACGGAGAATATACATCCCCTGCGGCAAGGCGGAAACATCAATATCCGTCTGAGACGCTTGCAGCACACATTGCCCGTTGATGGTGTAAATCTTTGCATGAGAGAGTTCGTCGCACATGTTGAAGTGAAGAATGGATGCAACAGGGTTGGGGGAAAGAGAAAACACATTGGGCTCTTTCTTCTCGTTGTCAATATGATAGCCCTTCTTTGCCGGTGCTGCCATAACAGAAGCACTATTTGGTATGGAAGGGCAAGGTACATCTTTAATAGCAATATGCACATTACTCCCTTCACTGATAGTGACTCCAGAAGTCAACCTTACCTGTGTTGTAGAGTATAATTGCCCCTGAATAATATTATTTAAGGTCGCATTTGAGACAGTCAACTCTCCTCCAATAGCATAACAGAACTTAGGTGGGAAGAAAAAGGAATAATTTAGGGTTACATCGGAACATATCGGTGCCGGTTTAATGCCCATGATTGCAGCTTGGTGGCTTTCATAGTGCGTGGTGTCGTTTATGAAGACGCTATCTAAGCTACACCAACAATCATAATGTCCACCCCATCCCCAATTTACATGGAACATCGGATGACTGCCTGTGCAATATCCGTCTAACACAAAAGCATGACTGCAACTATGGCCTCTACCACATTGTCCTTTATACAATATAGGTTGACCATTATCAATATTACTTTGTAATCTACTTATCCAAT
>JAFSXJ010000020.1 GCA_017444065.1 Paludibacteraceae bacterium | reverse complement strand
GAAATTTCTGACACGTTGAAAATTTCTCAACAGGCTGTCAATAAGTCCATTAGGCGCACAATTGAGCACTTGAAGGTTGTAGCAAAATGACTATATAATAGAGGCGCTTCTCTCGAATATTAACCCAATCCCTCCCACGGGACACGGCGAACTTCAACGCGCAGAAGGAGACGGGCTACAAGACCCTCTTCCAGTACCTTTGGCACCTATGTGCGGAAGAGTACGACCAGACGAACGGGTAATGCTACAATAATCCGCCAAAATTGGCGGATGTATAAAAAAAACGGCATTCCTCTTGCAAATGTCGATTTTTTTTATTATCTTTGCAGCCAAAATGCGATAATCAAATTCATAGCCGTATGACCAAATATGAAGAACTGAAAGTTGCGGACGGGGTGTATGTTCCGCAGATGGGAATAACGTATCCCGAGGACAACCCGTATGAGCAACTGGTGCAACCGAAATTCACGAGCGTGTTTACCGTAGATGAGAACTATCCGTTTGTGGATGATACGTTCCGTGCGCGGCTGAATACATTCATCCTTGTGCCGTTCATCGTGCGTTTCCTGCTGCGCATCAAGCTGCGTGTGCAGATGGGGCTGCGCTACAAGGGTAGGGAGATGCTTAAGAAGTACAAGAAAGAACTATCCAACGGCGCCATCACCATCGCCAACCACTGCTACCGCCTGGATTGTCCGTGCGTGCTGCTGACAGCGAAGGTGCCAATGAGCGTGAAGATACCCATGTTCGCACCAAACTTCGGCACGAAAGACGGATTCTTCATGAAGACGGTTGGCGGCGTGCCCATCCCCGAAGCGGAGGCAGGTATGGCTGCGCTGAAGAAGTTCAACGAGGCATTTGACGAGTTCAACCGTCGAGGATACTGGATGCACATCTTCCCCGAAGCCAAACGTTGGGATTTCTACAAACCGCTACGTCCGTTCCAGAAAGGTGCGTTCACCATGGCGTACAAGTACAACATGCCGCTTTTGCCCTGCGTGATTACGTTCCGCGAGCGGAAAGGTATATTCAAACTGTTCGGTCCGAAAGAGCTGCCGTTGCTTCAGTGCGAGATAGGCGAGCCCATCTTCCCTGACAAATCGCAACCGCGTGCACAAGAAGTGAACCGCCTGATAGAGACGGCTCACAAGCAGATGGAACAGATGGCGGGTATCACACACAACCCCTGGCCGGCACAACTCTGAACTGTTAGATGTTAGAACGCTGCGCTGTTAGAGGGTAGAGGAGGTCTCGTAGGTGTCGAGCGCTTCGGACATGAGACGGTGACCCTCGTTGATAATCGTTTCCGCTTTGTCGAAATCGAAAGTGTTGAACGTGTACTGCGGCATGGATGCCAGTACGTCGGGCGGCGTGAGTTGCAGAGCAAGGAGTGTGCTCTGCTGAATCTGCATATCCGACATGCGGTCAAGCATCGTGATGTAATTGACCGCTCCCTGCAGACTGAGTCTCTTTGCACGTTCGATAGCTGTAAGCCGGTTGGTGACATTCTCGCTGAGCCGGCGTATGGGTTTGGGCATGCTTGCCATACGATTTTGCTGCAAGGACTGCGCGATGCGCACCAAGTCCGAACTCTGATGCTGGATGGTCAGTCCGTCCTTGCCGGATATATCCATAGCGACAAGAATGTCTCCCTCTGTACGTTGAATCTGCCTGAGCGGCAACGGATTGAGTATTCCTCCGTCCACGAGGAGCCGTCCCTGCCATTGTACGGGTTGGAAGAACAGCGGAATGGAAATAGAAGCCCGGATTGCCTCAAACAACGGTCCGTTGCGGAAGATGACCTCGTCCGTAGTCATGAGGTCGGATGCCACCAGCGTAAGGGGGATAGGCAGCGATTCAATCCTGCACTCGGGCACAATATCCTGCAATGCCTTGATGATTTTGCTTCCCTTGACGAGTGAGTTGCCGGTGATAGAGAAATCAGTGAGCTTGAGTATGAGCTGTTTGTCCACGGATAGGAACCACTGCTTCGCCTCCTCCAGTTTGCCCGCACAGAACATGCCGGCTATAATCGAGCCCATTGAGCAGCCCGATACGGATGAGATTCGGTAACCGCGTTCCTGCAACGCCTCAATAGCCCCGATATGCGCCAGCCCTCGAGCGCCGCCTGAGCCTAAAACCAAAGCGACTGACGGTTTGTCATGTTGTGTCATAGCTGTTTGGATAATCAAATTGGTAGTTTGACAAGTGCAGTGCAAAAATCGTACCAAAAACACTGGCAATACCGAAAAATAACTGCCAATATGTCACTATGGCACGCAAATTGAAATTGAAACAGATGATTAAAAACAACTATAACCATTATAATCATATGAAAACAAAAATAACCCTATTATTGAGTCTTGTTCTGTTCCTTGCCGCCTGTACGGACAGCAGCGCAGTTCGTGACGTTAAAGGTGCCTATCGCTACAAGACGACAGGCAAAGTGACGCTCGAGGAGAATTTCAAAGGTGCGACAAAAGCCGATACGCTTGTCGCCAATCTTGACAACGAGTCCGGTACGCTGGAGGTAATCAGCCTTCATGACGGCGACAGCCTGCTGCTGACGATAGACCAGCTGAACGGCAATGTGACGGTCACACGTGGCGCTGTCTCCGACAGCCGTCTGCATTTCGCTCCATACAACAGGACGATTGAGATCCCAACGACCATCAAACATTATGACACATTGTCCATCGACCTTGGCATCATAAGCAAGGACACCGTCATTGTCAGGGAGCAACGCGAGTACGAGCCTTACGACATTACCGTGAGAGGCTATGCGGAAGTGTATGACAACAATCTGGTATTCAACCTCAGTTATTCCGGCAAATCCCAGACCACAGAACGTACGCTTCGCGGCACAGGCTTTAGGTCGCTGGCAAAGAAGAACTAAGAGATGTTGAAAGTCAAAATCGAAT
>JAFSXJ010000019.1 GCA_017444065.1 Paludibacteraceae bacterium | reverse complement strand
GACTCCGCTATCAGCGCACTCTTGCTCAATGCTGTCCAATAGGACGAGTGTCTCATCGTGAAATTTCTGTTCCGCGAGTTCCAATGCCATCGCATTAAGGGCATAATAGTAGGCAGTGGTGTCACAGGACTTTTGGAAGGCTATGGCAGATTGTTCGTACATGTCATAACCCAATTGGAACTCATCCACCAGATGGCACATCGTGCCCATGTTGCTGTAGATGCGTCCGAGGATGTGGTAATTGCTGAACCAGGGGAGAGGGATGACGCGTTGGATATACGGCGCATGGGTGCCGGCGATGAACGCCTGCATGGCGGCTACCTGATTGCCATGCTGACGGAGCAGGTAACCGTAATAATAACACGCGCGTGCGTAATCATTAGGATAGATATATATCCACTTGCCCGTCGTGGCGAACGCCTCCGCCAGCGCGAGGCTGTCGTCATACAGCCTGCCCTCGTTCACGCGCATGCTCTCCGCCGCGGCAAGAACCTGCCGCGCCTCATGAAAAGTGAAAAGTGAAGATTGTGAGGTGGCACATACCGTCCCCCGCATGCCGGACAGCAGGCAGAGCAGCAATACTATATACGCACGAGACGTCATGATCTGCTTTATTTTCTATGCTGCGGCTTGCGGGGTGAACGGTTGCCTCTTGAGCGTCTTCGGAAGCCTCCGTTCCGCCGACGCCCGCCTGTCGGCTGGGCATACAGGTTGTTGTCCGGAGCGTCTCCGAGCGAGGATGGCAAGGTAAGACGCTGTATATCCTTCTGCAGGAACCGCTCGATCTTATTCCAATACCGGGCATCCTCCGGGCTGACCAGGGTGACCGCCTCACCTTTGTTCTCCGCGCGCGCCGTACGACCTATGCGGTGCACGTAATCCTCGGCATCACGCGGCACATCGAAATTGATGACCAGCGGTATATCGTCCACATCAATCCCTCGCGCCACAATATCGGTGGCCACCATCACATCGACCTTGTTGTTGCGGAAGTCCAGCATCACCTCGTCCCTCTGCTTCTGCTCGAGGTCGCTGTGCATAGCGCGAGCGTTCAGTCCCTGCCGGCTGAGCAGGACGGTCAGTTCCTTCACGCGCTGTTTCTTGCCGGCGAACACAATCACTTTCTTCAGATGCTCCTGTTTGAGCCTCTCGATGATGAACGGAATCTTCTGGGTCTCGTAGCAGCAGAGTGCGCGTTGCGCGATACTCTCCGGCGGACGGGCGATGGCAATCTTCACCTCGGCAGGGTCAGTCATGATGCGCTTGGCAAGACGGCGTATATCCTCGGGCATGGTGGCGGAGAACATGATGGTCTGCCTGTCACGAGGCAGGCACTGCACAATCTTCATGATGTCGTCGTAGAATCCCATATCGAGCATCCGGTCAGCCTCATCGAGGATGAAGTATTTGACGCCGGAGAAGTCGATATCCATGATGTTCATGTGACTGAGCAACCGTCCGGGCGTAGCGATGACGATATCCGCACCGGTCTTCAGTCCGTTGGTCTGGGTCGAGAAGTTACGGCTGTCATTACCGCCATAGACGGGCACGGACGAGAACGGCACATAGTAGCCGAAGCCCTCCATCTGCTGGTCGATCTGCTGCGCGAGTTCGCGCGTAGGTGCCATGATGATGGCATTGAGCTTGTTCGGGTCGTGGCCGTCGAACTGAAGGTTGGTTAGTAAGGGAAGGATATAGGCGGCGGTTTTGCCGGTGCCGGTCTGCGCGCAACTGATTACGTCGCGATGGTTGAGAATGATGGGGATAGTCTGTTCCTGAACGGGCGTGCACGTGTCGAAATGCATGTCCCACAAAGCGTCCAGGACTTCGTCAGATAATGGTAGTTCGTCGAAATACATCAGTCTTGTTCTATATAAATCTCCAATGCCCGAAACTTACCGGACAGTTGCACAGGTGCATTGTCGGATGCCGGCAGCAGCAACAGTTCGCCTTGGCGGAACGGGTAATCGGTTGCCTGCCCGTTGCAATACTCCGTGAGCACCCCTTCGCCCTCCATGCAGATGAGCGTGACGAAACTGTCAAGCGATGAGTAGTCGCGCGTGACGGGCGCGTCAATATGCAATATGTTCGTCGTGAAGTAGGGGCATGTGACCAGGTTCACAGGTTCGTTCTTCTTAGGCGTGTAATGTGTGCGGTAGTCGGGCAGCACGGTATAATCGATGCTCTCAGCCGCTTTGTCGGTATGCAGCTCACGGCGATTGCCGTCTTTGTCCACACGGTCGTAGTCGTAGATGCGGTAGGTGGTGTCGGAGGTCTGCTGAATCTCGCAAATCTGACTGCCCGAACAGATGGCGTGAATGCGTCCGGCAGGGATGAAGAAGCAGTCGCCGTCACGTACCGGATACTCCGCCAGCGCGTTGACAATCGTCTTGTCCGCCACCATCTGCTTGTACTCGTCGGGCGTCAGCTGCTGCTTGAGTCCGCAGTACAGTCGCGCATCGTCGGACGAGGGCAGAACATACCACATCTCTGTCTTACCAAACGGCAAACCGTACTTCTGCGCCAGGGCATCAGACGGATGAACCTGTATGCTCAGGTCATCGCGGGCATCGATGAACTTCATCAGCAGCGGGAACGTGTCGCCGTATCGGGCAAACACATGTTTCCCAACCAGTTGCTCCTTCTGCTCGCAGAGCATCGCCCATATGTTCTTGCCCGTCTCAACGCAAATGCTGTCACGACCCGGGTAGGCGGAAAGAATCCACCGCTCCGCACCCCAAATCATGGGTCTCAATATAGGATGAAAGTGATAAATCATGTGTGATACGATGCGTCAGAATTGCTGTACGCGACACAAAGGTACGAAAATTTTTTGAATTATCCAAATAATTCACAAAAATAATCGTTCGAGCCCTACGAGATAAGAAAAATTTCTCACATTTGGAAAAGATTAGGATGGAAAAATAAAGTTTTTTCTGATTATATTTGCAAATGTGGGATTTTTTTTGTACCTTTGTAGTCGCGTTTGCATTTATATGGAATATTAACTTCTAAATTATACGATTATGATGACTATTGACAATTACAAGTTCGCCGGCAAGAAGGCGATTGTACGCGTGGACTTCAATGTGCCCCTGGATGAAAACGGTAACATCACCGACGACACCCGTATCCGTGGCGCTCTGCCCACACTGAAGCACATTCTGAATGAGGGTGGCGCTCTGATTATCATGAGCCACATGGGCAAGCCCAAAGGCAAACCCGCTGCCAAGTACAGCCTCGGACAGATTAAGGACGCTGTAGCCAAGGCACTGGGTGTAGCAGAGGTGAAGTTCGCTCCTGATTGCGCCAAGGCTCAGGCTGAAGCCGCTACGCTGAAGGCAGGCGAGGTGCTGCTGCTCGAGAACCTGCGTTTCTATCCGGAAGAGGAAGGCAAACCCGTGGGTATTGAGAAAGACGACCCCGCTTACGAGGCTGCCAAGAAAGAGATGAAAGCCCGTCAGAAAGACTTCGCCAAGGTTCTTGCTTCCTACGCTGACTGCTATGTGATGGACGCCTTCGGTACCGCTCACCGCAAGCATGCTTCGACAGCCGTTATCGCCGACTACTTCGATGCTGACAACAAGATGCTCGGCTACCTGATGGAGAAAGAGGTGAAGGCTGTTGACAACGTCCTCTCCGACATCAAGCGTCCGTTCATCGCCATCATGGGCGGCTCGAAGGTAAGCTCGAAGATCGGCATCATCGAGAACCTGCTGGGCAAGGTCGACAAGCTCATCCTCTGCGGCGGTATGACCTATACGTTCGCTAAGGCGCACGGCGGCGAGATTGGCGAGTCAATCGTTGAGATGGACAAACTCGATGTGGCTCTGGGCGTTGAGGAACTTGCCAAGAAGAACGGCGTAGAGCTCGTCATGGCTCCGGATGCTATCATCGCTGACAACTTCGCCAACGATGCCAACCAGAAGATCGCCCCGTCGAACGCTATCCCTGCAGGCTGGCAAGGTCTGGATGCAGGCCCCGAGGCACAGAAGAAGTTCGCTGCTGCTATCAAGGGTTGCAAGACCATCCTCTGGAACGGCCCTGCAGGCGTGTTCGAGTTCGACAACTTCTGCGCAGGCAGCCGTGCTATCGGTGAGGCAATAGCCGAGGCAACAGCTGAAGGTGCCTTCTCGCTCATCGGCGGCGGCGACAGCGTGGCTTGTGTCAACAAGTTCGGATTGGCTGACAAGGTAAGCTATATCTCCACCGGCGGCGGTGCCCTGCTTGAGGCAATCGAGGGCAAGGTGCTCCCGGGTGTGGCAGCGATAAAAGGATAACTCTAAACTGAACGAAAATGGAAATAGCTGGTAAGATTATTCAGAAACTCCCGCTTCAGCAGGGAGTGTCGAAGACTTCAGGCAATCCCTGGGCAGTGCAGGCTTACGTACTGGAGACACAGGAGCAGTACCCGCGCAAGGTGCATTTCGAGATTTTCGGTGAGCAGCGTATCAAGGACAACCCATGCGAAATAGATGATATCGTAACCATCTCGTTCGATATCGAGAGCCGCGAGTTCAACGGCCGCTGGTACACCTCTATCCGTGCATGGAAAGTGCAGCAGGGCATCGTTGACACTGCTGCCCAACAGCCCACAGCTGCTCCCGTAGCCCAGAGCGCACCTGCCGCACCGGCAGCCCAGCCGATGGACGGCATGACTGCGCCCAACATCGATACCTTCGATCCCGCAGCAGGCGAGTCAACCGATGACCTGCCGTTCTGAGAGAATACAGACCGCTGCAAAGCACCCCACGCGAGCATAGCTCTTTGGGGACCCCGCAGCTGACAGAATACAGATGACAGAGGCATGAGTAAACGAACCATCACATGGCTGACAATAGCCGTAATCATCCTGGCGGGGAGCACCATATTGTGTGCTCTCCGCTGGAATGCATGGTTCGTCATGCCGCCTGAACCGGTGTGGACGGGAGACACACTCAGTACACGTTTTGTCACTTTCCGTGATGACACAATCTACGCCTGTCAGTCGGCTGACACGCTGACGACGGTTGTCCTCGGCGACGTGCATAACACGCTTACGCACTCCGATTACCTGCGGATAAGCGAGCAATGTCCGGAGATGCAGTGTTACGCCCAACTTGGCGACTTTGTGGAACGCGAGCAGTTCTACTACAAGCAACTGCTGATGCGCGAACTGCAAGGTACACCGTTCGAATGTCTGCCGATGCTCGCCTGCGCGGGCAATCATGAGTACACCAAAGGCGTGAACCGTCAGTTGCCCGAGTCGTGGTACGAGTCTTTCCCCATGCCTCAGAACGGTCCGTCGTTCGGCAAAGGCTCAACCTACTTTGTTGATTTCCGCAACCTGCGGTTCGTGGTCATTGACACGGAAGACCCGCAACTGCTGTCGGACTTCACGCGTTTGAACGCTTGGGCGAAGCAGGCTATATCCACCGCCTGCCAACCGTGGGTGGCTGTGCTGATGCATCGTCCGGTATATGCCTCCCGCCGAGGTCGCGTCAATCCGGACATATGGATGTCGTTGGTCTATGCACTGGATGATGCCGATGTCATCTTCTCCGGTCATGACCACACTTATGCCCGTCGCGGCGACGGAGTGAGTGAGGACAATGAGTCCCACGAGCCGGTATGGATAAGCCTCACCTCCACCACCAAGGCACGTACGCCTAAGAACCATAGTCGTATGGATACTATTGTAGCCGGCGGACCGTTCTACGAGCAGATGCGCGTTACACGCCATGAACTGACCTTACGAACCTTCGGGCTTGATGCCGACTGCATTGACAGCCTGACACTTTACAAACGCTAACCCATGAAACGCATTGCCCCTTCCGTTCTGTCTGCCAACTTCGCCGACCTGCGTGCCGACCTTGAGATGATTAACCGCTCGGACGCCGACTGGTTGCATGTGGATGTGATGGACGGCGTGTTCGTGCCGAACATCTCTTTCGGATTCCCGCTGATGGAGCCGATGCGCAAGTTCTGCACCAAGCCGCTTGACGTGCATCTGATGATTGTTCATCCGGAGAAGTATGTCGAGCGTTTCTGCGACGCCGGCGCATGGAGCGTAGGGTTTCATCTGGAGGCAGTAGATGACCCGCTGCCTATCCTTGACCTCATCAAAGCCAAAGGCGTACGCACCTGCCTGACTATCAATCCGGATATTGCAGTCGAACGGCTTGTACCGTATCTTGACAAAGTAGATATGGTGCTGTTGATGTCGGTGTTTGCAGGCTTCGGCGGACAGAAGTTCATCCCCGAAACGATGGACAAGATTCGCTTTATCCGTCAGGAGATTGACCGTCGCGGACTAAAGACATTGGTTGAGATAGACGGCGGCGTGAACACCCAAAACGCGTCCGAACTGTTTGCCGCAGGCGCCGATGTGCTGGTTGCAGGCTCGGCAGTGTTCGGAGCATCCGACCCCGAAGAAGCCATCCGCATAATGAAGCGATAGATGGCCCGACGATACCCTTTCGTTTTTATCTTCCTGCTTACAGCACTGATTATATGCAGTGCGTACTATCTGCATTTCCCCTTTAATCTGCGCCAGGATACTGAAGCGGATTATCTGGATTCTCTACGTGTGTTCCGTGTTCAAGTCATTGAGCCGCCTGTCAGCAAACCGGCAGGTTTGCGTCTAACGGTGCTGTTGCCCGCCTGTTCGCAACAAGCCGTATTGTTCCTTCATACAGACAGTTCGTCAACCGTTGCACCGGCGATGGGTGATATACTGCTTGTGCACACACGCATCACACGCCCGCAACCTGTTTTCCCGGGTGACTTCGACTATGGCAATTACCTGCGCCTGCAACATAAGGTCGGTGTCGGTTATGTGCAAGCCGGACATTGGCAGCGTATCGGTCATGCACCGGTGCGCACGCTTCGCGCCTATGCCACCATCACCCGTCAGCGTTTGGTGCAACGCTACCGCGATGCAGGGCTGAGCGGTCGGCCGCTGGCATTCGTCTCGGCTATCACCTTGGGCGAACGTGATGCTTTGGACTCCGACCTGCGGCAGTCGTTCGTCGCAGCAGGCGCAGCACATGTGCTCGCCGTGAGCGGTCTGCATACGGGTATTATCTATATGGTGGTCGCGTCACTGCTGACCTGCTTCGGTCTGTGGCGCCCGCTGTATGAGCAACGCCTGCGGCGTGTGCTACAATCCTCGACGGTTATTCTGATGATGTGGGGCTATGCGTTTATTACCGGTTTGTCACCCTCCGTGATGCGCGCGGTGGTGGTACTGACTATTGTACAAGTCGGCTGGATGCTTCGACGACATGCCTTATCTTTCAACACTCTGGCAGCCGCAGCCTGTATTTGTCTGTGGGCAGAACCGTTGAGCTTGTTTAGTATAAGTTTTCAACTATCATTTACTGCAATACTTGGTATTCAAATGTTCGTGACCTACATAAATAAGATTATAGATGTTCCTATTCGCTTTAAAGTATTGCATTGGTTTCGCGACATTATCACTGTTTCTATCGCAGCTATGCTTGGCACACTACCAGTAGCAATGTTTCATTTCGGTCAAGTGTCACACTATTTCCTTTTAACAAATATTGTCGTTCTGCCTGCGTCGTTTGTACTAGTCATCCTTGGTGCGGCTGTTCTATTGTTGGCGCACACGACGGTCGGCACATGGTTGGCTATAGCGCTGCACTATCTGAGCAGTTGGACTTGTTCGTACGTCAGTTGGATAGAGCACCTGCCATTCGCGACCTTGCATCTGACCATCACGCCGTGGATGCTCGTCTGCCTTGTCATTGCTACTGCCTGCTGCTATATCAGCATCCGCCGCAGGCGTCTCGCCTGGCTTGCGCCGACCATCATTTCTGTCGCACTCTTCTGCGCCTTGCATGTGTCATATTCGCGCCGGAGCCTCAGCGAACACGCGCTCGCCATCCGCGGCAAGACGCTTTATTACCGCCACGCCGGCACAACCGAGCAGCACCCCTTGACGGGACGCTACACGTTCTTCAGCTTCAAAGATAGGGATTACGTCTATGCTCCACGGCTGTCGGCGGGACAGCAACAAACATTGGAGCAATACTGCACAGAGCGGCAAATCTCGTTGTGGCAGCCGTAGAGCCCGGCTGATTTACCACTTCGAAGGCTTACGCTTGCACAAGCGAAGGAACGGACAAAACTCCTGGCAACTGTCGCACTGAGGGAACTCACGTTCGTCGCGTATATCCTTAATCATATCGCGAATGAGCCCGCTGAACTCTTCATGCCGGTCACCATCATACACAATCGTCTTTCCGCCGAGACTGACGCGGGTATCGTTGTTCCCGTCCGTCAGGTTCAGCGATGTGAAGTACAAGTGCGGCTCAATGGATGATGCTAAGCCTTTAGCGTACACTACACTGCTGTAGATTAGCGTCTGACGCACATAATTGGCCTCGTTGCTGTTGACCTTGCGCAAGGCTTCAGCAGTGGCACTCATCTTGCTCTTTTTATAATTACCGGTCTTATAATCGACGATTCGCGTCACTTCGGGGAAGCCGTTCCTGCCGCCTACCCTATCCATGCGGTCGATACGTCCGCCGATGGCAACGCCGTCAACGGTCGCGTATTGCGACTGCTCAAGCATGACAATGGTCAGTCCGCGATGCTCGGCATCGTATTGGTCACGGTCAAGCACGGAGCGGATATAGGTATCCATTATGTAGTTTTCCAACTCATGCTGCTCGTACTGATAGATCGGCGCAACGCCCGGATGATTGCTGATATAATCGGCATTGAGCCTGTCATAGGCATTACGGAGTGCCGTATCGCGATGGGCAGAGGTGTTCATCCGCTCCACCATATTCGGCGAAATGCTCACCTCGCTCTTGTTATCACACCCGCAATGGTGCCTGTAGAGGTACAGCAGTGCCTCATGAACAAACAGTCCCATCGTTCGGTTGGAGAAGATCGTTTCCGGTTCGTCCTCTTCGTCATATCCCAACATACATGACAGGTAGAATCTCCGCTTGCACTCGTAGAACGTGTTGATGGCAGACGGCGAGAGTTTCAGGTCTCTGCTTTCCTGTTCCAGCATGGCTTGCCAACTTGCATCAGGTGGCACCACCACGGCATTGACGGCTTGCAACGTATTACCCTCGGTGAGCACGAACTTCTTGACGATGAACTCATCAGGGCATACTAACATCTGCATCAGGAAGCGGGACATCGTTTTCTTCGTCATAGCCGTTTGCGACTGGCTGAACACAAGTGTCACGTCATCCGCTCGGTTGAGCAGCCGGAAGAAGTTGTAGGCATAGACTGATGCTCGCTCGTCGTGCGTCTGCAAGCCATAGGCCTTGCGCAGATAGTACGGCAGGAATGATTTGTCGGGTTGGTGAGCAGGAATAACGCCCTCCTCCACGTTGAGTAGCAACAGATGTTTGAAATCGAGCGTACGTGTCTCCAGCACACCCATAACCTGCAGGTCGGTAACCGGCTCACCGTGGAATGGCAATGATACCTGCTCCAGGTGTCGTGTCACCAGTCGTCGCAGCAGTTCGGGATGGTCAGCCAAATCACCGACGAGTCCGTCATTCAGGATATGGATGAATTGCATCAGTGCCCGACGGGTCTGATAGAGAGCCTCACGACCCAAGTGCCACTGCCAGGTGTTTTGTCTTGCCGCGATGGAGAGACCTGACTGCGCATCGACAAAATCCACAGCGTGCTGCAGCGCCTGCACAGGGCTGAGGGCTTTCCGGCGGAACGATTTGTCCAACACCTTCATCACCTCGGCAAAGACTACCGTGTTTCGCAGCGGATAGCCCTTGGTGATATTTATTTCCTCGGGCACATCGCTGCCCTCCGGCCGGATAGGCGGCAGACCATAGATGACCGCTTCCAATTGTCCCTCGTCGCAGATGACAACGGCAGTCCTTTCCCCTTTCTCTCGATACACCTGCTTGAGCCACTGTCCGGCATATTCCGCCTCGGAGTGTACCGAGGTGGCACTGACGGCACGTACCGTGCGCGGTGCGCCCCAATGAACAGCAGGCAGGACATTGGGCAGCGCCCGGATATTCTGACGGATAAATGCAAAAGCCTTGCTGTTCGATTGAAAATCCTCGACGTAGTCCCAGAAGAACAACGCCCGCTCCTCATCCTTAAGCAACTGCATCAAACGTCGTTCGACGGGCAGCAAGTAGTTGAAACCTATGAAACAGTATGTCTTGCTTGCGGCACGTGTGCGCAGTTCAGACCAGTGTGATACGACATAACGCATTCGTTGGCCGTCATAGCCTTTGCCGTCGTGCTGCATCTGCTCGCGCAGACGCTTGTAGATATCCGGCATTGCCTGCCACATAGCCGCAAAATGTGCCTGCACGGACTGCGCGATGAGTGACTGCCTACGTGCCTCGCCTTTGTATAGCAGGTCTTCCAGACGGTGGCGCACATCGTCGTCCAGCTTGTAGCGGTCGAGGTCGGACAGGGACAGCGCGTTGCGGAAGAATGAGTCAATCTCCGATTCGCTTATGCCCTGGTCAATGTTCGTGAAGTCCGACAGCAGCTGTCTGCCCCAGCCGTAGAACCGGTCAATATCCATTATATCTATCGCGCCTCGGGCTGTCGGAGGCAGTTGGCGAAGGCACTCGCTATATATCCTGTACAGTCGGCATACAGTAAACACCTCATCCTCCTTACCGAGCGGGCAGAGCCTGTCAAACAGGTCGCCCAACGCCATCATCTCCGGTGCCCACACCGAACGCACATTCTCCGCTGCCATACGCTGCTGCAGCTCGCTGCGCATGACCACTCCCGCGCGGTGCATCGGAAAGACGAGTGTCACGTCTTTCAGTCCGTCCCAACCGAAACATCGGAGGAGCTCGTCGGTCACATCATGAAGGAAACTATTCATTGACTCGTACAAGTTGGTTAGTGAAGGCGTACCACAGCCAGCCCTCGACACGGGTGTAGTGCATATCTCGAAGCGCACGCATGTAGTCGCGCACCTGTAGGATGTACCTGGGGCGCTGGCGGTCGGTGAACTTATAATCAAGCACGATAGCTGAGTCACCCTTTATCATCACGCGGTCAGGGCGTATCGTTCCATGCGGTTGGAGTATAGCCATCTCGCGCATCAGCTGCCACGAGCCGTCGAACCACTGCCTCAACCGGTCTGTTTCAAATGCCTGCCGGACGAGTTCGGCTATCCGTGCGTACTGCTCGTCGTTCTCTATCAGACCTTGTTGCCGATAGAGTGCGAGCACCTGAGGCGCATCGGCGGAACGCTCGATATGGGCAAATATGTCATGGCACAGCAATCCGAAATCCGTCTGCGCATTGCTGCTTGGTGCATCTTCTGTTTCAAGGGTGTACTGCGTTGACTCCTGCGACTGGCGGAAACGCACCTGTCCGCTGTCGCTGTACAGGCTGGTGCTGAGTTGTGTTGCTCCGGCAAAGCCGAACACCGCCGACCGTTCCTCTTCCGGCTGATGAATATGTACACTGCCGTCTGCATATTCCAGGTATAGCCCGTTGGTGCCGTCGAAGGTCGTCATGTCTTGCGCCAGACCGGTGTAGTCGAGCAGTGAGGCGGCTACGGTAGAGTAAGGCACCGTAGGCTTGCCGGCTTCTGTCAGGGCATAGACGTACAGGTTGTCCGCCGCACGGGTCAGCGCCACGTACAGCAGATTGTAGTTGTCCACAACCTGCGCCTCATGCTCCCTGCGATACGAGCGATAGTATGGCGTTCCTTCGCCCGTGCGCTGCAGGTCTTTGCCTTGCGGAAGAGGGATGTATGGCAGGCTGTCGTCCGACAGGCGAACGGCTTCCGACCAAAGGATGGAGTCACGATGGTCGTTCTCCGTCAACCAGCCGGCGTTGAGGATGACAACGGATTTGCCTTCCAGACCTTTGGCTGTGTGTACGCTCATCAGTTGGATAGCCTCGGTGCTGCTGTCGCTGCTGACGGCGGAAGAACTTAACTTGTCGTCCCAATACTGCAGCAGAGCCTGCACATCGCTGCCGTTGGAGGCGATGAACGATTGCACCTGATCAAGGAAACTGTTGACGTACGCCGTATCCTCGCCCGTGTAGATGCCGTTGTGGCAGCATAGTATCTGCAGCAGTTGCTGCAACCGGTCGTATAACGGGGTAGCCGGCTCAATGCTGTGCAGGCGGTCGATGGTTGCTTCGTCGCGATGCAACTGCAGGAACGCCAACGCCGTCTGACTGCCTGTCTGCAGGTAGCGCAACGCTTCCACCAGTAGCAGTACCGTACATGATGCCTCCAGCCGGAACGAGTCACGCGAAGCCATCTGCGTGCTATTGAGCAGCGGGAACCGTTCTCCTTGGTCGCGGCAGTAAGTCGCCCAGTCGCGGAGCTCGGAGTTGAAGCGCGCGAGAACAAGTATATCCTTCGGTCGTTCACCTGCCGCTATCAGTTGCTCAATGGTCAGGCAGGCGTCCTCCCACAGTGCCCTCTGCTGAGGCTCCTTGAGCAGTTCGTCCCTGCCGGTCTTGGCTGCTTTGCTCTTGCTATAATACGGGTAGAACCGGCATCTCACGTAGCCGCCGGCGTGCTTGTCGGTGCGGTAGTAGCTGCTCAATGGCTGGTGCGCCTGCTGCTCGTCGTACAGTGCCTGCCCGACGGGACGTTTGTCAGCCTGCGAAACAGCGAACTGCAGGTTGTCCTGTCCGGCTACCTGCTCCATGACGCCGAGGTTGAATCGCACCACCGCCTCGCGGCTGCGCTGGTTACGGACGAGCGGCGCAACGGAGGGGTTATAGGCTTCCTGCAGCTCGGTGCGGCCTATGGCTTCCATTATCTGCCAGTCGCCGTTACGGAATCGGTAGATGCTCTGCTTGGTGTCACCTACGATAAGTACAGTCTGCCCGGGCACGGCGAGCACCTCTTGTATCAGGTGCGTGAACACCCTCCACTGCAGTTGGCTCGTGTCCTGAAACTCGTCCATCATGATGTGCCGGTAACGTATGCCCGCTTTCTCCAGGATGAAGTCCGCATCACCCGGCCGTAGTGCTTCGGCAAGGGTGACAGCTGTGTCGGCGAGCAGCGCGGTGTTCGTGCTCATCAGCGAGTGCCGGATACTTTGCTCAAGGGCGTGCATCAGACGCATGTCGTGCAGGTAGGTCTGCGAGCATGTCACCTCCCAGTATGTGCGGCGCATCCGGTCGCAGGCGTCTTGCAGGGCGCGCAGGCGCGGGTCTGCCTGCATCGTGGCTAATCCGTTCGCCGTGGCTCCGCGGAAGATATAATCCTTGCTCATGTCAGCCAGCTTCGTGACGGAGTCAACCATGTTGCTGATGGCGTTTCCTGCATCGCGTCCTGTGGTGTAGGGCACCTTGGCGTCGTAGTCACTCTTCGCTTGCTGCACCATTGCGGTGAACTGTTTCAGTTCGGCATTGTAGCGTGCGTACAGAGCCTTGCTGTAGGCATCTATCTTCTGCTCGTCCAGCACGAGCGGTTCGGCTGTGCCCAGACGGGTGCTGTGAACCTGCACGCTCTCGCGGTAGAGTTGCCCGGCTATACGGATGAGGCCGGCGCGGATATCCCAGCTCTTGCCGTCGCCCAGCCGACGAGCGATGTAGTCATATACAGTACGCTTGCTGTCCTCCGTCAACTCGCTTGAAAGCATAGTGTCAACCGCCTTGGTGATGACCTGGTCGGCATCCGTACTGATACTGAAATCCGCCGTGCGGCCGATAGCCTGCGCCAATCCGCGGATGAGTTGCTGAAGAAACGAGTCGATCGTCGTCACGCTGAAGTTGTCATAGTCCCGCAATATGGCATGCAGGCACTCATTCGCACGCGAGCACAATATGGCGTCGGGAACATCGTTGTCGCGGAGCATGAACGTGCGGACGACGTGAAGGAAATCATCTTCTTCGCCATGAGCGATGCGCAACAGGTAGCTCAGGATACGCTCCTTCATCTCCGCCGTAGCGGCATTGGTGAACGTTACCGCAAGGATGTTACGGTAACTCTCTCCACTCAACAGCATCGCTATGTAGTACGCCGCCAGCGTGAACGTCTTGCCCGTTCCTGCCGACGCCCTGCACACGATCAGCGGGTGCTGCGGGTCAACAACTTGATGTATAGTATCCTGTGCCATATTGCTTCACGCATACAAAGATACTATAAAATTTTGAGATTTGCAAATTTTTGTTGAGAAATTTGTGTTTTGCATCCCCAAAGAGGCATCCTGCGTTTAGGAAGACATTTCAAAGTGGTCTGTATTCTCTCACCTAATCAGCAAAGTGCTCTGTATCCTGTCACCCAATCAGCAAAGTGGTCTGTAGTCTGTCACCTACAGCGTAATAAAGCGGTGACATTACAAGACAGACGTTTATTATCGGTCACCTCGCCACTCGCCATCTATTTTGTTCATTGCGCCCAAATGGTATTTGGGTAACGGCTCCTCAGAGCCGCCTCTTCATAGCAGTTACCTGCGATGACATCGCCGCCACTTCGTCCATTGCGTCGGCATTGAATGCCGGCACGGCTCCCCAGAGCCGCCCCATGATTCCTGGTTTTTGATTCGTTTACCATGCAGGTTTCCGTCATACTTCGTTCATTGCGCCTGCATTGAATGCAGGCACGGCTCTTCGAGCCGCCTCATTTCTCCATTTCCATTAAATTTCTCACTTTCTTTCCTCTATTTTGCAAAAATTTTCTTCTTCCTCTTGCAAAAGTCAGATTTTTTTGTAATTTTGTAGCGAAAATCAGTAATCAAACACAAGCACTATGGAACAGAAGGATTT